>CAYTAG010000060.1:0-14711 GCA_964435625.1 uncultured Halobacteriales archaeon | reverse complement strand
CGACTGGTCGTTCTCCGATTCGTCGTCGGTTTCCCCCCTAACGTCGGCGAAGGGGTCGTCGCCTGCCCCCGATTTCATCCCCGTCATGGTTTCACTGGAATATCTCCTCGATGTGGGTCGCGAGTTCGTCGTACCGGTCGAGGGTCTCCCGTTCCCTGTCCCGCCGTCGGCGCTGGCCCGGTTCGCCGTCGACGTACTGCTCCTCGTAGACCTTGAATGCCGACCCCCTGGCGTCCCACATCTCCTGCATCAGGCTCTCGCGCTCGCCGATCATGACGGGGACGTCCCAGCCATCCTCCTTCAGTTCCTTCTTGTACCGTTCGTTCGCCCGCGTCTGCCCGACGTTGCCCGGGACGATTGCCGCGACGCCGACGTTGATCTCCAGGTCCCGTTCGAGGTTCGTGACGAGGTCGTCCAGGCCGTCGAGGCTCAGCGATCCCTTCCCCGACAGCTCGACGGGACTCACCAGGGTCCGGGTCGCGTAGATCGCGTTGTACAGCGCGTCGCTCGCGGTCGCCTGCGGGTCGACGATGATGACGTCGTACTCCTCGGGGACGCCGTTCTCGACGAGGACGTTGAGCAACCGTTCGTGTCGCTCGAACTCGGCGTTGCTCATCTCCTCGATCTCCTGGGCCCGGTCGAGCAGCGAACTCAACCGTTCGAGCATCGCGTGACTCGGGAGGACGTCCGGACCCTCGTCGGTTTCGTGGATCAGGTCCTCGAAGTCCCCCTTCGGCCGCTTGATCAGGTGCCGCACGAGGTTGTCGGCGTCCTCGTCGTGTTTGTCGTCGTCGACGCCGAACACGTAGGAGAGCGACCCCTCCTGGGGGTCCAGGTCGATCAACAGCACGTCGTGGTCGCGCCGGGCGTGCGCGACCGCGGCGTTGGCCGCCGTCGTCGTCTTGTACGTCCCGCCAGCTTCCGAATAGACGGTATACTGGACCATTTTCGCTTGCGGGTTACTCCCCATCAGTAATAAAGATAGTTATGCAGATCGGATTTGTGATCTGGGGTAGTCCATTAGTTAAACTACCTGATTAAACCGCTGCTGTACTGCGATTTAACTGGATAGTTTAAGAGGTTAGTTTATTCAAATTGTTAAATAAGTTTGTCTAGTTAGGTTGGGTAGCTAGCATGTTTAGTTGGATTGGAAAACTGGTATGTTATGTGGATTTGTTTACCGATATAGTTTAGCTAACACGATTTCCCGTAGCGTTTGGCTGACTGGTTTTTCCTATCGGTTTAATCGACGCGCCTAGCTGGTTAGCTTTCGTAGCTCGTTTAGCCACGACGCGAAACGGCGCCGCTCGTCCCGGGCCGGGCGGCCGGGTGAGACCTCCCTGTTCCATCGGAGTCCCGGACTCCGACAGCTCTTCGGGGAGATCGTGCGTAGGTGTCCGGCCCCGTGGCGTCTTACTACAGCCCGTTAACGTGACGGCGGTCGACGACCGAGCGACCGGCCGGCGGCCCGCGAACGCGGCCGGACCGACCGGCCGTCGTACATGGTAGGTACCTTGGGGGTGTCGTACACTTATATGCCCCCTGTCTGACGTACATTTATAGCCATCCGGAACGTGGGTTATTGTCCCGGGAAGGATCAACCATGAACGATCTAGAACCCGACGGTGGGGTTTACCTGGTCGACGAGGATTCGGGTGCGATGTACATCCGGCGGGAGTGGGGGAACGACGGTTCGTTGATGATGAACATCGTCGCGGGTCTCGCCGAGGTAACGGGGAAAGAAACCGACGAGATCGAACCGATTCAGGACAAGATCGACGTCGACGCGGTCGAGTCGCTGTTCCGGCGCGACGGCCGACTGGGCGACGCCACGGGAGTGGTGTCGTTCGAGCACGAAGGCCAGGAGATCAGCATCAGCAGCGATGGGAGCGTCGTATTCCAGGAGCCGAAGCGGTAGCCGGACCAACTCGAGATTTCTGCGGTCGAACGTGCCACTCGGCTACCGACCGGTCCGCCGGACGTCAAAGGCGAGCTATCACTTCCGGTCCGGTTGGACGTGACTTACGTACCGACCGGCCGTGCGTCCGGGCGTGGCCCCCAACGCCCCACCGCCGAAGTACGCGCTCCGGTGTCCCCGTGAGGGACACACCGAGATCGGCGTCCGCCGGGAGTGGTTCTACTGTGCGGGCTGCGGTCGGGACGGGAACGGCCGGTACGACCGGGTCGTCGACGGCCGGACCAACCGTCACATCGACCACGACGAGTTCGTCGCGCGGTGGGGCCCCCACGTCTACCGGGGCCGCTCGATCTGACCGCCGACGGAGCGGTCCCGTCGTCGGCGCGGTCGTTCCACGCCAGCGCCGTCACTCGCCGTCGTCGGCCATCGCTTCGTCGATGGCCGCGCTCGTCTCGGCGGCCTTGATCCCCGAGTAGGAGGCGTGGGTCGTCGAGACGTCGCGGTGGCGCAGTGCTTCCTGGGCGTCGACGGGGTTCCGACGGTAGAGGACGTCCCCGAGTCCCCGGCGGGCGCCGTGTGGCTTCGGCGGTTCCCCGTCGACGGTGATCCCGGACTCCGCCGAGAGCCGTTCGAGCACGTGGCGCGCACCGCTGGTCGACAGCGGCGGCGGCACCAGTTCGTGCTCCCGGAGCAGGTCCTCGATCTCGGCGTCGCCGATCATGAGGCGGGCCTCGACGATCTCGGTCCGACCGCCGGGGCCGTAGCGCTCGCCCAGTTGGTCCCAGACGGCCTCGGCCACGGAGGGGTGGTGGGCCGAGCGGAACACCGGCCAGTCCTCGGTTGCGGGTTGCTGGTGTCGCCGGTGACCCCGGAGGTACCGGACGGCGGCGTCCGGCAACGGGGCGTGCTCGCGCTCCTGGGACTTGCCCAGGACCGGTAGCGCCCCGGAATCCAGGTCGACGTCCCGCCACCGGAGGCCGGACCGCCGGGGGTCGTCGCTGCGGCTGAGAACCTCCGCACCCCGGACCCCGCAGTAGAACAGGGCGGCGACGAGCGCGCGGTCCCGGACGAACCGCTCGACCGGTCCCCAGTCGTTCGCGAGCGCGTCGTCGACCTTCCAGGTCGTCCAGTGGAGGAGGCCGTCGACGGTCGCCCGGGACCACATCTGGGGGTCGTCGCCGGCGCCGGTCTCGTCGGGGAGTTCCTCCAGCGCGACGGTCTTGCGCGCGACGTTCGTCGACAGGAGGTCCCGCCGGACGGCCCAGGAACAGAACCCCGCGACGACGTCGTAGTAGGTGTGGGCGGTCGCCGCGGTGATCCCTCCGGCGCCGACCCGCTGCTTGAGGTGGGTCGCGTATCCCGCCAGCGCGTGCTTGTCGAGATCCCGGACCTGGTCGATCCCCCGGCGGGTAACCCACGTCACGAAGCGATCCAGCACCGACCCCGCGGTGCTGACGTAGGCGCCCCCGCCCTGGGCCTTCGCCTTCGACGCCAGGAACGCCTCGACGGCGTCGCCGAGCGGCGTGGCCGGGCCGTCGAGCGTGCCGTCAGCCATCGTCCCTCCGTCGCCGGTCCATTCGACCCGAAGCCCCCGCGTTTCCAGGATGCATCCTCGTTGCCTACCGGACGGCGTCCGAACCCTTAGGGTTTGTCACGTTTACCGGGCTAAACCGGAGTAACCTGCACGAGGTAAGGAGAGCATTACAGCCCGCTGCCGTCCGGCGATTCTCCCGCAGTCGGTGGTGGTATAAATCCCATCTCGCTATATCTAAATCGGTACTTCCGGGTCCGGACGTGGGTCGTCGTTCCGGTGACGGTCCCCATCGTGGCCCGGTCGGCGGACGCCGATCCGGATCGTCCCCTCCCGTTCCTCGCGGGGGTAACGCAGTTTTACAACTGTAGGGATGGTAAAACGACGCCGGACGGTCTGGGCGATTGAAGGACGTCGTCCCCGTAGCGGGTTACTCATGGTCGAACTCGGATACGCCCTCTCCAGCGAGGAACACGGCCCCTCGGCGCTGGTCGAATACGCGCAACGGGCCGAGGACGCCGGCTTCGAGTTCGCGTCGCTGTCCGACCACTTCCACCCCTGGATCAGCACGCAGGGGAACAGCCCGTTCGCCTGGACGGTCCTGGGTGGGATCGCGGAGGCGACCGACGACCTCGAAGTCGGGACCGGCGTCACCTGCCCAACCGTCCGCCTCCACCCCGCCATCGTCGCCCAGGCTGCGGCGACGACGGCGGCCGCGATGGACGGGCGCTTCGTCCTCGGCGTCGGGACGGGCGAGAACCTCAACGAGCACGTCGTCGGCGAGCGCTGGCCGCCGCACCCGGTCCGGCTCGACATGCTCGAGGAGGCGGTCGAGATCCTGCGCGAACTGTGGACCGGCGAGGAGTACACCCACCACGGCGAGCACTTCACCGTCGAGAACGCCCGGCTGTTCACGGTGCCGGACGAACCGCCGCCGATCCACGTCGCGGCCAGCGGTCCCCGGACCGCGAGCGCCGCCGGACGAATCGGCGACGGACTGATCTCGACGGCGCCAGACGAGGAGGTCGTCGAGGCGTTCGCGGACGAGGCGGGCGACGCTCCAACGACCGGGCAGTTGACGGTCTGCTGGGACGACGACGAGTCGGCGGCGGTCGAGACGGCCCACGAGTGGTGGCCGAACACGGCGCTGCCCGGGCAACTGGGCCAGGACCTCCCGACGCCGGTCCACTTCGAGCAGGCGATCGGACTGGTCGACCGGGAGGACGTCGCGGAGGCGATGGTCTGTGGCGCCGACGTCGACGAGCACGTCGCGGCCATTGAGGAGTTCGCGGACGCGGGATTCGACCGGGTGTACGTCCACCAGGTCGGCCCCGACCAGGAGGCGTTCTTCGAGGGCTACGAGGCGGACGTGCTCCCCGCGTTCCAGTAGGGCCACGCGGGCCAGGAGAGCCGAGGGCGAACGAACGCGTCAGTCGCCCGTGTGAAGGGTGCCGATTACCCACGAAAACGTCCGCGGGCGGGCGAGCGAACGTGGAGGGAGTGGGACGCAAGTGGTAAGTACCCCGTCAGGACCGGGAAACGAAGCGTAGCCGCCCGGGAGGTACCTGACGAGAATTCTTTTCACCGTACGGGGGGCCTACGTAGTGTATGGTCGTACTAACGCAGTTCGGCACCGGTCGCGCGGCCGGTTACCACGCCAAGGGGTGGCGGGCGAACGTGGTAACCGCCGTCTTCTCCGGACCGGGGGGCGAACGATGAGCGGGCCGCGGATCGGCGTCGTCGGGCTCGGTACGATGGGGCGACACCACGCCGCCAACGTGCGGGAACTCGGCGCCGAGGTCGTCGCGGGCGTGGACGTGGCCGACGACGTCCGCGAGCGGTTCGCCGAGAAGTTCGACGCCGCGGTCTACGAGTCCCGCGAGGAGATGCTCGATGAGGCGTCGGTGGACGCCGTCGTGATCACGACGCCGAACGCGTTCCACGCGGACGCGGCGGTCGACGCCCTGGAGGCCGGCTGCGACGTCATGGTCGAGAAGCCCCTGGCGGACTCGCTCGAAGCGGCCGAGCGGGTCGCCGCGGCCGTCGAGCGCTCGCCCGGGTTCTGCATGGTCGGGTTCCACAACCGGTTCTCGCCCGCCGCGGTCACCGCGAAGTCCTACGTCGAACGGGGTCGGTTCGGCGACGTCACCCACGTCGAGGCGAACTACGTCCGACGGCGGGGCATCCCCGCACCTGGCTCGTGGTTCACCGACGAGGAACTGGCCGGCGGCGGCGCGCTCATCGACGTGGGCGTGCACGTCATCGACTTCGTGTTGTACCTGCTTAACTTCCCCGAGGTGACCGAGGTGTCCGGCGTTAGCCGCTCGGAGTTCGGCTCCCGCCCGGACTACGCTGACCCCGGAGGGTTCGGCGCGGGCTGGGAGGACCGCGGGAACGACTTCGAGGTCGACGACTCCGCGAGCGCGTTCCTACGGTGTGCCGACGGCCGGACGATCTCCCTGGAGGTGGCGTGGGCCACCAACCGCGAGCCGACCAACGAGGTCGTCCTCCGGGGGACCGAGGCCGGCGGCCGCCTGGAGGTCGGCGGCGACGATCTGGAACTGTACGAGACCGGGACGGCGGGCATCGACCACCACATCTCCTCGACGGTCACCGGCGAACTCGACCGGGACGGCCACCTCGCCGAGGCCGAGATGTTCCTCGACGCCGTCGAGCGTGGTAACCCCCCCGAGGAGAACACGGTCGAGGAGGCCCTGGCGGTCCAGCGTGTCGTCGACGCGATCTACGCGTCTAGCCACACGGGCCGGGCCGTGTCGCTGGACGAGGCCGTCGTCACGAACCCCGCCGACTGAGCGCCGGCCGGGGGCTTCGGCGCCCGGGACCGGCGCGACTGCGCGGGACCGACCTAGTCGTCCTCGGTGGGTCGCCCCTCGTCGGGGCCGGGGCCGGTCGGTCCGGAGGACTCCTGCGGGTTCGGGACGCCGGAGGAGGCCCGGCCGGACCACCGGTCGATGTTGTTCGCCACGTAGTCCTTGCCGCCCCACCCGAGCGCGATGCCGGCGCCCAGGGCGATGGCAGCCGCGATTCCCCAGGCCATCGCCCGGGCGAACACGAACAGGATGCCGACGTCGACGCCCATCGTGTCCAGGCCGATGACCAGGACGGTGAAGTACAGGAACAGCTTGACGCCCGTGGCGACCCAGGAGGTGTACGCCGTCTCGGTCGCCGCCTGCGTCCGCTCGATGGCATCGCCGACGAAGTCAGCGACGACGAACCCGCCGACGATGATCGCCAGGCCGGCGATGAACGCCGGCAGGTACGTCACTGCCTCGTTGATCCACTCCGAGAGCAGCGCGATGGCGAGCACGTCGGCGGCGGCCAGGATGGCCAGGGCGTAGACGAACCACTTCCCCAGCGAGCCGAACGCGCTCGATACGGCCCGTTCGCTCCCCCCGAGCATGTCCCCCAGCGGCGTGTCGAGGACGGCACGGTCGAGTTCGACGCCGTCCACGAGCCGCCGGACGACCGCGGCGACGGCCCGGCCGACGACCCAGCCGATCAACAGAATGACCAGCGCGCCGACCAGCCGCGGCAGGAACGCGACCACGTTCGCGACGGTGTCCTGGAGGAAGTCCGGAACGCCCTGTTGCAATACGACTGCTCGTGTGGCTAGTACTGTCATAGCGCGTTGGTACGTGCCGTCCACTCGTACGAAAAGACCCGAGTTGATTCAACTGGCGTAAGCGACTGTTTCCACTCGCCGTCGAATTTGACGACGGGACGGGGACGACGGCCCGACGATTCGGCGTTCGGCGAACGGCCCGCGAGCGGCCGCGAGCGGCAGGTAACGCGGGAGATTCAGAGCGACTCCTGGTCCTCGCTCTCGTCGTCGCCCCGGTCGGAGTACCGCGCTCGCCCGACCGCCTCGACGCCGACCATGTTGTAGACGGCCTGGCGCACCTCCTCGGCGTCCTCGAAGGTCTGGTCGCCCTGCGGGCCGAGGACGTCGCCGAACCGCTCGGCCCCACCTTCGTACTCCAGTTCGTGGTCGCCGTACTCCTCGACCAGTTGCTCCGTCGTGGTCGGGTACTCGTGTTCGTCCAGCTCCTCCGAGAGCGGCCCGAAGTCGACGCCCATCTCCCGCTCGTCGTGGTCCTGGCTCTCGTCGGTCATCGTGTTCACTTGGGCGTCCGACCCCATAATCCCCCCTCCCGGTGGGGCGGCCCCCGCCCGGTGGAGGCGACCGTCCTCGTCCTGCCGCAGCGGGGGCGTCCGTCGTCGTGCGCTCGGGCGGACGTTCCCGCCGCGGCGTCGTGCAGGGCGCGTACCGTCGAAAACCGGTAACAGCGCCGTATCCGGCGGGTAACGCGACGCTTCGGGACGGCGGGGTCGAAACGCGGCATGTACTTATGGGTCTCGGCGTCCAACGGACGCCGATGTCGCGGTATCCTCGAACGGCGCGTTGCGCGCGGCTGAAGTGCGTCCCGTGCAACGCGCCCATCGTCGAGACGGTCGACGGTCGATACGTCTGCGTGGACTGTGGCGGCGCCCCGATCACGTCCAACGGCGCGGACGCGAGCGCCGACTGACCGCCCACGGCGGAGTCGCCGGCCCCGGGGCACGCCGACCGCGGTCGTGCCACCGACGGCCCGTCGTCCGGCCACGGGTTCGTGACCCGGGTGACCGCCGGTTTTATCACTGAATCCTGCGAACCTATCGTCCACCAGCCGGCCGAGTTACTCGACCGGCAGGAGGTACCCATGTACGGAGAGGATCCTAGCGCGTTCCAGGGCCAGCACCAGGGAGAACGACGCCAGCAGCGACAGCCGGAGGGGCGACAGCAGCGCGGCGGCCAGCCGATGGAGCAACCCCAGGGCCAGCAGTACGGCGCTAGCCAGGCCCACACCCAGCAGCAGCCGACCCAGCAGGGCCAGCGAGGCGTGGAGGGCCAGCAGCGAGCGACGCAGGGCCAGCAGGGAATGGGAGCCCAGCAGGGGACACAACGCCGACGGGGCGGCCAGGCCGGCACGCAGCACGGCCAGCGAGGAATGGGCGGCCAGCAGCGAGCGACGCAGGGCCAGCAGGGAATGGGAGCCCAGCAGGGAATGGGTGGCCAGCGGGGAACGAGCGGCCAGGCCAGGATGCAGACCCGGCAGGGCGGCGCCCAAGGGGGAATGCAGTCCGGCGAGACCCGCCAGGGGATGCGCTCGGCCGGGGCCCAGCAGGGGATGCAGTCCGGTGCCGGGATGCAGTCCGCAGGCCAGCAGACCGGCGGCTTCCCGAGTGCCGGTGGCGCCCGACCCCAGTCGGTCTCGCTCGACGAAGTCTCCCGGGGGGAGGTCGTCACCGTCGAGCCGGACGAGACGATCACCAACGTCGCCGTCGAGATGGCCGACAAGGACGTCGGCAGCGTCGTCGTCACCCGGGACGGCGAACCGGTGGGCGTCCTCACCGACCGCAAGATCGCGCTGACGCTCGGCGAGATGCCCGGCGTCGCCGACCGGACCGCCGGCGACCTCGTGAGCGAGGGAGTGGTGACGGGCGACCCCGGCATGACCATCTACGATGCCGTCCAGATGCTCCGCGACGAGGGCGTCCGGCGGCTCCCCATCGTCGACGACGAGGGCGAACTCGACGGCATCGTCACCCTCGACGACATCATCGTCCTGGTGGCCGGCGAACTCGGCGCCGCCGCCGAGGTCATCGAGAAGCAGGCGCCGCCGCGCTGATCCGGTCGCTGCTCCCCGGACCGATCCCACCCGTCCGGATTTCTTCGAACGAAGTAGAACCCCGCGAGGTGCGTCTAGCTCCGGATCCGAGGCGCGTCCGGGGCCGACACCGACTGGAGGATGCGGTCGGGCCAGCCGTCGATGTCGTGTTCCAGCACGGCCCGGGCCATCGTCCGCATCCGCTCGCGGCGCTCGTCCGGGGCCATCGTCAGGGCGGCGTGGATCGCGTCCGCGATCCCGTCGACGTCGAACGGGGTCACCGAGACGGCGCCGTCGCCCAGGAGGTCGTGGACGCCGGCGCCCCGCCCGAGCACGAGGACGCCCTGGCCGTCGAGGTTCGCGGCGACGTACTCCTGGGCGACGAGGTTCATCCCGTCCTTGAGGGGGGTGACGAGTGCGACGTCGCTGTGGCGGTAACAGCGGCACAGCGCCGGCTTGGGCAGGGTCGCGGTGGTGAAGACCACCGGTTGCCACTCGTCGGTCCCGAACCGCTCGTTGATCCGGCTGACGGTCTCGCTGACCGCGCGCTGGACCTCCCGGTAGGCCGGGATCCGCGACCGGCTCTCGGAGGCGATCTGGACGTACGTGAGCTCCCCGCGCCACTGGGGCTTGCGCTCCCAGAGGCGTTCGAGCCCCTCCAGGCGCTGGACGATGCCCTTCGTGTAGTCGAGTCGGTCGACGCCGATGGCGACGCTCACGTCCGCCAGGGCCGGCTCACCGGGCAACAGCGACCAGACGTCGTCGGGCTGGCGGGCGTCGCGTTCGCCGGGTCCGGACCGGCCGGCGGCGCCGCGTTGCCGGCGGCCCGCGATCCGCTGGTGGGGTCGCTCGTGACCCTGGCCGGCGGCGTTCCGCCGGATGCGTTCGACGGGGACGCCGAGCGGGAACGCCCCCACGCGGGTCGTCCGCCCGCGGTAGTGCGCGCGGCGGGCGTTCCAGTCGACGGTCGCGCCCTCCAGGGTCTCGACGCAGGCCAGGAAGTTCTCGCCGTACGCCGGGCGGTGGAACCCGAGCAGGTCGTTGGCGAGGAGGCCGTCCAGGAGGTCCTCGCGGTGGGGACACAGTTCGAACGTCCCCGGGTCCGGCCAGGGGATGTGCCAGAAGTGGACCAGGCGGCTCCCGGGCGACGTCGAGCGGACCAGCCGGGGGGCCAGCCCGAGGTGGTAGTCCTGGAACCAGACGACGTCGCCCTCGCCGGCGGCTTCGACGGCCGCCTCGGCGAACCGGCGGTTGGCCGCCCGGTAGCGGTCCCAGAAGCCGCGCTCGTGGTGGACCTTCGTCACGCAGCCGTGACACAGCGGCCACAGCACCTGGTTGCTGAACCCGTAGTAGTAGTCCTCGACCTGGCGGTCGGTCAGCCAGACCCGCCGGAGGGTGTACGCGGGGTCGTCCGGCGGCACGGCCACGCGGTCGTCCTGGACGACGTCGCGGTCGGCGGAGCCGTCGCCCCAGGCGACCCAGGTGCCGCCGTCGCGGCGGAGCACTTCGTCCAGCGCCTCCGAGAGTCCCCCGACGGGGCGGTCGACCTCGACGTCGCCGTCGTCGTCGTAGTCGTGGCGGTACGGCTGGCGGTTTGAGACGACGACGAGGTCGGCCGTCGCATCGAGCGACGGACCCGACTCTCTGCTCTGCGGAGCGGGTACAGACTCGTCCATTCACCGGGTATCGAAGTTCCGCCGGTATGAATACTTGCATAGTTTTAGACGATAAAGATAGGATTTCACGGCGTAGGAAGAGTATACTTGAGGAATGGACGGATTTACGAGCCGGACCTGGATTCACTGACGATCCTGAGGGTGGGTGCGAGGGGAATCGAGGAGACGGGAGAATCGATCTGTACTTCGAATTAAAAATAGTAATATTGGCAAAAAATAAATAGAATCGTACTGAACGGGATGACGACATGGATACGTCGATCAAACTGCGGGGCGAGGGCGGCGAACACTGGCTGGGGTCGGTTCTGTCCAAGCTCAGCGAGCGTGGGTGTTCGATCCTCGTCGCCGGGGAAATGACGCTTCCGACGGCGTGGCTCGTGAGCCGACGTTTCTTCGGACATCCGGAGGAACCTCGCAAGCGGATACTGGTACGGTTGCGAGAGACGAAATCCCTCGAAAACTGGTTTGCTGGCGCCATCACTCCGGACGACGCAGGCGTTCGAATCGTCGATTGCATCGATCCGACCAGAGCCGAAGCCGGCTTCGAGGACTTCCGATGGAAGTCGAGGTTCGACCCCGCCGAAATTCCAGCACTAACACGGCGACAGGGGATCGAGGACTGTATCGACGAGGTCGAGGCTATTACTGCCGAGGCCAGTCCGCTGGCACCGTCCCAGCTCCGGGTCGGCGTCTACAGACTCGACGGACTCGACGGTCCTGACGAGATGATCGACGCCGTTTCGGCCATAAATTCGACCGTTACTGGCAATCAAGGTATGGTTCACTATCATTTGCACCGGCCGCCGGAAACCGAGACCGCCCAAACGCTACTGAATCACGTCGACGCAATGGTGACTACTCGCAACAAAGTTCCAAACACACCTCCCGAGCACCAGTGGCGGGTCCCGGAATACGGTAACTCCGACTGGCTTCCGCTGGGACGATTCGAATGAGGATCGTCGCCAGAGCGAGCGAGGGATAGATTCATTGCCCGCCCCGTCAAGGCACCGATCCAAAGGATCGACGACGCAACGATGACAGCGACGAACGAAGCTCTCCCGCGGATCAAGACGCTCGACGACGAGGACGGGATTCACATCTTCGATCCCATCGAGTCGGCCCGGTTCACGCTGTTTACCTCCGGTTCCGTCGACCTCGAACCGGCCGATCCCGAGGACTTCGTGTTCTCGATGGACGAAGCCGTGCGGTTCCGGACGGATGGACTGATCGTGCCGAAGCTCCTGACGGTCGTGTTCCGGGACCCCGACGGCGAGTTCGTCTCGACGTTCGATCCCTCCCAGGGGTCCGATCTGGGTGAATCCGGACCGCTAACCGCCCAACTGTCGACCGCACCGATGACCATCTACTTGCAGACCGATGCCGACGTGACTATCCGCCGACACGACCAGTCGGTGATTCTCTCGTTCGGTGGCAACGCGGCCGTCGAACTGGGCGTCAGGTCCTTCTACGGCTCGCCAGCGGCGACGATCCAGGTGCCCGACGATCCTACCGACGTGATGACTGCCATCTCTTATTTCGGCTCTGCGTTGCAGACCCTGTCGCCGGAACGCTCGTTCGGCACGCTTCGGGGACACCCGCCCGCGTTCGAGCGCGGGCCGACCCTCGACGTTCCCGATAATCTCGACCGGCCGGACTCGCCGGTGACCATCGAGGTGCCGCCGGAGGTACAGTACGTCTATCCGGCCGCGCCGATAGCGTTTTACCTCGGTGCGGCGCTGGAACCCGGTCCCGAGCCGCGGCTGCGCTGTGACGAGTTCGAACAGTCACTCGTCGGCGAGGACGGATACCAGGCCACCGTGCACGACCTGTTCCAGCACGTGTTCTTCATGGACTGCGTGACCAGAACCGAGGGACTGTATCCGGTCGAGTTGCACGAGCGAACCCAACTGGAGCAGTTACTCGACGAGTCCATCGATTTCGCCGCCCTCTACGAGGCACCGCTGGGCGAACGACTGCGGCGGTATCTGGATCTCCCAATCGATCAGATCGAATCGATCCGGCCGACCTGGCACCTCTGTACGGACGTCAAGCCCGAGCCGGACGTCGACAGCGACGTCCCCTACGTCGAGTCGCTGCCCGCTATCGTCAACGAACTCCCGCTGCTGCGGTGTCCCTACACCGAGACGGCCCCGCCCGGCGCAGACGGTGGCGAGGGGCCACCGGACTCGCCCCGACGTGAGGCCCAACTGACGGAAGTCAACGAGTTTTTGCGCCAGCCGCAGGACGGCGCGCCGCCGTCCGACTGGTCGTTACAGGACAACACCATCGTCCCGCCGGAGGCGCCCGCCATCGAACACGAGTGGCTCGGACAGTGGATTCCGCTGGGCGCCAACAAGGCGACCCCGGAGACGTACCGGCGTCGCCAGGACCGTTCGCCGGCCGACAGCGAGGAGATCGCCATCGACGTCGTCTGCAACGATCCGCCGATGGACGCCGAGCGGGTCGTCGAGCACTACTACGGCCTGCGGGACCTCGTCGCTTTCGACGTCACCGTCCACGATAGTCTCACCCGCGAGGAACTGGCGGACGTGCTGGCTTCGTCGACCGATCTCTTGCACTACATCGGTCACGTCGACAGTCGCGGGTTCGGCTGTTCGGACGGGTCGCTGGACGCTGAAACGTTGGACGGGGTGGGCTGTCGCGCCTTTCTGCTGAACGCCTGTACGTCCTACCGGCAGGGCCAGGCGTTGATCGACGCGGGCAGCCACGGTGGCGTCGTGACGCTCGTCGACGTCGGCAACGACGTGGCGACGAAGACCGGCCGGACCATCGCCCGCCTGCTCAACGCCGGGTTCACCCTCCGCAGCGCGCTCTCGATCACTAACGACCAACATTCGACGATTCAGGAGTACGTGGTGGTCGGGGACGGGAGCGTGCAGTTAGTCGAGGGTAAAGGCTCCCTTCCGAATCAGATCGTCCTCCGGCGGACGTCGGATTCCGACGACGAGTTCGAACTGGACTTTTACGCGTATCCATCGACGTCGGCATACACACCTGGTGGGTTTACGTCACCGTATCTCCAGGGCGTTACGACCCATTATCTCCCGTACGGTTACGTCGATACGTTCCGGGTGACGAAGGAGGAACTCGCGTCGTTTCTCACCCTGGAACAGGCCCCGATAGAGTTCGAGCGGCAACTCGTCTGGTCAGATGAATTCAAAGTCGATGATTCAGGGTCCGGCAATAGCACTACCCTGTCCGGCGACGGCGGCCCCAGCTTTAGATAGCAGGACGAGGGTGACGAACAGTGCGCCCATCATTCGGGGGTGGTTACTCAACCATTCGGCGACGCGCGGTCGGTCGGTGTCTGGCATACGCGGGAATTATCGAGACGGATATATCTCAAATTTTCTTAAGAATACGGATAGTACAAAAGTGAAACCGGGCGTCGTACGTGCAACGGTGGCGACGCCGGAGCAGTCTTCGGTGATCGTTATTTCAGTCGGCTGGGGGGTTTTGAGGGCTTTCGCCGTGTAGCGAACGTGGAACTAACCGGGCGGTGCGTACGTCGACGACTCCCGACCGCCGGGTCAGTCGCGTGGGTGCTCCTTCCGGAACCCGCGGAACTCGGTGCGGTGGGCCTCCTCGTCGCTCAGGATGGTGACCGCCAGATCCTCGGTGACGGGGTCGTCGGCCTCCCGGGCGGCCTGGACCAGCGACTTGTACGTCTCGATGGCGTCCTCCTCGGCGTCGAGGACGCCGTCGATGACCGCGAAGACGTCCGTGCTGTCGGCGGGCGGTTGCAGCGACTCCTGGCGCATCTCGAAGTCCGCCGAGGCGGGCGGCCGTTCGCCGAGTTGCTTCAGGCGCTCGCCGAGCATCTGGGCGTGGGTCAACTCCTCCTGGACGTCGGCCTGGAGGCTCTCGCGGACCTCCTCGGCCAGCACGCCGTCCAG
>CAYTAG010000059.1:0-16168 GCA_964435625.1 uncultured Halobacteriales archaeon | reverse complement strand
CTCGATTTCGGTGACCCACTTGACGTTGATCTCGCCCCAGTGGCCCGGCACGAGGAGTCGTGCCGGGAAGCCGTGCCCGCGGGGGAGCGGGTCGCCGTTCATCTCGTAGGCCAGCAGCGCGTCGCCCAGCGCCGCCGCGGGGAACTCCTGGTAGTAGCCGTCGGCGGCCCGCACGAACACGCGGTCGCCGTCGGGATTCGCTGGCTCGACCAGGTCCGCGACCGGCACACCCGTCCAGAGGGCGGTGTCCAGCTTCTCACCGTTCAGCGGCTCGCCGACGCACCGTAGCGTCACGAACCGGTGTTCGGCCGGCCGCCCGGTCACGTCGTCGTAGTCGTAAGTCACCGACTCCGCCACCTCGCCGGCCACCCCGAACGTCCAGTCGTCGGGCGAGGGCGTCGGGTCGATCTGGTTGACGTCGACCTCGTAGAAGTCCTCGCTGACCAGCGGTTCGATCCCGTCGACGGCCAGGGTCCGTTCGTCCCCGGCGGCCAGCAGGTTCCGCTGGTCGGGGTCGGGGCCGTCCGAGGGGACGTCCGACGGGAGGCCCGGCCCGCGGCCGTGGCCGAGCGCGACCCCGAACAGGCTCGCGCCCAGCGCGGAGACGCCGCTGGCCAGGACCCGCCGTCGGGCCTCGAAGCTGGGGTCGGGTTCCGGCGCGACGCTCGCCACCCCGACGACGACGGCGGCGCCGACGCCCGCGGCGACTCCCGACGGGAGCGACCCCGTGACGGGAGCGGCGACGGCAGCCACGCCCAGCGCTGCGAATGGGCCGGCCAGCCGCGGGACGGCCGCCTGGCGGGCCAACACGGCACCGGCCAGCGCTGCCGCGCCGAGCAGGGTCACCGAGAGCCCGACCGCGGTCGCCAGCGCCAGTCGGTCGCCGAGGTCGCCCAGCACCGTGATGGCGAACCTGACCACCGCGTCGGGCATCGTCACGGTGACGAACCTGGCGACGGGCGCGACGACGAACTCCGGCGTGAACCCCACGGCGGCGTACGAGCCGGCGACCGCTGCCAGGCCGGCGGCGAGGCCGACGAGCGCCCGCGGCCCCCAGCGCGCGACGATCCGACGGAGGCGCCCGGTCACCGCGATCACTGGCGGTAGGCCACGATGGCGCCGACGCCGACCAGGGCCAGCCCCGCCACCGCCAGCGGCACGACCGGGAGGCCGCCCTCGTCGCCGTCATCGTCCATGTCGTCCATCGGCGTGTCGGTCATCCCGTCATCCATGGGCGTGTCGGTCATCTCGTCGTCCATGCCATCGTCCATCGGCGTCTCCGTCATCCCATCGTCACCCATGCCATCGTCCATGGGGGTGTCCGTCATCCCATCATCCCCCATTCCGTCGTCCATCGGCGTGTCGGTCATCTCGTCGTCGCCCATTCCGTCGTCGTCACCCATTCCATCGTCGTCGCCCATGCCGTCGTCCATCGGCGTTTCAGTCGGCGTATCGGCGGCGCCGTCGGCGCCGAGCGGGCCGGCCGTCGCGGCGGCCGCGGCGCCGACCAGCGTCAGCGTGACTACGAGCAGTGCGAGCGTCGTGCGTCGGTTCGGCGTCATGCGGCTCGAAGTGGCCCGGAACCGCCCATAAGCGATTCCCGAACTCCGTCCGGAGAGCGTGCAAGGTCTCTCTAGAATCTCTCCGGAATCCGCGGGGGCGACCCCCGTCCGCACGGGAGCCACGCCCCCACTGCACCGATGCCGACTGGACCCTCTTGCACCGACGCCGCTGAGCCCCTCCGCACCGAAGCCGGCAAGTACTTTCACCCCCCGGGCGAACGCCCGCGCATGTACGAGCAGTCCCGAGAACTCTACGACCGCGCGTTATCGGTCACCCCGGGCGGGGTCAACTCGCCGGTCCGGGCGGCCTATCCGTACCCCAACTTCGTCGGGCGCGGCGAGGGTGCGCACCTGATCGACGTCGACGGCAACCGCTACGTCGACTACGTGATGGCCTACGGCCCGCTGCTCCTGGGCCACACGCTCCCCGAGGAGGTCGAGGGCGCCATCCAGTCCCAGCTCTCGGACGGGCCCATGTACGGCGTCCCCACGGAGGTCGAGGTGGAACTCGCGGAGTTCGTCGCCCGCCACGTCCCCAGCGTCGAGCAGGTCCGGTTCGTCAACAGCGGGACGGAGGCGACCACCTCCGCGGTCCGACTGGCGCGGGGGTACACCGGCCGCAACGACGTCGTCGTCATGCAGGGCAACTACCACGGCGCCCAGGAATCCACCCTGGTCGAGGGCGACGACGAGGAACGGGGGCCATCGAGCGAGGGCATCCCCCCTGCCTTCGCGGAGCACACCATCCCCGTCCCGTTCAACGACGAGGAAGCCGTCGAGCGCGTGTTCGAGCAGCGGGGCGAGGACATTGCAGCCGTCATGCTGGAGCCGATGCTGGGCAACAGCGGCATCGTCCACCCCGTCGACGGCTACCTGGAGACCCTGCGGGACCTCACCGACGAGTACGGCGCACTCCTCGTATTCGACGAGGTGATGACCGGCTTCCGCATCGGCGGCCTCTCCTGTGCGCAGGGCGCGTTCGGCGTCGAACCCGACGTTACGACCTTCGGCAAGGTGATCGGCGGCGGGTTCCCCGTCGGCGCCATCGGCGGGTCCGCCGAGATCATGGAGTCGTTCACGCCCGTCGGCGACGTCTTCCAGGCCGGCACCTTCTCGGGCCACCCGATCACGATGACCGCGGGCCTGGAGACCCTCCGGTACGCCGCCGAGAACGACGTCTACGACCACCTGCGGGACCTCGGGGATCAACTCCGGTCTGGTCTGCAGGACGTCGTGGAGGACCAGGCGCCGGAGTACACCGTCGTCGGCCGGGACAGCATGTTCAAGGTCATCTTCATCCGCGAGGCGCCGGACACCTTCGAGGGGCACTGCGAGGCGGGGTGTCGCCAGCGGGAGGCCTGCCCGCGGTACGACCGCTGTCCGAAGAACGGGGCGGACGTGGCCGCCGCCAACACCGAGCGCTGGGAGCGCATCTTCTACCACGAGATGCGCGACCGCGGGATCATGCTGACGACCGACCAGTTCGAACCGCAGTTCCTCAGTTACGCGCACACGGAAGAAGATATAGAGAAGACCCTGGAAGCGTACAAGGAGGCGCTGTAGGCGACGATCAGCACCGGCCAGCGAAGGTAGCCGGCACGACTGCATTCTAAGGTGGCCGGCACAGCCGGCTGGCGGAGATTGCCGCCACCTTCCTCGGAGAGGTCTAAAAGGGCTCGCGCTCGACTCTTCCCGGCGTTGCATCGAGGCAAACCTTTCACCGGCGCATCACCAGCCGTCGCCCGTATCGAACACGTCGTCACCGTCGTAGGCTTCGAATCCACCGGCCTGGTCGAACCGTGAAAGCGTACTCTCGATCTGGATCCCCGAATACCCGCAGGTTTCACGGAGCCGAAACGCCGCTTTCGCCTGCGCATCCGGGCTGTTTTCGACGCTATATCCCTTCCCGCGCTGGTACGCAATGTACGGTTCTTCCAACAATTCCGCCACGAGTTGTTTCCCGCGCCCTTGCTCTGTACTCTCCAGAGCGTCGTTGACGAGGACGTCACGAGGGACGGGGGTACTCCAACCGTGCCGCCGACAAAGTTTCCACAATAAATCACATTTGACCGTTGAATCCGGTTTCCGATCGGAGGGCATGTGTCGATTTCCGTATTTTAGTCTATCTTACCAAACTCATAAGTGCTCTGTCCTCTCCGTTTTACTCGTGTAACATCCATGTTCCAATTGTTTCCATCAGATTTAACATCCTTCGCTTCGGAGTAGTCGTTAACGGCACTACGACAGCGACTACGGTGGCACGCCAGTGGAAGATCGACTCCACCGACTCTGCACCACCACCCCCCACTATGAGTGAAAATAAAGGCGCCCCTCGAAAGACGACCACCGATACCGACGTTTCGTTCCGCGAAGAATATCCATCGGGATGGTTGGCCCTGACGAAAAACGAGAGCGTGAGCATGATGATCGACGCGTTGCTCGACCTTCCGCCACACCGGGAGTTCAACCAGACCGAACTCGCCAACATGGCGGACGTGAGCCGGCAGTCAGTCAACCGGCACATCGATCTGCTGGCGGGACTGGGAATCATCGAACACGTCGAGGGAACCAGCCCACGGAGGTACCGATTCGATACTGACAATCCCGTCAGCGAAGCTCTCATCCGACTGGATGGTGCCATCAGTACCGCCGGTGAGGACGTCTCCACCTGAGGTATTTCTCTCCTACGTCGTGGGATGCTCGGATTCGTAGTGGCGGAACTGGACGTGTTCAACTGATCGTTCTGGAGAGGTTTCCGTCTACAGGATCGCCAACCCGGGAGGTAACGAGCCGGTGAAACCGTCGTCGAGCGACCCGGATTCGGAGGTGACCGGCACATCCAGCACGGGTGGGACTGAAAGGGGCCGCGCGCTCGTCGGCGCCCCGACGACGCAAGCACCGCAGGGAAGGAGTGAGCGTAGCGAGCGACTGAGTGAGGAGCGCAGCGAGGCGCGGCGTCACGAGCGCCCGGGGGCTTTCTGGCTGTTGCTGTCGAAGACGTTGACCCAGGAGAGCAGGCAGACACCACGTCGGTAGCCACCGTATCGACACCCCGACCGCGAACCCGGCAACTGAAATACTCCACCGCCATACCACAGTCCGTGTCTCAGCAGGTCGGGAAGGTCGACGCGCTGTTCCTCCACGAGGCGGGCGATCACTTCCTGGTGACCGCCCGCCGGGACGGCGAGCGACTGCTCCGTGCGAAACTGGAACTCAAGGAGACCTCCGCAGGGCCACGCCCGGGCAAGTTCCGGCTGAAGGACGGCTCCCACGAGGAACCGCGCAACCCCGAGGAGTTCGTCGAACTCGCCAGGCGGGCCGCCCGGGTTCGCATCTCCGAGCAAACCCGACCGCGCAAGCGCGACCGCCTCCGGGAGATGCTCGGCGGCTACCAACTGGACGACAAGACGAAGGCGGTCCGCACCTGCCGGTACTGCGCCAACCACGGGCGGTACAGTCCCCTGACGAGCGACACCGCCATCGAGGACGACGGCGAGTTCATCTGCCGTGACTGCGCGGTCCGGGAACTGGAGCGGGAACTGTCCTTCCGCGGCGACCTGACGAGCGCGGCACAGGACCGCCTGGAGGAACTGCTGTACGAAGTGGGCGAACTGGACCGCATCGTCGACCTCCTGGCCGGCGAACTGGACCCGGACCTGACGAAGTTCGACGAGATGGGCGCCACCGTCGAGGCGGTCGACCCCGTCGCGGTCGAGGACCTGGGCCTCCACCCCGGCGTCCAGGAACTGCTGGAGGACCGCTTCGACCGGTTGCTGCCGGTCCAGAGCCTCGCCGTCGAGAACGACCTCCTGGAGGGCCGCGACCAGCTCGTCGTCTCGGCGACCGCGACCGGCAAGACCCTCGTGGGGGAGATGGCCGGTCTCCACCGCGCGCTCTCGGGCAAGGGGAAGCTCCTCTTCCTGGTCCCGCTGGTCGCGCTTGCCAACCAGAAACACCGCGACTTCGAGGAGGAGTACGGCCACCTCGTGGACGTCACGCTGCGGGTCGGCGGCGGCCGCATCCGCGATTCGGGCAACCGGTTCGACCCCGGCGCGGACGTGATCGTCGGCACCTACGAGGGCGTCGACCACGCGCTCCGGGTGGGCAAGGACCTCGGTGATATTGGGACCGTCGTCATCGACGAGGTCCACACGCTCAAGGAACCCGAGCGGGGCCACCGGCTGGACGGCCTGATCGCCCGCCTGAAGGACTACTGCGAGCGGCGCGCGCAGTCGAAGCAGGACTACGGCGGCGCCCAGTGGATCTACCTCTCGGCGACGGTCGGCAACGTCGGGGAACTCGCTCAAAAGCTGGAGGCCACGCCGGTCGAGTTCGAGGAGCGGCCGGTCCCCATCGAACGGCACGTCACGTTCGCGGACGGCAGCGAGAAGCCACGGATCGAGAACAAACTCGTCCGCCGGGAGTTCGACAGCAAGTCCTCGAAGGGCTACCGCGGCCAGACGATCATCTTCACCAACTCCCGGCGGCGCTGCCACGAGATCAGCCGGAAACTGGAGTACTCCAGCGCCCCCTACCACGCGGGGCTGGACTACGGCCGCCGCAAGAAGGTCGAGGGGATGTTCGCCGACCAGGAACTGGCGGCGGTCGTCACGACGGCGGCGCTGGCGGCGGGCGTGGACTTCCCGGCCAGCCAGGTCGTCTTCGACACGCTGGCGATGGGCATCGAGTGGCTGTCCGTCCAGGAGTTCCACCAGATGCTCGGCCGCGCCGGCCGGCCGGACTACCACGACAAGGGGAAGGTGTACGTCCTGGTCGAACCGGACTGCGCCTACCACGCCAGCATGGATCGAACCGAGGACGAGGTGGCCTTCGAACTGCTCAAGGGGGAGATGGAGTCGGTCCACGTCCCTTACGACGAGGCCGCGGCCGTCGAGGAGACGCTGGCCAACGTGACCGTCGCCGGCAAGCGCGCGAAGGCGCTCAACGACCGGATGCTCGGGGAGATTCCGACCAAACACGCCGTCGGCAAACTCCTCGAATACGGCTTCATCGACGGCCTCGACCCCACGGACCTCGGCCGGGCGGTCACCCGCCACTTCCTGTCGCCCGACGAGGCGTTCCTGATACTGGACGGCGTCCGCAAGGAGAAAGACCCCTTCGGCGTCGTCGCCGACCTGGAACTGCACGACGAGGAACTGTGATCGGCCACGGCTCGCCGGCGATCCGGGCCGGGGGCCGACGTTCCTGATCGTGAGGGCCGACGTTCCTGATCGTGAGGGCCGACGATCAGGGCCGCGAGGCCGCCGGCCCCTCGAACCGACTGTCGACGTTCCGGCCCAGTGTTTTCGAATATCGGACTATATTGATATTATTGTGAAAACTGATAAATATTGTTCGGTTAGAATCTATTTTTGCGAGAGAGATAACGGAGACGTAACCCGAATGGCACCGGCGTGTTCGAATCCGCCCGACGGGGGCCGTGGCTCACCCCTCTGCGTCGAGTTCGAGATCGTCCTCGGCGACGTAGCGACGTGTCCGATCAGGGACGAAGTACGGGCCGCCAGCGAGGTCCGCCAGGAGTGCGTCGACGGCGCGTGCCACGTCGACGCGACCGTGAGCGACGGCGACGGGCGCCAGGTCGTCCACGTCGAGGACTCGGTCGAACCGGCGTGTCCGTGCCCGATCTTCCGGGATCACGGGTGCATACCGAGCGTCACGGGAGTCACCGACAGGGGGTTCTCCCTCGAGGTGTACGTCCCCGACCGGGAAGTCCTTCGGTCCTGCGTCGACACGCTGAAGGCCAGGGTCGCGGAACTGGAACTCCTTCGCCTCCAGATGGACCCCGAACCGGAGGCCGACGACGTCGACGCGGTGGTCCTGAACCTCGAGGACCTCACCGAGAAACAGCGGACGGCCGCGGTGCGGGCGATGGCCGCCGGCTACTACGAACGACCCCGGGAGACGAGCCTCGAGGAACTGGCCGAGGACCTGGGCATCTCGAAGTCCGCGCTCTCCCAGCGATTGTCCGCCGTCGAATCGAAACTCGCCAAGGCGGCGTTCGGCTCCGCCTGCGGGTGTGAGGACGGCACCCGACGATAGCGCCCGGACCGTCCGGCCGAAGGGCCCCGAAAGAATGTCCGGGTCGTTACACCTACTATATAAAGCACTTCATTATTTGCAATAAAGCATATAGAGGTAACTTTCGTTTCGGGTGACGTGAATCGAGACGAGCTTCGGCGGGCGGATCTGGACTCCGCCGAATGGGACGAGGCGGCGGAATCGATCCTCGAGGACGTCGAGTACGACACCGAACTGGGCAAGGAGATGGGTCGGGACGCGTTCAAACTGGCCAACGGCGAGATGACCCAGGAGGAGTTCCACGAGAAGTACCACGAGGACGTCGTCGCGGAGTTCGGCGTCGACGACCGTCCCACGGAACCGGAGGACTTCGGGGATGAGTGAGGAGGTCGTGGGGAATCTCACTCGCCGGGACGCGATCAAGGCGGGCGGTGCTGCGGTGGCTACGGCCGGAGTTTCCGGCTGTCTGTCCTTCCTCCGGGAGACCGAGGAGGGGACGAACGGACAGCTCGAACGGGACGTCGTCAACACCGCCTGCTGGATCGGCAAGCAGGACTGTTCGGCCAGGGCCAAGACGGTGGGCGACCGCGTCGTGAAGTACGACGGCAACCCCGAGGACCCGACGACCGGCGGTTCGCTCTGTCCGAAGGGCCAGGCCCAGATCGCGTCGGTGTACGACCCCTACCGCGTGAAGGCGCCCCTGAAGCGGACGAACGCGAAGGGCCAGCACGGCGAGTGGGAACAGATAAGCTGGGAGCTGGCGAAAGACGAGATCGCCGCCGACTTCGAGGAGAAACTGGCGGACGACCCCCGGCGGCTGTTCTTCCAGAAAGGGCGTGGGAAGGCCGAACACTGGCACGACGACGGCTGGACAGCCGCCGTCGGGGAAGGCTACGGCGACGACATGGAGGTCTACAGCCACGGCGCGGCCTGCTCGGACACCGGCCAGCGGATGTGCGAGACGATGTTCGGCACCGAGACCAACCCGGAGGCCGACCTCAAGCACACCGAGTTCCTGCTGGGCTGGGGGTACAACGTCGTCGGCGGGGGCGGCTCGAACCTCTGTCAGATCACCTGGCCCCGCCAGATCGCCGACGCCAAAGAGCGCGGCATGAAACTCGTCGCCGCGGACCCCCAGCGCCGCAGTTCCGGCCACTTCGCCGACGAGTGGCTCCCCATCGAACCGGGGACGGACCTGGCCTTTTTCCTGGCGATGAACCACGTGCTGCTCCGGGAGGGCTACCTCGACGAGGAGTACTTCGTCCGCGCGACGAACGCGCCCTGCCTGGTGGCCCAGGAAGGCCCCGAGGAGGGCCACGTCCTCCGCACCGAGGACGCCGACGACCCCGCCGAGGAGTGGACCTGGGCGCGGGGCGAACTCGTCTACGACGAGGCCAACGACGAGTTCGTCCCCCACGAGGAGGCCGAGCAACCGGCGCTGCGGGGTACCTACGAGGTCGACGGCGTGACGGCCAAGCCGGGGTTCCAGCTGTACCTCGACCACATGGAGGCCGAGGGGTACACCCCGGAGTGGGCCGAGGGCAAGACCGGCATCGACGCCGAGACCATCGAGCGCCTCGCCATCGAGTGGGGCGAGGCCGCCAACATCGGCGCGACGAAGGTCATCAACGGCGTCGAGATCCCCTACCGGCCGGTGGCGACCACCAGTTACCACGCGGTCCAGATGGAACTCGGATTCCAGACGGCGGCGGCGCAGTTCCAGACGAGCATGCTCGTCGGCGCCATCGACGTGGTCGGCTCCACCCGGGTCCGGGCCGCGAAGGAGGCCGGCCCGAACGACAAGCGCCAGGCGTGGCGCGAGGGGGCGTTCCACCCCGAGAACCTCACCAAGGAGCCGCGGGGACCGGCGATGACCCAGACGGCTTACTTCCCGTTCGACTCCGGTGGGTTCCCCCAGACGCCGCTGAGCCTGACCGAGCCCGAGAAGTACAACATGCCCTACGGCCCCGAGGAGATGGGCGTGATCGTCCAGTTCGCCAACCCGGTGATGTCCCAGCCCCAGATGGACACCACCATCGAGGCGTACACGAACCTGGACACCGTGGTGGTGGTCGACCCGTTCATGAGCGAGACCGCGGACCTCGCCGCCGACTACGTGCTCCCGGCGGCGACCGCCGACAAGCTGGAGGGGCCGGTGTCGAACTACTCCGGCTACGGCGACATCGAGACGATTCGGCTCCCGTCGATGGACCCGATGTGGGAGTCCAAGCCGGACGGCGAGATCTACATCGAACTGGCGAAGGCGCTGAGCATCGAGTCGGAGTACGTCGCCGCGCTCAACGACGAACTGGGCCTGACCGGCACCGAACACGCCATGGACCCCGGGGCCGGCCTCCCGGAGGACGGCCACGAGTTCCTGGAGGAAGGCCTGGATCGCTGGGCGAAAAGGAAGGGCAAGAGCCTCGACTGGTTCCGCGAGGGCAACGTCCTCACCCGCGAGTGGGAGGTCGGCGGCACCGGAAGCAGGAACCGCTACGCCTACCTCTGGGGCGACCGCGACGAGTGGGGCGAGTACAATCCCTACTCGATCAAACACGAGTTCTACAACGAGACGGTCGTCCGGATGGGCGAGCGCGCCGAGGAACTCGGCATCGAACCCGAGGAGTTCCCGCACGTCGACGACTTCAACGCCTTCCCGACCTGGCGGGACCCGACGATGTGGGACTCCCCCGACGAGTACGACCTCACGGCCTACACCGGCCACCAGATCGAGCACAAGCAGACCCGGACGGACAACAACAAACTCCTCAACGAACTCGCGCCGGCGGCCCGCATCCGACTGAACACCGAGACGGCCCACGAGCGCGGGATCGAACACGGCGACCCCGTGATCGTCGAGAGCCACAACGCGATGACCGGCGAGACCCACCGACTCGAAGGCCAGGCGATGGTGCTGGAGGGCGTCACGAAGGGCACCGTCGGCATTCCGGCCTCCCACGGCGGGAGCAAAGATCCGGTGAGTGACCGCCTCGACGAGGGCGCACACGCGAACAAGGTGTTCGTCAACGGCCCCGGCTACATGAACCCCGACGCCGGCCAGTCGTTCCACGTCCGCGTGAAGGTCACGCCCAAAGGAGGTGACGGGGAATGAGCCAGATCGGCATGGCAATCGACCTGGAGCGGTGTTACGGCTGCCGGGCGTGCATGGAGGCCTGCAAGGTCGAGAACAGCACACCGCGGGGCGCCTTCTGGATGCACGTCTTCCGGTACGAGGAAGGCGAGTACCCCGAGGTCGATTCGCACTCGATGCCCCGGCCGTGCCAGCACTGCTCGGAGCCGACCTGTTCGTACGTCTGTCCCACGGAGGCGCGGTTCAAGCGCGAGGAGGACGGCATCGTCCTCACGGACTACGACACCTGCATCGGCTGCCGGTACTGCGAGATCGGGTGTCCGTACGGCGTCAACTACCTCCAGTTCGAGGATCCCGCCGACGCCCAGTACGGCCACGGCGGCGAGGCCGAGAACGGCGCGGACGTGTTCGGCGAGGGCAGCGTCGACGAGGCCGTCGAGGTCGGCGACGGCAAGCCCCCCTGGCACGACCCGGCCCACGACGAGACCTACGACGGCAAGAAGGTCTCCGGCCCCCAGCCCGAGGGCGTGATGGGCAAGTGCACCTTCTGCGTCCACCGCCAGGACGACGAGCACACGAAGGGGACGGCGGCCTGCCAGCAGACCTGCCCGGTCGACGCCATCAAGTTCGGGGACATGGAGGACCCCGAGAGCGAACCGCGCGAGCACCTCCGGAAGAAGCAGTCCTCCTCGACGTTCAGGCTGCTGGAGGAGCGGGGGACGGAGCCGAACGTGGTCTACATCGGCGAGGAGCCCAGCGACGAGGCCCGGCCGATCCAGACCGCCGACGAGTACATGAAAGACCCCGAGGAGGCCATCGAGGTCGAGCGGGACCCGCCGGAGGACTACGAGACCGAGTTCGGGGGGTTCTGAATGAGCGCGCCGTCGAGCGACGCGGTCGACCGCGTCGTGGGCCAGCTCGGATCGACCGGCAGGGGCTACTACGCGCTGGCCGGCGTCACCGTCGCGGCGTTCCTGTGGTTCCTGTTCGTCGTCTGGACGTTCGTCACGCAGGGCCACAGCGTCACGAACCTGGGCGACTGGGGCACCCGCGGCGGCGTCCCCTGGGGACTGGACATCGCCGCGTTCAACTGGTGGGCAAGCATCGGCGTCGGCGCGGTCACCATCGCCGCGGCGATCACCGTGTTCCGGCTGGAGGCCTACCGGCCGTACGCCCGCATCGGTGGGTTGCTCGGCCCGTTCTCGTTCCTGATGGGCTTTCTGCACGTCCTGTTCGACCTGGGCCGACCCGACCGGGTGTTCATCACGGTGCTGGAACACCCGATGTCCTCGCCGATCATCTGGGACATCGTGATCCTCGGCGGCCTGGGGACCCTGGCGACCGCGTACGTGATCGTCGGGATCCGCGATGACCTGGCGCCGCTCCGGGAACGGGACGCGCTCCCGGCCGTGTTCGGTCCGATCTACGACGCCGTGTTGTTCCGGCACGATCCCGGGTCCGACGCCGACGACCGGATCGCTCGCGGACTCGCGGCCGTGATCCTCGTGTACGGCCCGCTCACCGCCGGCGGTGCCGTCCCCCTGTTCGTGGCGGCGTCGGGCCGGGGCTTCGACTGGTTCGGGGCCATCCAGGGGCCGGCGTTCCTCCTCGCCGGACTGGCGGCCGGGGCGGCGGCGCTCGTCCTGATCGCGGTGGCGTTGCGGTACGGCTACGACTGGGCCGACGTCTTCGACGACTCGACGCTGGCCGGCCTGGGCGCCGTCGTTGCGGCGGCCGCGGCCGGGTACCTGCTGATCGTCCTGTTCGACGTCCAGAGCGGGTCGTTCGGCCCGATCTTCGCGGACACCGGGGCCGGGCAGGCGGCGATGAGCGGTCCGCTGGCCCCGCTGTTCTGGATCGCGCTGCTCGCGATCCTCGGGGCGATTGCGTACTTCGCCGTCCAGCGCGCCCGAGGGCGGGTCAGCCACGTCGCCACCGGGGCGTCGGCCGCCGTGCTACTGGTCGGCGTCCTCCTTGCCGAACTCTGGATCGTGGTCGGCGGCCAGCTAACGCCCGAGATGATGTACTCGACGGGCCAGTACGTCCCCTCGTGGACGGAACTGTCGAACGTCCTCGGCACCACTGCCGTGGTCACCCTGGTGTTCCTGATCGCGGTGAAGGCCATACCCATCGTCCCGCTGGACGTCCTGGAATCCGATCCATGACCCGGAACTCCTCGACCGTGGACGCCGACGGGAGCGACGCCCAGCCGAACGACGGTGCTGACCGGCCGGCCGACGGCGCCGACGAGGCCGACGCCCGACCGAACGACGGCGCCGACCCGGACCTCCCTGCTGAGGGGGACGACGCCCGGGAGCTAGCCGACGCGCCGACGCCCGCGGACCTGGAGACCGAGGCGGCGACCGCCCGCGTCCTGCGGGTCCTGGCCCAGTCGTACCTCGAACCCCCGACCGGGGAGCGACTGGACCGCCTGGCGGCCTGGGCCGACGACTGGTTGGCCGCGGCCGACGACCAGCCCGAGGAGATGGCCGAGGCGCTGCGGACGCTCCGGGACGCCGACGACGCCGACCCCGAGCACCTCCGCCAGGAGTTCACGCGGCTGTTCAGGGGCATCTCGCGGTCGGAGTCGCCCAACCCGCCGTACGAATCGCTGTACCGCGACGGCCAGCTGTACTCCTCGACGACCACCGAGGTCCGGCGGGGGTACCTCGCCGCGGGGCTGGACGTCGCCGACGACGAGAGCAACGAACCGCCGGACCACCTCGGCATCGAGTTGCAGTTCCTGGCGGTGCTGTGCGAGTACGCGGCCGACCCCGACGCCGGGGAACTGTCCAGAACCCGCGCTCGCGACGCCCAGGAGTGGTTCCTCGACGAGCACCTCCTGACGTGGATCGTTGGGCTGCGCGGGCAAGTCCTGCAAGCGGACCCCCCGGAGTTCTACCACGCCGTCCTCGACCTGACGGTCGAGACGCTACAGGCACACCGACGCGCGCTCCACCGGATTCGAGAGGACGACCCATGACCGAAGAAGACGTTACCGACCTGCTGCGGACAGTTACCGACCCCGAGTTCGACGACGACGTCGTCTCGCTCGGGTTCGTGAACGACGTCGTCGTCGATGGCGACGCCGCCCACGTGTCGCTGGCGCTGGGCGCCCCGTTCTCGCCGGCGGAGTCGGCGCTTGCGGACGAGGTGCGCGACGTCCTCGGGGACGCCGGGTACGAGCCGAACCTGTCGGCGGAGATCCCCGACGAGTACGCCGAGTACGTCGACATGATGCCGAACGTCGAGAACGTCGTCGCGGTCGCTTCCGGGAAGGGCGGCGTCGGCAAGTCCACCATCGCGGTGAACCTGGCGACGGCCATGGCCGAGCGGGGCGCCCGCGTCGGCCTGTTCGACGCGGACCTCTACGGCCCGAACGTCCCGCAGATGCTCGGGATCAACGAGACGCCCGCCCACGCGAAAGACGAGGAGACGCTGTTGCCGATCAAGCGCCACGGCGTCAAGGTGCTGAGCATGGGGATGCTCGTCGGCGAGGACGACCCCGTCGTCTGGCGCGGCCCGATGGTCGACAAGGTCCTGACGCAACTGTGGCGGGACACCGCCTGGGGCGAACTGGACTACCTGGTCGTCGACCTCCCGCCGGGGACCGGCGACGCGCAGTTGACCCTGCTGCAGAAGATTCCCGTGACCGGCGGCGTGGTCGTCACGACGCCGCAGGACGTCGCCGTCGACGACGCCCGGAAGGGCCTGCGGATGTTCGAGGAGCACGACTCGACGGTGCTCGGTCTGGTCGAGAACATGAGCGGGTTCGTCTGCCCGGAGTGTGACACCGCCCACGAGGTTTTCGCGCAGGCGGGCGGCAGCCACGACCTCAACCGGGAGTTCGACGTCCCCATGCTCGGGGCGATTCCCATGGACCCGACCGTGCGGACCGAGAACCCGGCGGAGAACCCGCCGCTGGCCGACGCCTCCGCGGAGGCCCGGGAGGCGTTCGCGGCGCTGACGGACGCCACCCTCGACCGGGTCGGCGCCGTCCGGCGACGGAAGGTCGCCAGGGGCGAAGGTCACGAACGGACGATCAGGGAGGACGCCGAACCGGCGTCGCCCTGACGCCCGGCGGTCCGAACACCTACCGACCACATGCCGGAGCACCCGAACCCGCCCGCGTCGGCCACCCTCGAACTCGTCGGCGAGCGCCGGACCCGGGTCGACGCCGGGGACCTCGCGGACCTGCCATTCCGGCGCCGGACCGTCGAGTTGGTCTGCGCGACCGGGCGCCGCGACGCCGCGACCTGGGGCGGCGTCCCGGTCCCGGACCTGCTTGCCGTCGGGGACGCCCCGCAGGCGACGACCCATCTCGTGATCGGGACGCCGGAGGGGTACAACGCCTGCGTCGGCGTCGAGGCGGCGCTCGACGGCCTGCTCGCGTGGAGCAAGGACGGCCGCCCGCTGGTCGAAACGGAGCCGTACGCCACCCGGTTCGTCTCGCCCGGGGTCGACGGCGCGCGGTTCGTGAAGGGCGTCTCCCGGATCGAGGCCGTCGCGCTGTCGGCCGACGAGGACCCCGCGGACTACGAGTCCATCGACACCGAGTCGCCGGACGTCGGTGCGGGGTCGGGCGAAGTGGAGGCGGCGTCGGCCGAGAAGGACGCAGAGTCGCCCGAGGTGGAACGATGATCCACCCGGCGGCCGTGACCGGCGCGGTGCTGGCCGGCGGCGACAGCACGCGGTTCGACGGCGGCGACAAGGCCGTCGCGGAACTCGACGGCCGGCCGCTGGTGGCCCACGCCGTCGCGGCCGTCGACGCCGCGACCGCGGCTGATCCGGTGGTGGGCGTCCGCACGCCCGCCCAGCGCGAGCGCTTGCAGGCCGCGCTGCCCGGCCAGCGGCAGGTGCGATTCGCCAGGGACGTCGACGGCCTCTCCGGACCGCTGGCGGGCATCTACGCGGCGGCCAAGGTCACGTCGACCCCGTGGCTGTTCGTCTGCGCCTGTGACATGCCGCTGGTGACTCCCGACTCCATTGCGGGCCTGCGGACCGTCGAGGGCGCCGAGGGGGCGTCGGCCGTCGCTCCGCGCGTCGACGGCCGCGATCAGCCGCTACACGCCCTCTACCGGCGGTCTGACCTGCTCGCAGTGCGTCCGGAACTCCGGGACGGCGACGGCCTCTACGCGCTGGTGGAGGCGCTGGATACCGTCGTCCGGCCGCCGCCCGAGGAGGTCGACGGCCTCGCCGACGCGGTGACGAACGTGAACACGCGGGCGGACCTCCGTGCTATCGGCGGCGGCGTTCGCTCGCGGTGTACCGATTAGGTCGTGATGCGATTATGGTCCTGACGCGTGCGCGCGAACGGTGCGCCCGCCCAGGCATATATGAATATATGTACATATATTCATATATGGCCGAGAAGCCGTCAGGACGCGCTAATTCGGATTAGAGATCACGGCGCGCGCGAGCAACGCGCGCGAGGGACCGGGGGAGGCGCGGCGGCCGACCGCCGGGCCGCCGCGCC
>CAYTAG010000058.1:7613-16638 GCA_964435625.1 uncultured Halobacteriales archaeon | reverse complement strand
ACGTTCCCCAGGCTCGTGAGGCTCTTGCCGCCGCGGGCCGCGCGGACGCTGACCAGCGCGTCCGGGAGGCTCGTCGCCGCCGCGATGATCGTCACGCCCGCGAGGAACTCCGGGATGCCGAAGGTCTGGTTGAGGTTCTCGACGGCACCCACCAGTTGCTTGACGGCGACCAGGATGACCGACAATCCGACGGCCAGCGTCACCCACTGCCGGCGCACGTCGACGTCGCCACCCTCGTCGGCCGCCTCGTGGTCGCTCACGTCCTGCCACTGGATGAACAGGTACAGGCCGTATAGACCGAGGGGGATGAGCGCCAGCGGGCGGGTCACCCGGCCGCCGAGCGCCGGCCCGCCCGTCGTCGGGAAGTAGATGACCGCCATGGCGAAGGTCACTACCAGCGCCGAGACGGCGATCATGTAGAACTGCGCCTCCTTGTAGACGAGCGCGCGGCTGGCGTCGACCGGGTCGTCGGTCGCGATGCCCGCCAGCGCCGGGATCACCAGGACGTTGAAGATCGCCGAGCCGACGACCGCCCCGACGCCCATGTCGAACGCGCCCGCCAGCGCCGTGAAGACGACGCTGGCCAGTTCGGGGAAACTGGACCCGACCGCGACGACGACCGATCCCTGGATCACGTCCGGCAGCCCGTAGTACGCCGAAAGGTGCTCCGCGGCGGTCTCCAGCCACCCGCTGCCCAGCCAGATGCCCCCGGACGCGACGACGATGACGACGATGCTGGTCAGCGGCGTCTCGGGGAGGGGACCTACGCTCATCGTCCCGAGTATTCAAGCGTGTCGTCAAATGCGTTACCCAAACGCGGATCGGCGTGGAGAGAGCAGCCCGGGTGTAGTGGCTGGTTCTTTTAAGTCAGACTGTCGGGGTGCAGGGTCGGCCGGATCGACGACGACCGCCGGGCGGAGCGGTGATTCAGTCAGGACGTGGTGGATTCCTTTAAGTACTTCATGGAGCATATAAGGGACGGTCGTCGGTCGGTTCGTGGAGACGGACGGCGGCCTCCCTCGCGGCACAACAATCGTGGCAAGGTCTATACGACATGGGCCAGTATCGTGGTGTATGTCGAAGCAACGCGACGCCGGGGGTCGGTACACGGAAACCGTGGACGACGGTGAGTTGCTCCACTTCTTCGAGTCTGGGCGCCGGGACTTTTACAGCGCCCGTGAAATCGCCGAGGAATTCGAGTTCGACAGATCGCAGGCGCATCGGCGGCTAAAGCGTCTCACCGAAGAAGGCGAGCTAGAGCGCGTCGAGGTCGGTAGTCGGAACGTCGTGTGGTGGCGACCGCGGGACGTCGTCGCGCTGATCGACGAGGGCGACGGGTACTCGGTCCTCGACCCGGAAACCGGTGTGGCCAGCCAGGGCGACACCCGGCCGGAGGCACTGCGAATGCTCGCCGAAGCAATCGAGGCCGGTAGCGGTGACCCGGAGCGGTCCCCGGAAGAGGTCTACGCGGAGCTGGGGGTCGACCCCGACGAGGTCGCCGAGGACGCTGCTCCACCGTGGGAGTAGGTCTTAGAGCCAAGCGTCGAGTTCCGCGCAGAAGGCGGTGAAGTCCTTCGCACCCGCCTGGTCGGCAATTTCCCGGAGCGTTCCTTCGTTGATCGGGTCGTGCGTAATAGGGACGGTCACGGTCCGGACTTCACCCGTGTCTGCGTTCTCGTATCGAAAGACGCGGTGGCTCCCCCGGCCCCCGACCGGTTCGAACCCCCACCGAACGAGGACTTTTGCGACTTCGCGCCCCGAGAACGTCCGCCGTGGCATTCGAATCGGGACGCGTTGCCGCGTTCTCCTACTAGTAATATCGGGAACGGGAGGTTCCGGCTCTGGCCCCGCTTTGGAACGACAGGTGTCCGAATAGTCAGGGCCGACGATGTCGGAGAGTCCGCGGTCTCCCGGAGAGTACCAAGGGTGGGAACCGCATTACTCCTCGTCGGCGATCACGTCCAGCAGGTCCCACTCCAGCTGGGCGACGTCCTCGGCCACCGTGCTGTCCCTGTCGATGCGGTACATCTGACTCCCGCCGACCGTCCGGGTCTCCTCGATCACCCCCAGTTCGAGCAGGTCTTCCAGATGGTCGTAGACGGTCGTCCGGTGGATGCCGGCCAGTTCCGCGATCTGGGTGACGTTGAGGTCGTGGTCGCTCTCACCGAGCAGGGCCGCGAGGATCTTCACTTTCGGGCCGTCCCCGAGGAGTTTCGTGAGCGCGGTGTCTTCGGCGTACGTCTCGGATCGGTCGGTGTGTTCGAGTGACATGGTAGTTCGGATCGTCGCGTGGAGTCGCGCGTCCTGTCAGGACACGGCTGTGCTTCCCGAAGCGCCACCTTTGAGAGTTTACTACCCACAGATAGTATCTTTCTGAATATAAACATTCGTGCCCCACATTCAGGTTGTAGATGTAGAACTACATCCGGTGTTCTGGCGTACCCTTAAAAGTGAAAACGAACAGGAAATTGCATGGCGCCGTTGAGCGATTCAAGTCCTAGTGTTTTCCACGAGGCAAACGGTTAAGTGCGAAACCGAACTATTCCCCTCCATGAGCGATTCCCAGCCCCGGAAGGACTCCGGTGAATTCGGCGGGAAGGTCACCGAGCAGGACGTCCTGTTGGTCTTCGATGCGGCCGACGAACCGTTCCTGACGGCCAGCGAGATCGCCGAACGGCTACCGGTTTCTCGTCAGGCAGTGAACTACCGGCTGAACGAGATGCACGAGGAGGGACTCGTCGGCAAGAAAAAGGTCGGTGCCCGCGCCGTTGGGTGGTGGGCGGAAGTCGCTCCCGAACCGGCCGAAAGCGACGTTCCCGAGTACGAGGAGGCCGAACATATATCCCAGAAGGAGGTGCAAGACCGCCTGAGACTGGATGGTTGAGGTAGCGAAATCAATTCATAGGATGGTTAGAGCTTTACTTCTTATTCTTGTTATTTACAGTTATTCTCCTCGTCTCCGGGACGATATGTCTATGGCATATTCGAGAGATGGATCCAAATAAAGATACTATAGAGATACTCTGATTGTAACGACGTAAAGTAGAATCGTATCGGCAATACTCTGACCGTTCTACTCGGCTTCAAGTTCTTCGGGCGCAATCTCACCGCGAAGATAGGCCCGCCCTCGTTCGGAAAGACGGTAGATTCCCGCTGATTCGTCGTGGTACTCGATGAGTCCGTGTTCCGCTAACGTCAGGACGTGACTCCGGACCGTGTCCCGCTCCCAGTCCGTGTTCTCCGCGATCAGCCGGGGCGTCAAGACGAGTTCGTGGTTGCCCTCGTTCTGCAACAACTCCAAGATGTCCCTGTCGACGGGAGTCATCCAGTCCGCGAGCCGAGGGCGCATCGTCTTTCACACTAATCCGGCGCCGTATTACTATTTTCATGGTAACAGAGTAAAACATAATCCTGTGCTTCTAAAGCACTAGATAATGTATAAAGACTATATCCTAGGCACAGTACTGTGTCTATAGGAAGCTAGTCCCGCTATCCAGTCGATGGACAGGCGTAGCTTCTTAACGAGGAACGATCCATGCCAACGAGTGATCCAAAACAAGATACCCCCACCGCCGCAACTACATTGACCACGAAAGACCGAACGAACGCCGACGATCCGACTCGAACCTGTCCGACCTGCGGCGAACCCATCGAGTCCACGCGCCAGGTCGGCCCGGTCACCTACGTCCTCGAACCCTGCGGCCACCAGGTCGACGACCGCGTCCTCGCGGACTTCTTGAGCGTGGACGACCCGAGCTCCTGACGCCACCTCACTCTCCCGCCCCCCAGGCCCCGACGTGTCCCGCGAGCACGGCGTTCACCACGGCGCCGAGCAACACGGCCATCGAGGCGAAGTACAGCCAGGTCACGAACAGCAGGACGGCCCCGAGCACGCCGTAGATGGCGTAGCTGCCCGCGACGGTGGTGTACAGGCCGAACGCCGTGCCGAGCAGGGTGAACGCCGTCGCGGCGAAGGCGGTCCCCGGGAGGACCTCCCGCAGGGTCACGCCGACGTCGGGGTAGGTGTAGTACACCGGTAGCAACGCCACGAACAGCGCCAACCACAGCGCCGCGGCCCCGCCGACGCCGAGGATGGGCACCGGCAGCCTGGTCAGCGCCGTCCCGACGACGACCATGGCGAGGATGCCGACCACGATGGCGCCGACGACCAGCACCGACTCCAGGAGTTGCTTCAGCAGGGTCCCCGGCGTCGACCCGTACACCTCCGAGAACGCCCGGTCGATGCCCCGGAACAGCCGCAACGCACCCCACAGCAGGACCACCAGCCCGGCGAAGGTCGCCCCGCCGCGGCCGGCGTCGGCCTCCAGGGCCGTCCGGAGCACCTCCTGACCGGAGGGACTGAGCAGGTCGGCGGCAGCGCGACTGACGTACTGCGTGACCGTCTCCCCCGCGACCGTCGATCCCACCGCGACCGCCAGCAGCGCCAGCGGGATCATCGAGACGAAGGCGTAGAACGCGACGGCGGCGGCCAGCAGCGTCACGTCGGCCGTCCGGGCCTGGAACGCGATGGCCCGAACGAACGACAGCGCCCGCCCGAGCCACCCCTGGGTCGGCACGCGCGAGCGGAGCCCGTCGAACACGGCCGGTAGTTCGGAGCCTGCGACCATAAGCGGACGCCCCGCGAGGCCGGCGCTGGCGGTCTCAGCCGGGCTCGCTGGCGCTGATCGGCATCACCCGGACTCACCCCGGCCCGTCGGCGAACAGGTCGCCCATCTCGGTGACGGTCGCGTCGGTCTTGACGGTAGTCCCGCCGTAGTGGGTGCGGGAAGCGGTGAACCCCGCCGCCCGGAGGCGGTCGAGGAACTCGTCCATCGCGATGGCGGACTCGCCCCACCGCTTGTACAGGCGGTGCTGGTCGTAGTGGAAGGGGACGTCCAGTTCCCCGGCAATCGTCGTAAGCAAGTCCCGTGCCCGGTCGGCGGTCCCCATCCCGTCGTCGACGGCCTCGCGGACCGCCTCGACGAAGTCGACCTCGTGCAGCGACCCGAGCCAGACCGGCCCCGCCGTCACGACCTGGGGTTCGCCGCAGGCCGGACAGCCCTCCGGCGGGTCCGCGATGGGGCCGCGCTCGGTCTCGCGGTGCAGGCACTGCTGGCAGTGGTAGACGTACCCAAGTTCGTCGACGGCGGCGTCGGCGTCCGTGGCGCGGTGTTGCAGTTCGAGGTAGACCCGGGCGTAGTGGTCGGTGACGTGCGAGAGGATCGGGACGGCGCCGACGTCGTACCGGGCGGCCGTCCGGACGAGCGCGGAGACGAGGATTCGCAGGCCCATCTCGGCGTGGTACTCGGTGTTGCGCGGCACCGCCGAGTAGCGCCGGACGCCGGCCGCGAAGTGGGCGCCACACAGCGGCGCGGTGTCGGTGGCAGTGACGCAGACCAGGTCGCGGGCGTTGGCGAACGCGGCGTCCGCGAACGGAATCGGCGATCCGAACGGGTCCAGGTCCACCACGTCGAAGTACGACTCGTGCAGCAGGGCGTTGACGTCCCGCTGGCGTACCTCGCCGTCGAGCCCGTTGCGCGCCAGGTTCTCGCGGGCCAGGTCGACGGCGTCGGGATCGGTGTCACACAGCGTGACGTTCCACCCGTCGGCGGCCGCCCGGACCCCCCGGGCGCCGGAGGCGGCCATCGCGTCAAGGTACGTCTCCGCACGCGGTTCGCGCTCGCGGTAGGCGCGCAACGCCGCGACCGTGACGTCGCGGTTCAACTCCTGGTCGGGGTTGAAGAAGACGCCCTCGCCGGCCCCCGACTCGGGCTGTTCGGGCACGTCGAGTTCGACGCCGCCCTCCTGGACGTGCATGCGAGTGGTTCGGGCCGGCCCCGCGAAAAGGGATGCGCTTCCGTGCGGTTGCCCCCGGCGCGGTCACCCTATCCGGGGATCGAGATGGATTCCCCGGCCCGGTTCAGGTTCAGCCAGAGGTCGCCGGTGCCCTTGACGACGACCTCGAACTGGAGGTCGTCGGCGTCGACCCCCTCGCCGTGGGAGTTGAACGAGCCGACCTCGTGGTTGCCGTGGTTCTCCGCGGCCGCCGTCAGGCTGTGGAATCCAGGCCCGAGTTCGAGGCCCTGGACGACCGGGACGGCGTCCCCGTCCGCGGGCGCCTCGACGGTCTTCCAGACCGGACGTTCCGTCGAGCCGTCTTCCGGCGCGTGGACCAGCGTCAGGCGGACCGGTTCGGTCTCGCCGGTGTCGCTCCGGAGGAGGATGCGGTCGAGGGTCGGCGGGGACGATTCACCGGCGGCGGAACAGCCAGCGAGGCCGACGAGCGACGCCGTGCCTGCTGCGAGGAGGGTTCGCCGCGACGCACTGCTCGAGGGCCAGTCGAACATGGACGACGGTTCCGGGGACCGCCCTATCGGTTTTGTGGTTCCCCTGGAAAATCGGGATGTGGGTCGCTGGCTGGGCCGACGTAGCGTCCCGGTCCGGCACCGTTCGGCCAGGTCCGATACCGGCGCTCCCGTGATGGCCCGCCCAGGGGCGTTACGGTCCGCGAACGAAGCTAGCAGGCCTCGCACTTACAGTACGCACAGTCGCAGTCGTCGACCTCGCCACAGCAGTCGTGGTGGACACAGCAGTCCTCCTCGACGTTCCGGATGGTGACGGCGTCCTCCGAGATAAGGAGGTTAGCTTCGTGCGGGTCGATGGCGACGTCCAGGGAATCGAGTTCGGCTTCGTCCACCAGGTCGGCCAGCGCGACCTGACCCGAAACGTCGATACCACGGCCCCCGTGGGTCGTTCGAGCAGGCTCCAGGTCCGGGGACGGTCAATCGGCCGGCGGACGTGTCCACCGGAACCCCTTTTGTCCCGGCACTCCCACCGGAAGCCGTGACGAACCCGGTCGAGGAGTGGCAGCGGGCGCTCGCGGACGCCGGCGAACTCACGCCGGCGGTCACCGACGCCATCGTCTCGGTCCACGGCGACCGTGGCCAGCGGGCCATCGAGGCCGTCTCCGAGCGGCGGGTCAAAGAGTACAGGGACTTCACCGTCGTCGTCGGCCACGGCGACGAGTACATCGTCGAGGACGGGGGCTGCAACTGCAAGGACGCCGAGTACAACCTCGACGACGACGACCCGACGGACCTGTGCTGGCACGCGCTGGCGGTCGCCATCGCCCGTCCCCTCGACCGGGTGGACCACCACGACATGTGGTACTCCGAGGTCCGGGAGTTCCTGTAGCGGACTCGGTCGAAAACGGGGGCCTCCACCGGAACCCTCAATGGGTGCCGAGGAGCGTTTCGCCTAGTTGCAGCCCCAGCTCCGGCAGACGCAGTAGGAACACTCGCTGGGGCACTTGCCCGGACAGCAGATCACCACGGGGCAGTCCGGCGACATGTTGGCCGTACCGATCTCGTCGGCGCCCGCGGAGATCTGTAACGTGACGTCGACCGGATCGACCGAGTCCGGTAGCGATGCTTTGAACTCGTCGCCGAGGTAGGCCTCGGCGTCACCGTCGACGAGCGACCCCAGGGTGACCGTCCCGGACACGTCCGAGACGTCGAGACGCACGTCGACGCCGTCGAACGGCTTCGCCGTCGCCGTCGACGTCCCGATCCCGGCCGTGATCGCTCCGACTGCACCGATGCGCTTGAGAACCGTTCGTCGTTTCATGAATTGACCAGGAAAATAATTCCTCCGCTGATTTATAAATAGTATGTAATTATAGTAATAAATAATTGGCGGAATTATATTATAAAAGATATAGGGGGTTGGTTGACTAGACCGAAGCGCGACTAATCTGCGTCGGACTCACGTGCACGGTTCGGCGGCGGTTCGTCCCCCTCACTCGTCGCCCGTTCGGGGCAGTGGTGACAGGCGTGGTGGACGTCCGTCCCGATTGTGAATTCGAGAAGGTGCTTCCGTGGGGTTACTGCGCCGTGGACTCGCAGTTGAAGCAGATGCAGTAGGGGCACCAGCAGATGTTCTCACAGCAGACGTAACACGGGTCCTCCTTTTCCATCGTGCCGACGTCGAGGGTGTCGAGGTCGTCGCTGACGGTGATCTTCACGTCGGCCGCGGTCACGCCTTCCGGCAGGTGCGCGAGGAAGTCCGCGGACAGCTGGGCTTCGAGGTCACCGTCGACCAGGCTCGCCAGCTGGACGGTGCCGGAGACGTCCGAGACGTCCAGCGTCTGGTCCAGCCCGAGGCCGGGCCGGGACGCCCCCGCGGACGAGCTTGCGATGCCGATGCTAGCGGCGCCGACAGCGCCGACGCGCTTCAGGATGGTACGTCGTTTCATGATTTGAACCAGCGAATAATTACTGCAATAAGTTAAAACTCTTCTCCCATTATGTGTTCCGCCACACTATAATATAAAATTTATTTCTGGTATAATATCTTGAATAAATCCTCGTCCGGGGATCACTTATCCCTTTAGTCCGTGACAGCCAGCTGTTCGCCTCCCGGGTGGGGCCGCCACTGGCGATTCGAACGCGACGAAAGGGCTGGCTCCCGCGCAAGCGGGTCATGCCCCGGGACACTCGACGCAGAGACAGCAGTTCCCCGGGTCCCGACACCTCGCGGCCCCGCAGCACCTGTTGTCGCACTCGGTCGGGACGACTGCGTCGGTTCCCTCGCCGACCTCCAACTTGAGGTCCGACGGCCCGAGGTCGGCCGGAAACTGCTCGACGTACGCGTCGTTCAACTGCGCCCCCAGGTCCCCGTCGACGAGCGACGCCAGCGGGACCGCGCCCGAGACGTCGGCGACGTCCAGTTCCCGGTCCAGGCCGGGGTCGGGAGCGGTCGTCTCCGCGGGGGCGGCGAAGCCCGCGGTCGCGGCGCCGTCCTCGCCGATGCGGTGCAGGAGAGTGCGGCGGTTCATGGCGTGGGGCTACCGGACTATCGTTCCGGCCGGACATAAGGGCTTTCGAGAACCCGTCGGGAGGTGTCACCGGGAGCGCGACGTCGATGGATCGTCGTACTGACGTGACGTGCCCGGTGGATCGCCGGAACGAGCGTGACGTGGCCGATGGATCGTCGGATCGAGCGTGACGTGGACGATGGATCGTCG
>CAYTAG010000058.1:0-7513 GCA_964435625.1 uncultured Halobacteriales archaeon | reverse complement strand
GCTGGCTAGAGGACGGTGGACGATCCGCTGGCCGGAGGACGTCGGACGATCCCGCTGGCTAGAGGGCACCGAACCCGTCCGTCGCGCGTTCGCGCCGACGACCGACAGACATACAGTCACCACGCGCGCCCGGTCGCACATGGGCGGTCGCCCCCTCGCGCTGGTCGGCCTGGGTGGACTCGGCGTCGGCAGCCTCGCGATGGCCGCCGGCAACTACCTCGTGGTCGGCCCGAACTTCTTCGTCGTCGTCCAGGCCGTCGTGGTCGTAGCCGTGGGCTTCCTGCTCGTCCGTGCGCGGGGCGACGAGGCGATGCTGACCTTCGAGGACCCCGGGTTGAGTCCCCCCGTACGGCGCTACGCGCCGTGGGCGCTGGCGGCGCTGGGGACGCTGACGCTGGCCGTCGGCCTCCTGACGCTGGCGGTCGCGCTGGCGTGACTCAGTCGGCGCAGTAGTCCACGAAGTTCCGGAGGATGCGGAGGCCGGCGTCCCCGGACTTCTCGGGGTGGAACTGCGTACCGAAGACGTTGCCGGCCTCGCTGGCAACGACGGCCGGGAACTCGACGCCGTACTCCGTCGTTGCGACCGTCGCCCCCTCGTCGTCGGGGACCGCATAGTACGAGTGGACGAAGTACGCGTACTCGCCGTCGACCCCCTCGACGATGGGATGCTCGCGCCGGACGTCGAGTTCGTTCCAGCCCATGTGCGGGACCGTCTGCTCGTCGGGAAAGCGGACGTTCCGGCCGGAAACGAGGTCGAGTCCCTCGGCCCGGCCCTGGCCGGCGTGGTCGGCCTCCTCGCTGGTGGTAAGTAGCATCTGCATGCCGAGACAGATCCCGAAAAGCGGCGTCCCCGACTCGGCGGCCGACAGCAACGCCTCCCGGAACGGCCTGGCGTTCTCGACGCCCTCGCGGAACGCGCCCACGCCAGGGAGGACGACCCCGTCGGCGGCCGACGGACCGTCCGGATCGTCGATGACCTCGACGGCCGCCCCCGCCCGTTCGAGCCCGCGCGTGACGCTCCGGAGGTTCCCCAGCCCGTAGTCGACGACCGCGACCGTCGCCGTCGCCGCTCCCGTCTCCTCGCTGGCCCGACTCATGACCCGAGGTTCGCTCCCTCCCGGGAAGTGACTTCCGCCCGACGGGACGACAGGTTGAACGTATAAAATTTGTGGATTGATAACTCTTAACAAGGTGGGCGTCGTACGTTGAGGTAGCGGCCGGCGCCACCGGCGCGGCCGGTGATCTCCAATGAGCATGAACGACCCCGACGGCGAACCGGACGACGTGTCGGACGTCGGCGAGTACGCCGCCCTGCACGTCGAGGACGTCGCGATGGTCATCTACGACCGGGGCAACCACCGTGCCTGGGTCCAGTCGGACCTCGCGGTAGCGCTCGACGGGATGGTCTGACCGGGGGCACCGGCCGATCCGGGGACCGAATCGGGCCGTCGGCACCCGACGGACCGGCTAGTACGTGTGGCTACGTACGACATACGTACCGCCACATACGACAAATGGGAAGTTTTATCCCCTGACTACGGATTTTACCAACCGAGTCATGGTGGACCGGCGCCAGTTCCTCACGCGTGCAGGCGTAGCAACGACACTCGGAATCACCAGCCTCAGCGGTTGTCTCGGTGGCGGGGACGACGGGGACGATTCCAACGGGGAGGACTCGTCCGGATTGAGCTTCGGCGGCGACGACGAACTCAACATGTTCCTCTCGCCGAGCGTCCCACAGCGGAACCTCTACAGCCAGTACGGACCGCTACGGGACTACCTGGAGCAGTACATCCAGGACGAGTACGACCGACCGGTGCTGGACGCCCAGATGAACATCGGGAGCAACTACAGCGCGGTCATCCAGTCGCTCGGCGAGGGCACCAGCGACATCGCCGAGACGGGACCGTTCGCGGCGGCGCTCGGGGTCAACGCCGACAAGGCGGACATCATCCTCCAGCGGAGAGGGTACGGTTCCTGGACGTACAAGAGCCTCATCGCCGTGCCCAACGACAGCGACATCAGTTCGCTGTCGGATCTGTCGGGCAAGTCGGTCGCGTTCTCCGACCAGCTGTCGACCAGCGGCGCGCTGTACCCGCTGTACAGCATGTCCTCGGAGGGCGGTCTCGACGTCGGGGAACTCCCGGAGGGCAACGGCTCGCAGGCCGAGTTCACGGCCCGGTTCGCCGGCGGACACGTCCAGTCGTACACGCTGCTGGAGCAGGGCGAGGTCGACGCGGCCGCGATGGGCGGGTTCGTCCGCGACACCAAGACCGGCCCCTCGTCCGACGAATTCAGCAACGTCGCGACCACCCTCCACGAGGACTCCGGGCTGCCGCGCGCGCCCATCGTGGTGTCGCCGGAACTGAGCGACGACGCCCAAAGCGCCATCCAGGAGGCGTTCCTCGAAGCGTCCGACGACGTCTACTACGGCGCCGACGGCGAGGACGGCACCGACGACGACCTGTGGTTCAGCGCCGTCCGCGAGGCCGGCGTCGACGACTACCAGAGCGTCATCGACGTCGCCAACGAACTCGAGGTCGGGACCGAGATCTTCGAGCAGTCCAACTGACCGAAGGTAATTGAAAAACCCTTAGGAACCTCGATTTTAAGAACTACGCATCGATGAGCTTCGTGTCACTGGACGGCGTTACCAAGGTCTACGGCGAGGACACCGTCGCCCTCGACGGCGTCTCCCTCGACATCGAGGAGGGGGAGTTCGTCGTCGTTCTCGGGCCATCCGGGGCTGGCAAGTCGACGATGCTCCGGATCCTCAACGGCCTGACGGCGCCGACCGACGGGACGGTCGAGGTCGGCGGCAACCCGGTGGGCGGCAACCGCAACGAGATCGGGATGGTGTTCCAGGAGCACAACCTCGTCCCGAACCTCAGCGCGTTCCAGAACGCGCTGACCGGTGCGCTGTCGCGCAACGGCCTGGCCCGGAGCCTGCTCACCTGGCAGTCCGACGCCGACAAGCGGGACGCCCTGTCGGCGCTGGAGACGGTCGGACTGCTCGACGAGGCCGGCCAGCGAACCGGATCGATGAGCGGCGGACAGAAACAGCGGGTCGGCATCGCCCGCGCCCTCGTCCAACAGCCCTCGTTACTGCTGGCCGACGAACCGGTCGCGAGCCTCGATCCCCGCGCCGCCAACGAGGTCATGGGCTACCTCAAGCGGGCGGCCTCCGAGCACGACCTCACGACCATCACCAGCCTCCACCAAGTGAACATCGCCCGGGAGTTCGGCGAGCGGTTCGTCGGCATCCGCGGTGGCGAGGTGCAGTTCGACGGCTCGCGGGAGGACCTCACGATGGACGTCGTCGACGAGATCTACTACGGCGAGGACGGACAGACCGACGGACACGTCATCGACGGCGAACCGCAGACGACCGGTGGTGAGAGCGCATGAGCCAGCGGCGCATCGAGGAGCAACTGGGAGCGCTGTCGCGCCACCACCGGATCAGACAGGGACTCAGCCTGGTGTTGCTGTTCGCCATCCTGCTGGCGACCTACTTCGGCCTGGGGTTCGTCGGGTTCAGGTTCGAGGAGATGGCCGACGGCGTCCCCGACTTCATCGACTTCATCTGGGCCTTTTTCCCGCCGGACTTCACCGCGTTCACGAGGTACACGCTGCAGAACGACATTCACGGCCTCGACGCCCTCTTCCGGAGCTTCGGCAACGGCGGCAGCTACATCGCCGAGAGCCTGAACTGGGAGGGGATCACCCTGGCCCGCGCGAGCCTCGTCACCCTCCTGCTTGGCTTCCTGGGGACCGTGCTCGGGTTCCCGTTCGCGCTGTTCTTCGGCGTCCTCGGCAGCGAGCGGGTGACGCCGTTCCCGTTCAACTTCATCTTCCGCGGCGTGATGAGCGGCATCCGCGCCATCCCCGCCATCGTGTGGATCTTCCTGTACATCCCGCTGGGGCCGCCGAGCCAGGCGACCGCGGTGCTGGCCATCGCCACCGACACCATCGGCAACCTCGGCCGCCTGTTCACCGACGAACTCGAGGAGATCGAGGAGGGACCCATCGAGGCCATCCGCTCGACCGGCGCGTCGCGGCCGCAGATCGTCGGCTTCGGAATGCTCTCGCAGGTGTCCTCGTCCTACATCGCGTGGACGCTGTACATCCTCGAGATCAACACCCGCATCGCCATCTCGCTGGGCGTGGTCGGCGCCGGCGGCCTGGGGCTGTACATCCGCAACAGCCAGGACCTGTTCGCCTACCAGGAGACCGCCGCCGGCATCATCATGGTGTTCGTGGTCGTGCTGTCCATCGAACTGCTGTCCTCGCGCATCCGGGCGCGGCTGCGCCCCGGCAACGACGGACCGTCGACGTCGTTCGTCGAGCGCGTCAAGAACCTGTTCGACCCGGCCAAGTGGGCCGGCGTCGCCCGCACGCCCGACTCCGAGAAGTAGCTCAGAAGTCCTCCAGTCCCGCCTGCCCGCCCTCGCCCGCCAACTCCGCCGCCTTCTCGATGGTCGCCTCGAACGTCTCCTCCTGGCTGCGGTCGTAGAACGTCGCCGCCGGGTGGACGCAGACCAGCACCCGCCTGCGTGCACCCCCCAGTTCGGCCTCCTCGACGGCGCCGGCCTCGCTGGTGACCGACACGTCCCGCTCCAGCAGGTGTTCGCTGGGCACCTTGCCCAGCGTGACGACCACCTCCGGGTCGACCAGTTCCAGTTCCCGCTCCAGATAGCCCCGGCAGTTGTTCAACTCCTCGGTGGTCGGGTCGCGGTTCTCCGGCGGGCGACACCGGACGCAGTTGGTGATCCGGACGTCAGCCCGGGCCAGTCCGACGTCCCGCAGCGTCTCGTCCAGCAGCGACCCGCTCCGGCCGACGAACGGTTCGCCCTGCTGGTCCTCCTGGGCGCCGGGGGCCTCGCCGACGAAGACGAGATCGGCGTCCTCCGGCCCCGTCCCGTTGACCACCTGGGATCGGGAGTCGACCAGCGCGGGACAGTACGGACAATCCGAGACCTCCAGGCCGTCCATGTGGTCCATACCGGACGGTCGGGCGGCCCAGCCTTAACTCTCCGTGGTCAGTAGTTAATACGTTCCACCCCCCAAAGACTTAAATCCCAAAAGAATGACCCACAAACATGTCTAACAGATCCGAAACCGTTACGAAAGACGACCTGGAATCGATCGCCGTCGGGGAGACTCAGCTCGATCCGGGCGGACCGGACGTTACAGACGGGACCGCGACCAAACTCGACGAAGAGTGGATCGAACTGCGGAACCAGGGAAGCGTCGAACTCGATGTAGGCGGGTGGGTGCTATCCGACGACGAGGGACACGAGTTCACGTTCCCACCGGAGTCACAACTCGGGCCGGGCGACTCGACGAGAATCTACACCGGTTCGGGCCCGGACGGCTACTCCATGGACCGTGACTGGTACGTCTGGGAAAACAACGGCGACATCGTACGGTTGTACGCGCAGCCGACGCCGGTGTTGGTCCACGGACTGTGGAGTTCGTCGTCGATCTGGGACGAACTGGTCGACCGGCTGGACGACGAACCGGTCGCAGACCCGGTAGAAGTTGGGCTCCCAGACACCCACGACGACATCCGGACGCTCGCGGAATCGAAACTCCAGCCGGCGGTCGAGTCTGCCGGCGCACCGGTAGATCTCGTGGGACACAGCCTCGGCGGGCTGGTCGCCCGGTACTACGTCGAGGAGATGGGGGGTGACGAGTACATCCGGAGCCTCACCTGTCTCGGGTCCCCGAACCACGGCACGCCGCTGGCCGACGTCGCGGAGGTCTTTGACTGGCCGGAGTCCATCCACCAGATGCGGCCCGGTTCCGACCTCCTCGAGACACTCAACGAGGGGGATCTCCCGGAGGACGTCTCGTACACGACCATCGCAGGGACGGAGAGCAACGTAATCGAGCGTCTCGGGGACTGGCTCCCGGAGTGGCTACAGCTACTCGACGACCCGAACGACGGCGTCGTTTCGGCCAACAGCGTCCACCTGGGGGGCGCTACCAACCACACGGCCGCCAGCAGCCATACCGAACTCTATCACGACGACGACGCCCTCGACCGCGTCGTCGACGTGTGTACCGAGTCTTACCGGGTGCTCTACGAGATAGAGTTCGGGTCAGCCAAGCAAATTGACGAACCGGATCAGACGTAGGGCCCTGCGTCAGTCGCATTGCCGCCACGCGTCGGCCGCCCGCGCCGCCAGCCGCGCCACCCGCACCGGCTCCGGACGGCCGCCCTCGGGCGTGAACCCCCACACCACGTCCTCGGCCTCGTCGTCGGCCAGCCCCACCGCCCGGTAGTACAGATCGTGATCGCCGACGACGATCCGGTTGCGGTCCGGCTGGGCGCGGTAGGTCTCCAGCCGCGCCGCGAGTTCCTCGCCGTCGAACTCCCGGCGGATCGCCGCTTCGAGGCCCTCGCTTTCCTCGAACGAGAGGCAGATCACCGGCCGGTCGACCCGCTCGTGGACGGCCCGGAGGTCGACGACGTTGTACCAGGCGGGGGCGATCCCGGCCACCAGCAGGTAGCGGACGTCCTCGCGTTCCAGGGATTCGTAGCAGTCGATGACGGCCTCGGCGGCGTCGGTGCCCCCGACGGTGGCCGAGGCGAACGCGAAGCCGTCGACGACGCGGCTGGCCCGGACGACCGCGCCCGCGAAGGTGCTGCGGTCGCCGTCGAACGACTCCGCGATCCCGAGTGCTCGTACGCCCGCTTTCACGTCTCGACGGACGGTCGCCGGCGACTAAACCGTACCGTCGGTCGGGGACGCGAAAGCGCTCCGCGAACGGGACCGGCGGCGGGCTACGCGGGGACCGAAAACGGGAGGAAGCTATCGAACCTGCGGTCCCTGGCGTCGACCGTCAGGTGTTGTCCTTGATGTCCTGCAGGCGGTCGAGCAACTCGTCGTTGCTGGCCCCGATCTCGTACTCGACGTCGCCGTCGTGGTCGGCCTCGCCCGTAGAAACGCCCGTGTCGTCGTCGTAGTCGGCGTCGATCTCCTGGTTGTCCTGTTCCGATTCGTCGTAGCTCCCGAAGCCCATACGGGAGGGCCTATGTGATTGAACCACTAAAATTGTCCGCCGCTATTGACAACTGTTCGCATGGGCCGTCCCGGAGTAACGTCGCGTTACCGGCGGGGCGACGCCAGCGTTTTTGCGGTCCCCGGCCGAGCGTCCGGACATGGAAGTCCTCACCGTCACCGAGGGCGCGGAGACGTTCACCTGCAACGCCTACCTGGCGTCCGGCGAGCGCCCGACGCTGGTCGACGCGGGCGCGATGGCCGGGGTCGCGGACGTCGTCGCCGAGCACGTCGCGGACCTCGACGCGGTCGTGTTGACCCACCAGCACGGCGACCACGTTGCGGAACTGGACGCCGTGCTCGACGCCTTCGACGCCGACCTGTACGCCTACGGCGACCACCCGCGGCGCACCGACGCGCTCGCGGACGGCGACGCCGTCGAGATCGGCGACGAGTCGTTCGAGGTCGTCCACACGCCGGGCCACGCCGACGACCACGTCTCGCTG
>CAYTAG010000057.1:12613-16822 GCA_964435625.1 uncultured Halobacteriales archaeon | reverse complement strand
GTCCATCACCGTGTCCTGCATCCGCATCGTCAGCGTCTCCAGCTCGTCCAGCTCGTCTATCGCCTGGTCGAGGTCGCCCTCCTGGATGGCCCGGCGCAGCCGCAGCCGGTTGGTGACCAGCTGCTCGACCTGGTTCAACAGGGAGTCGACCTGCGTGACGTCGACCCGAATGGACTCGATTTCGGCCAGGTCCCGGCCGCTGACGTCGTCGGCGTCCTCCGGTTCGTCCTCGATGGCCGGTTCGTCGTCGGCGTCGGCGGGTTCGGCGTCGACCTCGGGTTCCGCCCCGACCTCGGGCTCCGCCCCGACTTCGGCTTCCGCGTCCGCCTCGGCTTCCACGTCGGAGCCGAACGCGTCGTCGACGTCCGAGAGGACGTCCTCCGTGGACGCCTCCGCCGGTTCGCCGGCGTCGGATTCGCCCGCGCCGGCGTCGGCTGGTTCGTCGGCCGCCTCGACGAGTTCGTCGAAGGAGACCTCGTCGCCGCCGGAGGTGGTCTCCTCGGCCTCCGCGAGCACCTCGTCCAGTTCGTCGTCGGCGACCTCGCCGCCTTGCTGGTCGAACAGTTCGTCGAACTCCTCGACGCCCTCGTCCTCGTCGAACTCCGAATCGAACGCCGCGAGGTCTTCGTCCTCCGGGGCCGACTCCTCGTCGGCCTCGGCCATCAGTTCGTCGAAGGACAGCTCCTCCTCGTCGGCGTACTCGTCGAACTCCAGGGCCTCCAGTTCGGGTTCGAGTTCCTCGTAGTCGACCTCCTCGACCTCGGCCTGCAGCTCCTGGAACACCTCGTTGGCGTCCTGGGGCTGCTCGGGTTCGAGGTCCTCCATCTCGCCGAGGTCGGACTCCTCGATCTCGCTGTCGTCGGCCAGTTCCTCGTCCTCCAGCAGCCCGGCGATCTCGATGTCGTCCTCGTCTTCGACCTCGAGTTCGTCGAAGGTCCCGGCGTCGCCGAGTTCGTCCATGGCCTCCTCTTCTGCGATCTCGTCGGCCATGGCGTCGATGTCGTCGAACTCCGAGACCGACTCCAGCAGTTCCTCGACCTCCATGTCCTCGACCTCGATTGGCTCGACGTCGTCGCCGACCTCGTCGACCCGGTCGCTGACGTCGGTGACGATCACGTCGTCGACCTGGTCGACCGCCTCCAGGGCGGCGCGGATGTCGGCCGAGCCGATGGCGCTTGAGATCACCGCGTCGAAGGAACCGCCGTAGTCCTCGTTGCGGATGACGTTCTGGGGCGGGTTCGTCGTGAGCACGTCGAACGCGTCCGCCAGCGCCTCCAGCACCAGCATGCCCTCGTCGACGTCTTCCTCGGTCACCGCCAGCCGGACGTGATAGACCAGTTGTTCCGGCTCCGCAGGCCCGTCGACCTGTTCGAGGGCCGTCTCGATCTGGGTCTCGTCGGGCTCCTCGATGCGGACGTCCGGCCCTGGCGCCTCGTCGATGACCCCGCGGAGGCGGTCGATCACCTCACTGGGGTCCGTGCGGGGTTCCTCGTGCTCGCGGACCTCGTCGACCATCGCCTCGAGGGTGTCGACGCCGTCGAACACCTCGTCCATCGTCTCGGGCGTGACGGCGATGCGGCCGGACCGCATCTCGTCGAGCAGGTCCTCGATGGCGTGGGCGAGGTCGGCGGCCTTCGTGAACCCCATCGCACCGCAGTTGCCCTTGATCGTGTGGGCCATCCGGAAGATGCGGTCCATCGCCGCCTCGTCGCCGGGGTCGTTTTCGAGGTCGAGCAGCGCGTTGTTCAGGTCCGTAATGGAGTCTTCGGTCTCTTGAACGAAGTCGCGCAAGTAATCATCCATCGTCATCACCCTCCTCCGAGAGGATAGTGAGAATGCCGTCGACGAGTCGTTCGGCCGGCAGCACCTCGTCGACGCAGCCCGTCTCGATTGCCTGCTGTGGGATGCCGAACACGGGGCTGGTCTCCTCGTCCTGGACGACCGTATGGCCGCCGGATTCCTTGATCGCGCGGATGCCCTCCGCGCCGTCCTCGCCCATGCCGGTCAACGCGACGCCGACGACGGGATCGTCGATGGTCCCGGCCACCGACCGCATCGCCACGTCGATGGACGGCTTGACGCCGTGAACCGGCTCGTTGTCGACCAGTTGCAGCCGCAGGCGGCCGCTGGAGTAGCCCGACACCTCCAGGTGGGAATCGCCCCTGGCGATCCGGACCTCCCCGCCGCCGATGCGCTCGCCGTCCTCGGCCTCCGCGACCGAGTAGGCGGACGCGGCGTCGAGCCGCTCGGCGAACCGGCCGGTGAAGCTCTCGGGCATGTGCTGGACGACCAGCACGCGTGCGTCGAGCGCGCGCGGGAGGTCCCGCAGGATCGCGCTGACGAGTTTCGGCCCGCCGGTCGAGGCCCCGACGACGATGGTCGGGTTCTCGACGTACTCGCGGGCGAGTTTCTCCTCGATGACGCTGGAGATCTCCCCGACCGACGGCGCGTGCGGCTCGACGGTCGAGTCGGCGTCCGGTTCGCTGGCGCTGGCCGAGACGGACATCGTCTCGCCACCGCCGGCGTCGGCGTCGACATCCGCCTGGTTGACCCTCGGCATCGGCTCCAGCGCGTCGAGGTCGGCCGTGGTGACCGCCTCGACCTTCTCGACGAGGTCGTCCTTGATCGCCCCCGCCTCGATGGAGGCTTCGCCGCCGGGCTTGGCCAGGAAGTCGACCGCGCCACGCTCCAGGGCGTCCAGCGTCGCGTCGGCGCCCTGCTCGGTGTGGGCCGAGACCATCAGGATCGGCGTCGGCGACCGCTCCATGATGCGCTCGGTCGCCTCGATCCCGTCCATCTTGGGCATCGCCACGTCCATCGTGATCACGTCGAACTCGCCTTGCTCGGCCGATTCCACCGCCTGTTCGCCGTTACTCGCCTCGACGACCTCGAACCCCTGGTCCGCCAGGGCGTTCCCGACGACCGTCCGCATGAACTGCGAGTCGTCGACGACGAGCGCGCGCGTCATGCCGGGACGACGTCTCTGAGTGCCTTCATCACGGACTCCTCCTCGAACGGCTTCGTCACGTACCCGTCGGCGCCGGCTTTCACCGCGAGTTTCATCTTCTCGCGCTGGCCGACGCTGGTACACATGATGACCCGCGCGTTCGGGTCGAGTTTCTTGATGGCCGCCGTCGCCTTGATGCCGTTGCATTTGGGCATCACGACGTCCATCATTACGATGTCCGGTTCCTGTTCCTTGTACATCTTCACGGCTTCGGCGCCGTTCGATGCCTCACCCACGATGTCGAACTCGCCCTCGAGTATCTGGGTGAGTAGGTTCCGCATAAAATGAGAGTCGTCGACGATCAGGACCCCTTGCGACATGGTACACCTACATGCCATTCGATCAGGGAGGTTATAAATGCTATCGCCGGATTATCAGAAACGATAATATTCGGCCGTGGCGAGGGGTGGTCCCCCGGTCGGTCGCGGTACGGAGCCGTTGCTGGTGGACACATCCGAATCCCGGGTCGGGGCGAACCACCTGGATTCGCGGTGGCGGATCCCGCCGGGACGGCACGGGAGAACGGGTCCTCAGCGGCCCGCGCCGTGGGCCTGCCGGGACAGCTGGATGATCTCGTCGACGTCGACCAGTCCGATGGGTTCGAAGTCGGACTCCTCGGACGGGCCGCGGACGATGGCGCGGATGGCGCGGCGTTCGACGCCGGCGGTGTCGAGTTCGGGGACCGCGTCGGTGTCCTCGACGGCACTCTCGGGGTAGTTCTCGACGCCGTGGATGGCGTCGACCCTGAACCCCAGTTTCTGTTTGTCCTTCGACTGTTCGATGACGAGCACCTGCTGTTCGTCGCCGGTCACCTCGTCGACGTCGAGGTGGACCCGGGGGTCGATGATGGCGGTGATCTCCCCCCGGAGGTCCATCACGCCCTCGATGGCTTCGCCGGTGCGGGGGATCCTGGTCACCCCTTCCGGGTCCTCGATGTTGTCGACGTCGGTGACGTGGACGGCGAACCGCTCGCCGCCCAGCGTGAACTCCACCACCCGGACGGTCGGTTCCCGACGCTCCGTCCCTTCCGTTGCTTCGGCGGCCATTAGGGACACCTGCCAGCGCGAGCACCAAAACGTTGACGACCGGATCGCTCGTTCGGGTGAACTCGTTTCGACCACGCTTGTACGCCTGCTCGTCTATCACCTGGTCGAAAGTCGCCGGGCGGTTTCGGTCGCTCAACGGTGATCCGACGGTCGACG
>CAYTAG010000057.1:0-12513 GCA_964435625.1 uncultured Halobacteriales archaeon | reverse complement strand
TGGTCGAAAGTCGCCGGGCGGTTTCGGTCGCTCAACGGTGATCCGACGGTCGACGTGACAACCGTGTGATCGAGGTGGATCGACCGTCCCCGACAACTAGGGATGTCCTCACCCTCCCCAGCCGCGGGGCCGGGCCGGCGACCGACCGCCAGGCCGCCGGCCCGCCCCCGGCCCTCGCGCGCGTTCCTCGCACGCGCCATGCAGCCAGGTTAGGCTCTCGGCGCGCGGGCTTTCTGGCTGGTAGCGTCGGGGAATAGGGTTAGAGGAGAGCGCCCGTTTCCCGTTCCGCTGGCGGCCGCCACCGTTCGATCCACGAAACGCCGGATCGACTCCCGGGAGCCAATCCTGTACTTTCTAAATTTTTATCCTTTAGAAAGTACAGAAATGGCGGGGCAGACCGACGACCGAGCGAAATCGACCCGCGGGCCGGTAGAAATGCGACGATTCAAATCCCCTAGCCCCCGAACGGGCGGATGATGGCGAACGTTCGGAACGACGCCGCCGGCTACCGGCCGTCGAACCGCCAGCTTCGCTACCTGGCGGGGATCCTGGCCTACGTCGTGGCTGCGCTGCACCTGTTGCACCCCGACATCGGGGTCCCGAGGCTCGTGTTGATCTTCGACGCCGGGATCGAACTCCTCCAGTACGACCCGCGGCCCATCGCCTTCGTGCTCTCGGGGCTGATCCTCGTCCTCGGGGTGAACCTCGGGCTGGTCGGGTACCCGCGGAAGCCGCTGTACCTCGCCGGGATGGCGCTGGTGGCGACGTACTTCCTGGGCTATTTCGCCTGGCACCTCACCGGCCACGGCGGGTTCCTCCCGGCGCGAAGGCCGGTGTTCCACGGCATGACGCCCGTCGAGGCGGTCGTGGCACACCTCGACACGGACCCGTGGGCCGCGGCCGCGAAACTCGCCGAGGCCGGCCTGTTCGCCACGCTCGCGACGCTGTACGGACGGGAGTTCTGAGGGGAACGGTGGGGCCGCCGGCGCTCACCGGCGCGGGTAACCGTCGGCGCTCACCGCCGGACGTCCTCGACGTAGGTCTGGTCGTGGTCGGGGAAGACCTCCTCGACGGCCGCCTCGCCGTGTTCGTCGGCCACGAGCGCGCGCAGTTCCGCCTCGTAGTCGGCCCGCCTGATCTCTTCGCTCGGGCCGACGGTCACGTCCAGGGTGGCATCGACCAGGCGGTCGACGGCGCTACGGCCGAACCCCGACAGCGGCGCGATGTAGTCGACGCCGTGCCGGTCCTCGAGGCTCTGGACCTGCGCGCGGGAGACGGTCGGCACGCGGTCGTCCCGGCGGGTGCCGTCGGCGACCGCGTCGAAGTCCTCGGCGGCGGCCGCCTCCAGGGCGTGCAGGTGGACCTGCTGGATGCCGTTGCGCGGGTAGCCGTCCTCGATCATCCGTTCGACGGCCTCCTCGGCCACCGAGCGGTCCAGGTCCAGCGGCTGGAAGTCGAAGCCGGCGCCCCGGGCGCTGCCGCGGGCGTGCTCCCAGTCCTCGGTGACGCCGAACCGCGCCGTCAACAGGGTGAGGTCGTAGAAGTCCGCCAGCAGCAGCGCCGCCAGCGTCGAGTCTTTCCCCCCGCTGTAGAGTAACCCGCAGTCCATCGTCCCCGTGTCACCGTCGGCGGATGTTGAAGTCCTTCGAGTCCGGCTTCAACTCCTTGAGCAGTTCCTTCATCTTGTCCTCGTCGATCTTGCCCTGGATGCGGCCGCTGCGGGCCAGCGCGATCATCTGCTGTTCGACCTGCTGGGCGAACTCCGGCTTCGACATCCGGATGGTGTTGAGCCGCTTGCGCGCGCCGTCGGTGAGGTGCTTGCGCAGGATGGCCTGCTTTTGGGCCTCGGCCTGCTGGCGCTGGGCCTCCATGCCCTCGTCGGCCTGCTCGCGGTCCGCCCGGTCCTGGAGTTCCTCCATTCGCTCCTCGCGGAGCTTTTCGAGTTCGTCGTCGTCTGGACTGTTGCTCATGCTATCGGTACCTTTCACACACGGCCGCAAAATCATTTCGGACCGACTGCAGGAGTCCGTGGATCGCCATTGCCGCGGTCAGGCGTACCGTTCGAGTTCCGGGCGGTCCAGGTCTTCGAGGACGTCGCCGGCCGTCTCGTCGAGCATGCTGCGGCCCTCGGCGGTGATGCGGCGGCCCTCGCCCTCCGTGTCGGCGACGTAGCCGGCGTTCTCCAGTTGCTGGAGGATGGTGCGGATGACGTTGCGGCTGCCGTCGGTCCGGCGGTCCGGCGCGACGCGGTAGCGGTTCGAACCGTTCTTCTTGCCACCGTACTCGGTGCCCAGCCGCCCGACGCCCACCGGGCCGTCCACGGCGACCTTCCGCAGGATGCTGGCCGCACGTCGCTGCCAGAAGTCCTCCTGCTCGGGGGGCAGTTCCTTGCCGTCGCCGGTCTTGGCGTAGGCCATCCACTCCGGTTCCTCCAGGTCGTCGGCGAGCCGGTCGGCGAGCTCGTCGATGAGCGCCTCCGCCGGCACGTCGTAGAGGGTTACCATGTTGGACACGTTCCCCTCGCCGGCATTTAAGAGCATCGTATCGGTCGCAGGGGACCGCTCACGCCCCCGCAGGTTTGCCCGGTCAGTCCGCGCCGGCGGTCCGGCGTCCCTTCGCGGTGAGCATCCCGGCCGCGGAGCCGCCGACGACGACGGGCAGCCAGTAGGTGGCGGCGCGGTGGAGCACGACCGCCGCGCCTGCAGTTGCGGCCGGGACGCCTGACAGCGTGACCAGCAGCGCGATGAGCACGCCGTCCAGCGCCCCCAGTCCCCCCGGCAACGGGGTGACGCCGGCGATGCTGGAGACGGGGATCGCGACCAGCACGACCGCGAAGCCGACCGGGTTTCCCAGCGCGTACAGCCCGAGCCACAGCGAGGTCATGATGCCCAGCCACCCCAGCGCCGACAGCGACATGGCGATCCCGAGCCGGTACCGGTCGGATCCGACCCGGTCCAGGGCCCCGAAGAACGACTGCACGCGCTCGCGCACGACGGCGGCGTCCGGCGCGGTCCGTCCGGGCAACAGCCGGCCGACCGTCCGGACCACCGGCGCCAGGATCTTCACGACGGCCGATTCGACCCCCTCGCGGTAGCGCCAGCCGAGGTACGCCAACACGGGCACGGCGACGGCGAGCGCCCCCACGGCGACCGTCGCGAGCACGAGTTGCCGGCCGAAGGTGATCCGGGTCGCGAAGTACGCCAGCCCGACCCCGGCGAACCCGATGGTCGGGACGAAGTGCAACGCGTCCACGCTGGCGATGGCCGCGAGTCCGGTCTCGTACTTGGCGTCCGAGGAGCGCGAGATGACGTACGCGGTCACCGGTTCGCCGCCGGCCTGCCCGAACGGCGTAACGTTGTTGGCGAACACCGCCGCCGAGAACGTCAGGAACGACTGCCCGACGCCGATCTCGACCTCCATGCTGGACAGCACCAGCCGGAGCGCGAGCCCCCAGCAGAACAGCCACCCCAGCGCGACGGGGACCATCAGCGCCACGACCGACACGTCGGCCCGGGAGATCGTCGCCACCATCTGGTCGACGCCGATCACCCAGAAGGTGACGGCGAGCACCCCCAGCGCCGCTGCGAACCCGATGACGGTCGCCTGCCGGTCCCCGACCAGGCTCATACCCGCACGGTCAGTTCCGACGTTCATGAATACTCCGGATCCGGCTCGGCGGGGCGGATCCGCCGTGGTCGTCCGTTAGAACGTCTGACATGTCGACCCAGCGCTCGACCCGGCCGCAGAGCTGCCGAAGCGCCGCTGGGTCGGCCGCGTCCGACCGGCGCCTCTTTACGTCCCGTCCCGCAACCTGCCGGCATGGACGAACGCGCGGCGCTCGCGCTGGTCTCGGGGGTCGTCGACGCGGCCGGCGACGACGCCGCAGTGGTCGACGGGCAGGTCCTCACCGTCGACATGCTGCACCGGACCAGCGACTTCCCCGCGGGGACGACCCGGTACACCGCCGGCTGGCGCGCCGTCGGCGCCTCGCTGTCGGACGTGGCCGCCATGGGCGCGGAGGCCACGGCGGCGGTCGCGGTCTACGGCGCCCCCGCGTTCGAGGACGGCGACCTCTCTGCGTTCCTCCGGGGTGCGAGCGACGTCTGCGAGGCCGTGGGTACCCGGTACGTCGGCGGCGACCTGGACGAGCACGGCGAGTTCACGGTCGCGTCGGCGGCGCTCGGCCGGACGGATGACCCCGTCCGCCGCTCGGGCGCCTCGCCCGGCGACCTCGTCTGCGTCACGGGGACGCTCGGCCGCTCGGCGGCCGCGCTCCGGGCGTTCGACGCGGGCGACCACGAGCGGGGCAACGACCTCTTCCGCTTCCGGCCGCGGGTCGACGCCGGCGAAGTGCTGGCCGAGCACGCCACGGCGATGATGGACTCCAGCGACGGACTGGCCCGCTCGTTGCACCAGTTGGCCGAGGCGAGCGACTGCGGGTTCGAGGTCCGGGGCGAGGACGTCCCCGTGGACGACGCAGTCCGCGAATACGCCGACGACGCCGAGGCGCTGGAGATGGGCCTGTCCTTCGGCGAGGACTTCGAACTCGTGTTCACGCTCCCGGAGTCGGCGCTCAACGACGTGCGAGCGGCGCTGGCGGTTCCGGTTTCGGTCGTCGGTGACGTGACCGACGGGGGGCTGACTCTGGACGGGGAGCCGTTACCGGACCGGGGGTTCACGCACGGGTGACGGTCAACTCACGACCTGGAACGGAATCGGCGTGAAACACAGCAGGCCGACCGCGAACGTGACGATGCCGACGAGCAGCCGCTGACGGTCCAGCGGCGTCTCATCGATGGGTCTGGCGGGGCCGTTCAGCGCCAGCAGCATGGCGAACCCGCCCCAGACGGTCCATAGCAGCACCGAGTCCTGGAGGCCGGCGCCGACGACGTAGTGGAGGTAGCCGGCGAGGCCGAACAGCGCCAGCGGCACCACGGCGTTGATCGACGCCTGGCGTTCCCCGAGCATCGCCCGGAGCATGTGCCCACCGTCCAGTTGCCCCACGGGCACGAGGTTGAGGAACGTGACGAACATGCCCACCCAGCCGCCGATCACGACCGGGTTCACGCTCTTGGTGGGGTCGTCGTACTCAAGCGGCTGGCCCAGGGCCTCGGCCATCAGTTCCAGCAGCGGCGGGTTCGCCAGTCGGATGACGCTGTTGGACTCCCGGACGACGTCCTGGGGGACCGAGACGGGATCCATCAACAGCCCGACGGCCGTCACGATTATCGTCGCGACGAGGCCGGCCAGCGGCCCGGCCACGCCGATGTCGAACAGCGCCCGCCGGTCGGGCATCTGCCCGCGCATCTTGATGACCGCGCCCATCGTCCCGAAGATGGTCGGCACGGGGATGAAGTACGGCAGCGACGCCTCGACGCCGTGGTAGCGGCTCACGACGTAGTGGCCCAGTTCGTGAATGCCGAGCACGCCGAGCACGGCGACGGTGAACGGCCACGCCTCAAGCAGCGCCAGCGGATTTTCGGCGATCCTCGCGGGTTCGACCCAGTACCAGCCGACCGCGCCCACCAGCAGCGTCGAGAAGACCGTCGCCACGAACAGGAGGGCGTTCGTCCACGGGAACCCGTCGTCGGTCGTCCGCGGTTCGGCGACGAGCACGAACTCCCCGAGACGCTCCTGCAGGTGGAGTTCGTACCCCTCCTCGCGGAACGCCGGCCACAGCCGCCTGACCACGTCGTCCTCGGGGGCGTCCGGCTGGCCGAAGTACAGCAACCTGTCCCCGTCGGTGCGGGTCTCGTAGATGCGGAAGACGCCCTCGAACGCCTCCCTCGGGACCCCCTCGTCCGGGAGGCTCGCGGTCCGCCCGGGGTCGCCGCTCCCCGGCGGTTCGGTGTCCTCGGCCATGGAACTACGCTACGGGCCGGTACTCAATAAGTCTTGAAAAACGGACGTGCCGGACCGGTCCGGAAGTTCGCGTCGTCGCGGGGACCCGGGCGACGGACGGTTACGCTGCAGCGATGCGCCAGGTCGTGGCGCTGGTGTACGACCACTTCTCGATCTCGATTTTCTCGGCGGAGTCGGTCAGTTTCACCATGAGGGCGCCGATCTCTTTGGGGGACATGTCGACCTCGTCCGCGATGAACTTGCTCTTGAAGTACACCTCGCCGTCGTCCTCGACGCGACGCCGAAGGTACTGCTTCAGGCGCTGTTGCTTGCTCGTCGTCTCGCTGCGAGTGGAGGGCTCCGCAGTTGCGCTCATTGTCTCACCAATCGCTGCATGGACGCTCCGGTGCATATAACGGCGGGACGCTTCGGGTCACTTTGCTACCTTTCAGCGAACCCTCGACGTTTCACGAACTGACGAGGATTTTTTAGACGTTTTATAGATGCCTGTGAGAGACTATTTCGATATACAGAAAGTGAAAGTAAGGTGCCCGAACTCGCGGTAATCTCGCGTTTCCTCGCGACGTTCGCGGCAGAACTGTCCGGTAGTTGCCCGGTCGGCGCGTTCGTCCGCGACTCAGGCGCGCTCGTGGACCCAGAACTCCTCCTCGACCGTGACCTCCTTCTTGAAGAGGGGGACCTCGTCCTTGAGGCGGTCGATGCCGTCCTCGACGGTGCGGAAGGCCTCCTCGCGGTGGCCGGCCAGCACCACGACGAAGACGATGTCCTCGCCGTACTCGATGACGCCGGTCCGGTGGTGCAGTCGGACCGCCTGGACGCCGTCTCGCGCCTCCAGTTTCTCGCGGATCGTCGCCATCCGCTCGTCGGCGACGCTCTCGTACTTCTCGAAGGTGAGGTACTCCGTCGGTTCGTCCTTCGGGTCCTCGCGCGCGCGAACGCGCCCGGTGAACGTCGCGATTGCGCCCGCGCGCTCGGCGTCGGGCGAGCGCTTCACCGCCGCGACCAGCGACCCCAGGGTCTCGAACGGTTCGGTCCCTTCGAGGTGGTCGAGCACCGCCTCGATGTCCACCGCCGCGGCCTCGTCCGCCGTCGCGAGCGGTTCACCGGCACAGTCCGCGCCGTCGAGGACGACCGTCGGGAGGTCCGCTCCCGGGAACCCCTCGACGAGCGCGTAGTCGTGCTCCGGCGCGAGGTTCGCCAGCGCGTCGTCCAGCGTGGCGTCCTCCCCCGTAGCGAGCCAGTCGCCGTCGTCCGCCAGGCGGTAGGCGGCCCCGGCGGTAGGCGAATCGCGTTCCCGGGCCACCGCTTCCGGATCGGACGGTCGCCCGACCGTCCCGACGCGGCCGTCGAGCCGGTCGGCGAGGCGCTCGACCAGCGCGGCGGCGTCGGCGCGGTTCGGGCCGACTACTCCGAGTACCTTCATGTCGGGTGAGTGGACCGCGGCGGGCTTGTAGGTTCCGCCACCGTTGACAATCCTTAAGAGCGCGACCGGGCTACCGGCCAGTAGCATGAAGGTCGTCGTCTCTATCGGCGGGAGCGTGCTCGTCCCGGAGCTGGATTCGGACCGGGTACAGGCGTACGCCGACGTCATCGAGGAGCTGGCGGACGAGGGAGCGACCGTCGGCACGGTCGTGGGGGGCGGAACCGTCGCGCGGGACTACATCGGGGCGGCCCGCGACCTCGGCGCCGACGAGATCTGGCTGGACAGCATCGGCATCGCCGCGACGCGGCTGAACGCCAGGCTGTTGCTGTCGGCGCTGGACGACGGTCGGGTCGCCCGCACCGTCCCCGAGGACTACGAGACGGCCGGCGAACTGCTCCGGCAGGGGAACCTCTGTGTCATGGGCGGCGCCATCGCCGGCCAGACGACCGACGCCGTCAGCGCCGCGCTGGCGGAGTTCGTCGACGCGGACCTGCTCGTGTACGCCACCAGCGTTCCCGGCGTGTTCGACGCCGACCCCAACGCCGACGACGAGGCCGAACGCTACGGGGAGTTGACGCCGGGCGAACTCGTCGACGTCATCGGCGGCATCGAGATGAGCGCCGGCAGTTCCGCCCCGGTCGACCTGCTGGCCGCGAAACTCATCGAGCGGTCGGACATGCGGACCGTCGTGCTCGACGGCACCGACCCCCGGGCCATCGCGGACGCGGTCCTCGACGGCGAACACGACGGCACCGACATCGTCCCGGAGAACACGGACGACCCGGACGCCTGGTGGTAGGATGAGCGCCGACGCCACCGACCCCTACACCCTCCACGACGACCCCGACGAGGAGGGGGACGATTACCGGGTCTTCTGGGCCGACGAGGTGGCCGACCGCATTGAAGCACGGAACCCCGAGGAACCCGTCGTCATCAAGGGCGGCATCTCCCCCTCGGGCGTCCCCCACCTCGGGAACATGAACGAGGTCATGCGGGGGTACTTCGTCGCGGAGGCGCTACGGGATCGCGGCTACGAGGTCCGGCAGGTGTTCACCAGCGACGACCGCGACCCCCTCCGGAAGATTCCCCGGAAGCTGGCCGACCTCGACGGCAACGTCGTGGACCTGGGCGACGTCGACGCGGGTGCCCTCGGCCGCAACCTCGGCAAGCCCTACACCGAGGTCCCGGACCCGTTTGAGTGCTGTGATTCGTACGGCGAGCACTTCTCGAACTTCGTCCAGCGGGCGGCCGACCAGCTGGGGGTCCCCATCGACGTCGTCTCCAACACCGAACTGTACGAGGACGGCGAGTTCGAGGACGTGACCCGCCGTCTCCTCTCGGACGTCGAGCACGCCCGGGAGGTGCTGGCGCCGTACCAGGACAAGGTCGACGAGGACTACGTTCCCTTCAACCCGATCTGCGAGGAGTGTGGCAAGATCACCGAGACGGTCCTGTCGGTCGATCCGGCGGCCGGCACCGTGGAGTACGAGTGCACGGACATCGAGGCCGGCGACCGGACCATCGAGGGCTGTGGCCACCGCGGGACCGCGACGCTGCGCGAGGGCAAACTCCCGTGGCGCTTCGAGTGGCCCGCCCAGTGGGAGATCCTCGGCGTCGACCACGAACCGTTCGGCAAGGACCACGCCGAAGGGTCCTGGCCCTCCGGCGAGGACGTCGCCCGGAACGTCCTCGGGATCGAACCGCCCGTCCCGATGGTCTACGAGTGGTTCACGCTGAACGGCGAGCCGTTCTCCTCCTCGGAGGGGAACGTCATCCTGGTCGGGGAGGTGCTGGAGTTGATCGAACCCGAGGTGCTACGGTACTTCTTCGCCAAGGACCCCAGCAAGGCCCGGGACTTCGACGTTGCCGAACTCGACCACCTCACGGGCGAGTTCGACCGCTTCGAGCGGGCCTACTACGGCGACCCGGACGTCGGCGAGCAGGACCCCGAGTTCGCCGCGCGGGCGTACCCGGACGTGATCCGGCCGACCGTCGCCGCGCTGGCCGACGACGAGGGCGCCCTGGCCGTCGAGGGCGACGGCCCCTGGAGCCGCGCGGTCCGCAATCGTGACGAGCGCGAGCGCCTGGACGGCGTGATCGACGCCGGATTCGACCGCCGCGAGCGGTTGCCATACACCTTCGCCGCGGTCCTGGGGATGGCCGACGACCCCGCGATCCGCGAGCAGGTCGCACGCAACGAGCGCCACCTCCCCGGGGACGCACCCGACTGGGCGGTCGAATACGCCCTGGCCAGGGTCGAACTGGCCGAACGCTGGGCAAGTCGGGTCGACAACGAGTTCAACTACGACCTGAAGCGCGCCGAGATGCCCGAGGTGGACCTCGACCCGGCGGTCGCGGCGGCGCTGGACGACCTCGCGGACTTCGTCGCCGAAGGCCACGACGGCGAGGCGATCCAGGGCGAGATTTACGAGACCGCGAAGCGGCACGACCTCGACGTCGGGGACTTCTTCGCGGCCGGCTACCGGCTGTTCTTCGACCAGGGGCAGGGGCCGAAGCTGGGGCCGTTCCTCGGGAAACTCGACCGGGAGTTCGTGGTCCGACGGCTCCGGCGGGAAGAGTGATTACAGCACCCACCGGAACCGGGGGTGGACCCACGCGAAGTCCTCGGCGCGCTCGCGGACGAACCGCTCGGCGCCCCGGCGGTGGCGGCGCTTGCCGAGCAGTTTCGCCCCGAGGCCGTCCACGCCGTTGACGTCGAAGCCCACGGTCCGGACGCTCCAGGTGAGGGTGTCGTAGTAGACCGCCTCCTCGGCGCCGTCGACCAGCCCCACGAGGAGCCCGGTCTGGCTGTCGCGTTCCAGCAGCGCGCGGGCCATCGTCGTCGCGCCGTCGTCCCCACGATTGCGCGCGATGACGGCCGACAGCTCCGACTCGATTTCGTCGGTCAACGACTCGGCGAACTCGTCGGGCAGGGACTCGGCGGACATACGTCTGCGCACGACGGCGGAGGGGGTAAAGCCGCGCCGAGGGCGCGGCGAAACTGAAAGTGACCGGCGGACGGGAACGCGACCGAGGGCGACCGTCGCCGGCGTCGCCCGGCGATCCATCGGCCGAAATGTATAAGAATAGAAACGTGCCGGGAGCGAGTCACCTGTTCCGACAAGAGAACGGTTGCGTTACGGGATTTCCGTGTCGTCAGACGGTCCGCCCACCCCACCACCTACCTTTAAGAACGACGCGGGCGTTAGAAACGGGTGCGAACGCCGCCAGGGTCCCCGCCTGTAGACGGAACGACCACCGGTGGCTAGCGCACCAAGGTGATACTATGACCATCGTAGAACTCCACCTCGACCGTCCGGCATTCAAGCGCGTGGAAGCGGCTCCCGGCAGCGAAACGGCCTCCGAGACCGAAGTGATGACTGGAACGGGGGAGACCGAAGAAGGGACGTCCGACGGCGGCGGCGGCATGGGCCGGAAACTGCTGCTCGTCGCCATGGTCGGCGTCGTCGCGTTCGCGGCGATGCGCTGGATGCGGAGCGAACCCGAGGAGGAAGCCGCCATCGACATCGGGACCGAGGAGACCCGGCCGCAGACCGAGTAGGCCGGATCCTCCCGGGCCGAACGCTCGCGAACCAAACGTCTATGGCCGTCGGGGCGCGATGGTGAGGTGATGAGTACGCTGTCGCTCGTCCTAACTGGTATTCTGGCTTACTGGCTCCTGGTGGTCCTGTTGCGCCGGCAGGGGCTGATCCCCTCCTACGTCAGCGCCCAGGGGCCGCTGGTGACGTTGCACACGCTCCGCGGGCGGCGGTTGCTCGACCGTCTGTCGCGCCCGAAACGGTTCTGGCGGGCCTGGGCGAACTTCGGGGTCGGCCTCGCGCTGGTGGTGATGGCGCTGGCGTTCGTCTTCCTGGTGCTGTCGGCGGTCAGCCAGATGCTGACCCCCGAACCCAGGGCGGTGACCCAGCCACAGAACGTCCTGGTCATCCCTGGTGTCAACGAGTTCCTGCCGCTGTCTGCGGCACCGGACATCGTTGCTGGCCTCCTGATCGGCCTGGTCGTCCACGAGGGCGGCCACGGCCTGCTGTGTCGGGTCGAGGACATCGACATCGACTCCATGGGCGTGTTGCTGTTCACGCTCGTCCCGTTGGGGGCGTTCGTCGAACCGGACGAGGAGAGCCGCCGGGACGCGGGCCGCGGTAGCCAGACGCGGATGTTCGCCGCCGGCGTCACCAACAACTTCGCGGTGACGCTTTTGGCGTTCGGGCTGCTCTTTGGCCCCGTCGCTGCCTCCATCGGCGTCGCGCCGGGCGCGCACGTCGGCCAGGTGCTTCCGGGGTCGGCCGCCGACGACGCCGGCATCGAGCGCGGCGACCGCATCACGGCGGTGGCCGGCCAGCCAATCGACGACGGCGACGACCTCAACGCGGTGCTGGAAAACGAGTCCGCCCGCACCGTCGACGTCGAGGTCAACGGCGAGCGGACCGTGTCGGTCGAGCGGTCGTTGCTGGTGGTCGGCATCGCGCCCGACGGCCCGGCGGACCTCGCGCGCGAGGACACCATCACGAGCGTCAACGGCACGACGGTCCACACCCGCGGCGAGTTGCGCGAGCAACTCGCCGACCGCACCGTCGCCACCGTCCAGACGGCCGACGGCGGGACGACGACGCTCCCCGTCGGGGCGCTGGTCACCGTCGCTCCTAACGAACCGCTCGCGGGCGCGGGTGCCCCGGCGAACGGGGAAGCCGTCGTCACCCGCATCGACGGCGAGCGCGTCGTCTCCGCGGACGACCTCGAGGCGGTGCTCTCGACCACCGAACCCGGCCAGGCCGTCGAGGTCCGGGCGGTCGTCGACGGCGAGCGCGAGACCTACGAGGTGACGCTCGGCGAGCATCCTAACGAAGAGATCGGCTACCTGGGCGTGCAGTCCTGGCCGGGCATCTCCGGGATCGTGGTCAGCGACTTCGGCACGCGCTCCTATCCGGCGGAGTCGTACCTCTCCGTGCTCGGCGGCGGCGACGACGGCCGGTCGTTCGTCGACCGGATGCTGTTCGTCCTCGTGTTGCCCATCGCCGGCGTGGCCGACGTGGGCCTGCCGTTCAACTTCGCCGGGTTCACCGGCGGGATCGGCAACTTCTATCACGCGACCGGGCCGCTGGGCTTCCTCGGCGGCTGGATCTTCGGCGTGGCGAACGTCCTGTTCTGGACCGGGTGGATCAACTTCAACCTCGCCTTCTTCAACTGCATCCCCGGGTACCCGCTGGACG
>CAYTAG010000056.1:0-17213 GCA_964435625.1 uncultured Halobacteriales archaeon | reverse complement strand
CCGGGTCGAGGGGCTGACCCTGATCCGCGGCGCCGAGGGCCGCCACGTCGGCGTCGGGATGGCGAAGCTGAAGGAGCTCGTCGAGGCGGGCGTCGACCCGGCGCTGATCCACGAGGTGACCGACGAACTGCTCGGTCTCGTCCAGCGGGCGGTCGGGTCGCCGGCCGACGTCGGCCCCGACGAGCAACTGCTGGACCCCGACGACCTGACGGGCTACGCGGCCGAGAAACACGCCCAGCGGCTCCGGCAGATCACCGACGCCGAGGCGTCCATCCCCGACGTCGAGCGACTGACCGCGATAGACGGGTGAGCGCGACCGACTGCCGCGTTCCCCCGCCGGCGGTCGGTGCGGCGGCGGGCCGGCAACAGCGTTATCCCGTTCGGTCCCCTAACCTGGGGGATGGCTGACGACAAAAACGGCCGGAACAAGCAAGCGGACGACGAGCGCCGTCGCCAGCGCGAGCGCGACGTCGCGGAGGCGCGCGCCCGCGGCGACGAGGCCGAACCGGCCGGGGAGGAACTCGGCGACCTCGACGGTGCACTGCGCGATCACGACTACCCGACCACGGGCGAGCAGCTGATCGAGGCCTACGGCGACCGGACAGTCGAATCGAAAGGCGGGTGGCGGTCGCTTGAGGACATCCTCACACCGGCCGCGGGAGAGACGTTCGACTCCCCGGACGACGTCCGGACGCGGATCCAGAACCTGATAGACCGGAGCTAGGTCGGCCCGGTCGCTCGGTCCGAGCGGGACTCCCGGTAGGCGTCGACGACCTGATCGGCCGAGAACACCTCCTCGGGAGTCACGAACCCACGCTGGCGGCTGGACAGACGCGGCATCAGGCTCACTCGCCCCGGAAGTCCGGTTCCCGTTTCTCCATGAACGCCTCGACGCCCTCCTCGTGGTCGTCGGTCTCGAAAACGGCGGCCTGGGCGGCGGCCTCGTTGGCCATCGCCTGCGATAGTGAACTCTCCAGCCCCTGGTCGAGCAGGCGCTTGCTCGTCCGTAGCGCCACCGTCGGCCCGTCGGCGATTTCGCGGACGAGGTCGTCGGCTCGCTCGTCGAACTCCCCGGCGGGGAACACGCGGTTGAACAGGCCCAGTTCCTTCGCGCGGTCGGCGCCGATCTGCTCGCCGGTGAACACCAGTTCCTTGGCGACGTTCTCGCCGACCAGGCGGGGCAGCAGGTAGGAGGTCCCCGAGTCGACCGCCAGCCCCACGTTCCGGAACCCGAAGCTGATCCGGGCGTCGTCGCTGGCCAGTTGCAGGTCCGTCGCGATGGCGAGGTTGGCGCCGGCGCCGAACGCCGGGCCGTCGACTTTGGCGACGGTCGGCAGCGAGAAGTCCTGAAGGCGCCGGACCGCGCGGCTGGTCGTCTGGCGCACCAACCGAACCGCCTCCGACAACGGCATCTCTCCGGCCATCCGCTCGACCATGGCGTTGACGTCGCCGCCGGCGCAGAACGCCGGCCCCGCACCCTCCACCACGACGACGCGGGCGTCCCCACCTTCGAGTCCCTCCAGCGCATCCACGAGCGCCCGCGAGAGGTCCCGCGTCATCGCGTTGCGTACGGACGGCTGGTTCAGCGTCAGCGTGGCGACGCCCTCGTCGACGTCGACGAGCACGGGGTCGTCGCTCACCGTCGATCACCGTCCCCCCGCCGGGGAGACACGTTGCTCGGGGTCATCACGTGTCCCCGACGCCCGGCCAGGCCAAAAACGTTCGCCCGCTCGCGATCAGGTGATGTTCGCGAAGCCGTACATCATGATCGTCAACCCGATCAGGACCAGCGCCGTCGAGGTCGTCCACTGGACGGGTTCGGCCCAGCCGATCGGCAGTACGTCGGCGAGTCCGACGATCCCGACCAGGAACAGGAACAGTCCGGCGAGGACCTTCACCTTCCAGTCGCCCGTGATCGGTGATCGTTCAGTCACGTCCGTCGCCATGTTCTCTCACGTGAGGGGGTGCCACGGCCATGCATATAAATATCCCTACTCGCCCGTCGCCCGACAACGACTGCCACCGGGAATCGTCCTCGGTCGCTACGCGATTGCCGCCAGTTCCGCCGGCGGACCGCCGGGGAGTTCGCCGCGGTCGTGGGGCGCCTCGAAGTCCAGGTCCGGCCCGACGGCGACGATCCCGCTGGGGTTCACCTCCGGGTGGGTCCCGTAGTAGTGTTCCTTGATGTGGTCCATCCGGACGGTTTCGCGCACCCCCGGCGTTTGATACAGGTCCCGCAGATACGGCCAGAGGTTCTCGTACTGGTGGACGAACCGCCCGTTGCACATGAAGTGGGTGTGGTACACCTGGTCGAACCGGACCAGCGTAGTGAACATCGCCACGTCGGCTTCCGTCAGGCGGTCGCCGGCGAGGTACCGCCGGTCGGCCAGCACCTCGTCCCAGTGGTCCAGCGCGTCGAACAGTTCCGAGACCGCCCGGTCGTAGGCCGCCTGGCTTCCCGCGAAGCCGGCCCGGTAGACCCCGTTGTTGATCGGCTGGTAGATTTCGTCGACGATCCGGTCGACCTCCTCGCGGTAGCCCTCGGGGTAGAGATCCACGTCCCGCTCGGCGAGGTCGTCGAACGCGACGTCCAGCATCCGCATGATCTCGGCGGATTCGTTGTTGACGATGGCGTCCTCCCGGCGGTCCCAGAGGACGGGCACCGTCACTCGCCCGGTCGCGTTCGGGTCCGCGCGCACGTACAGTTCACGCAAATAATCCGAACCGTGGACGTGATCCGGCGTGCAGCCGTCCTTCCCGGGGGTGAACTGCCAGCCGTCCTCCTCGCGGTAGGGGTCGACGACCGACACCGAGATTGCGTCCTCCAGGCCCTTCAGCGAACGGACCAGCAACGTCCGGTGTGCCCACGGACAGGCGTAGGAGACGTACAGGTGGTACCGCCCGGCTCCGGGCTGGAAGCGGGCGTCCGGGTCGTCCCGTACCCACTCCCGGAAGGCCGTCTCCTGGCGCTGGAACTCCCCGTCGTCGTCGGTGTACTCCTCGGCGTCGACCACCCACTCGCCGTCGACGAGCATGTTCATACACGGACGTACGCGATCCACGCCCTTCAGGCGCTCGCAACCGGCAGGCCTGCTGCCCGGAGGGCCGTATCGACTGCCTGGCCCGCCCGAGTCAGGGGTTGAACGGCGACCGCTCCTCCAGGGACCACCGCAGCGGATTCCCGTCCGGCAGTTCGGAAAGATCTCCTCGATTTCGAGGACGAACCCCTCGTCGGCGGGGGTCGCGACGCCGTTGACCCGCAGCCGACCCCGGGTCCAGGGATCGACCAGCAGGACGCCCGCCGGCATGCCGGGCCGGAGGTGCTCCCCGAGGGGGTCGCCGTCGGCCGGGTCGGCACCGAAGCCAATCGTCTCGGAGTCCTCGACGTTGATGAACCCCGGTTCCCCCGTCAGGAACGACACCCAGACGTTCCCGTCGCGGTCGACCGACGTGACGACCGCGTGAGGCTGGTCGTCCACGAGTTTTCGCACTCCGGGACGAGTCGGGTCCGGCATATCGTACATCTGGACGATCATCTCGGCCTGGTCGCGGACGCCCGCCCGCCGCTGGATGGCGATTTCGCCCTCGTGATAGTGCTCGGACCCCGTATCCGTCATCACCGCACCTAATCCATTATCTCGTGAACATTTGTGCCGCGTGTGCGCCGAGCGTACATTAGCAACGAGGCGGCCACTGATTACCCGTCGATCGGGCGTTCGTATGCGGTCTGGAGTGCCCGACGGGTGTAGACGCCGACCTGGGCCTGTCTGTAGTCCGCGTCTCCCGGTGGTTCGTTTACCGGTTCGGCGGCGTCCAGTGCCGCCGCCGCTGCCTCTTCCAGTACATCTTCGGATAGCGGTTCGTCCCGAACGACCTCTTCAGCAGTCTCGACTCTGAGCGGGACGTCGGCCGCGTTGCCGAGCGCGAGTCGTGCCTCCTCGATCATGGGCGACGTGGCCGTCGGATCGTCGACTCGAACGGCGCCTGCCGCGCTCAACTTCGGGCCCGTCAGCGGAGTGGGCTTCAGTGCGTGGAACGCCATCCCCGACCTGTCCCGAGGGAGTTCGGCAGTGGAGACGACGATCCGTTCGACGAGTTCGTCATCCCGGAGTTCGGTTTCCCCGGGCCCGACGAAGAAGTCCCGGACGGGTAACTCCCGCCTGCCGTCGGCGGAGCGCAGCGTCAACGTCGCATCTAGAGCCGTCAGGACGACCGGATAGTTACCGACGGGGTCCGCCTCGGCAACGTTCCCCCCTAGAGTGCCCCGATTCCGTACGGCTGGCCCCCCGATTTCGGCCGCCGATTCCGACAACATGGGGAGTCGCTGCTGCAAGAGCGAGGACTCCGCGATCGTTCGGTGGCGGGTCATCGCACCGATTTCGACATCGTCGTCCTCGTCGACGTAATCGAGCTGTTCGACGTCGTTGAGGTCGACGAGGTGATCGGGAGAGACTCGCCGGGTACTCATCGCCAACGAGAGCGACTGGTTGCCGGCCATCAACGTCGCGTCGTCGTACTCCGAGAGGAGTGACGCCGCCTCGTCGACGGACGATGGATCGTGATATTCGAACGATGCTGGTTTCATAGTAATCGTTCTGATTATTACCTCGACATATCGGCCATGGACAAATAAATTTTATCCCGGCTATCGGAGCAACGGTGGTGGCCATCTCCATCTCTGGAACGACGCTACCCAGATAACGCAGGACTACGCGCCTTTGCAGGGCCGTTCCGTTCGACGGTTTCCGGAAACTCCAGTCGGTAACGCGGGTGCTTGACCACGAACGATGCTTCCGTCCATCCCGTTACGATGGAACAGGTAATATGGTCGAAAATTTAATAGAGCATCAATATTTATTAGGAGCCATGACGGAGGACGACGGCACCGATGGTCTGCCGCGACGGGAGGTGTCGATGACCGTCGACGGGGAGACCGTCACGACCGAGGTCGAGCCTCGATACAAGCTCGCTGACTTCTTGCGATACGAGGCAGGGTGTACCGGCGTACGAGTCGGGTGCGAACACGGGGTCTGCGGGACGTGCATGGTCGAGATGGACGGGGAACTGGTGAAATCCTGCTTGCTGTACGCGGTGCAAGCGGACGAATCCGAAATCCAGACGTTCAATGGCCTCGTCGAGGACGAGGACGTCCGTCGGATCCGGCAGGCGTTCACCGAGAACCACGCCCTCCAGTGTGGATTCTGTACGAGCGGGTTCACGATGGCGACGAAGGCACTGCTCGAAGAGAATCCCGACCCGGACCGTGCCGATATCGCAGAGGGACTCTCGGACAACCTGTGCCGATGTACGGGCTACCTCAACATCGTCGACGCCGTCGAGGACGCTGCAGAGAAGATGCCCACCGAGTAGGCGGAGGGAGAAGTCTACGTTTCTCCGTCGGACCGTCGTTCCCACTCGTCGCTCTCCTGGATCCGCTCGTGTGCCTTCTCCGGCGTGAACGGGAGTTCGTCGACGACGACCCCGAGTGGTTCTAGCGCTGCGTTGATCGACGCCGCGGTGCTCGCTGGCACGTCGGTCATGCCGGTCTCGCCCACTCCTTTCGCCCCGGTCGCCGTGAACGGCGACGGGGTCACCGAGTGTTCGATCTGCAGGTCCGGCATGTTGTGGACCGTGGGAAGCGGGTAATCGAACAGCGTCTCCGTTTGCGGTCGGCCCGACTCCGGGTCGTAGGTGAACTCCTCGAACAACGCCGCCCCGATTCCCTGCGCAATTCCGCCGATGTACTGCCCCTCGACGATCTGGGGGTTCAGCTTCGTCCCGCAGTCACGGATCGTGTAGAGTTTGAGGATTTCGACTTCCCCGGTCTCGACGTCCACCTCGACGATGGGTGCGTTCGCGTTGAACGCTGCCGTCGTGTGGACGTGTGCTCTATTTTTCAGCCCCTCCTGGAAGATTTCGTGTTCGGTGGTCGGATGGTCGTAGATGTACGATATGTCGGTGAACTCGTCGTCTTCGTCGGCCTCGGCAAGTTCGGCCAGCGAGAGGGTCTCGTTGGTTTCGAGGTTCGTCACTCTCCCCCCGTCGTACGCGACGTCGCGTCGCTCGTAACCCCACGCCCGGGCGGCGAGTCGTTCGAGGTTGGATTCGAGTTCCGACGCGAGGCCCGCGGCAGCACCGGAGAGCATCACGGCCAATCGCGAACCCGCCTGTCCCGTCTCGTTGATCGCGTCGCGGTTGTCGAGGTAGCCCACTTCGACGTCGTCCGGCGTCAGTCCGAGTTCGTCCGCGAGCAACTGGGAGACGATGGTTTCCAATCCCTGACCGGCGGCGTCGGTCCCGAGGAAGGCCCGGACCGTCCCGTCGGCGTCGACCTGCGCGCACAGGTGTTCCCTGTCGAATCCCACGAGGTTCTCGCTCCCGTCGTCGGGTTGCTCCTCCTCCGGCGGGTACCGTTCGAGGCTCATGTCGGTCATCGAAGTCGTGGGCGCCGCCGGTTCGACGATGAGCGTTTCCCGGCACCCGCGGTACTTCCCCTCCTCGCGCTTCTGTTCGACGACGTCCGGATTGAGTAGCCCGCCCGGGCAGCGTTCGTTCTCTTCGACCAGTTCCCGGATTTTGGTGTACGCCTCGGGGTAGTCCCCGGAGTCGTAGACCGTCTTCGGGGGAAGCTTGTACGGCATCTGGTCGGGCGTGATGAGGTTTCGCTCCCTGACCTCGACCGGGTCGAGGGAGAGTTCCCGCGCCGCCTTCTCGATGACCATCTCGATGGCGAAGATGTGAGCGGGGTTCCCGAACCCTCGATACGCGGTCTGTGGGGCCTTGTTCGACGCGACCAGTTCGTATTCGTACCCCAGATTGTCGACGTCGTACGCCTGGGTCGCCACCCCCAGCGGCCGGATGACCTGTCCGACGACGAATCGCGGATAGGCGCCGAAGTCGTCCGTGAACCAGACGTCGAGTCCGCGGATCGTCCCGTCGTCGTCGATAGCGAGTTCGACCTCGTACTCCCGGTCGACGTTCTGCGTCGAAATCCCTCCACGGAGGTACTCGACCCGGTCCTCGACGAACCGGACTTGCCGTCCCAGTTCACGGCTCGCTACCGCTGCCATGCAACAGTATCCCAGTATGCAGCATCTACTCCCGTAGCTTCCTGCGGCATCACCCGGGTAGTCCAGGTGGAGTTTGTCGTACGGGACGTCGAGGGACTCGGCGAGGAACGGACCGAACCAGGTCCGCGACTGTAGATTGGACTTGATTTCGTAGGATCCATCGTCGGCGTCGAACTCGGCCACGACTCCGGCCGTGCCGAGCGAGACTCCGGACATCCGTTCCCAGGAGTACTCGCCCTCGATGACGTGGTCAGCGTCCTCGAACGCCGCAGAGACGTCACCGAACTCCATTCGCTCGTTTTTTGCCACGTTGGTCCCGACGTCTTCGTGGACCACCGTTTCATCCTCGCGTGCTTCCATCGGGTCGACGACGGGATCAAGCGGTTCGTAATCGACCTCGATTTCCTCGATGACGTCTTCGGCCACGTACCGGTCGGTCGCCACGACGACCGCAATCGGTTCCCCGACGTAGCGGACCTTTCCGTCGGCCAGCGGCCACTCCTCGTACTCTTCGAACGGAGTGGGGAGGGGATTGCAGTGCTCCTTGAAGTCCTCGACTGTGAGTACTAGTTCACAGTCGGGGTGTTCTTCCGCGGCCGAGGTGTCGACGCTCTTGATGCGCGCGTGAGGTTCCGAACTTCGAACCAGCGCCATCTCCAGGCTATCAGTCGGCCTGTCGTCGTGGATGTATTCCGCTTCTCCAGTGAGAATCCGCCGATCCTCGACTCGGTCGACCGATTTACCGACGAATGACTCGTCCTCCCCGGAAATTTCCTCGCCGGCTCTTTGTTTACTTTGGGACATTTAAGTTTGAAATACATTTCCATATCCTTATCATTTTTGGTCAGGTAACGATTCGTTTCCACGTCGGAGTACCGGCCGGCCACCGCTGGCCGACGTTCGTCCTGGAGGAGCGTCCAGCGTATCGTTCAACCAGCGCAACCGTGGCATCGACACAGATCAATCACTGTCGATACATCTATGGTATCCCGGACCGCCAGTCGAAACGGAACCCCGTCCCGGACCTCCCGTGACGGCGGCGAAGGGAATCCCATCTGTAAAGCGAAATGTGGTTTATCGGGTCGAGAACCCGCACGCTGCACCTCATAACAGCGAGTAGACGTTGGCCTCGTAGACCTCCCGGACGCGGTCGCCCCAGTTGTGGGTGTAGGTGTCGATGACGTCCTCGGCGACGTCGCCGCGGAGGTACTTGACGATGCCGCGGTCGCCGGTGGCGTCCCGGAGGTGCGTCGTGAAGAAGTGCCGGAAGTAATGTGGCGTGACGTTCTCCTCGCTGCCGCCGCCGGTGCGGTACCAGCCGAACTCGCGGGCGTGCTGTTCGACGACGTACCTCACTTCGTCGGGGTCGATCCGGCGGCCCCACCGTTCGCGGGTGTTGACGAACAATGGGTCTGCGGGTGAGATCGGGTCTGGCCGGGCCGCGAGCCACCTGACCAGTACCCACTGTAGTTCGTCGTCGACCGGAACGACCGTGTCCCGCTTGCGCTTGTTGGACGCCGGCCGCTTCTCGCCGTTCACTACTTCCCCTCGCTCCGGCGTTACGCTCACGAACAGCGAGTCGGAACGGCCGTCGAGTTGCGGCCGGCCGCCCGCGCCCACGGCCTCGCCCGCAGGGTGGTCGAGACGCAGGTCCCGGAGGTCGAGGTTGCAGAGTTCGCCGACTCGCATCCCCGTCTTCAGCAGTGTCACGACGAGCGCCCGGTCCAGCGGGTGTGCGATGGCGTCGACGAACGACCGCATCTGCTCGACGGATACCTCCCGACGGGTCGGGTCGGACTCGATGCGCTCGTCCATCTCCTCGGTTACCAGGGTCATCGGGTTGGCGTCGAAGGTCCCGACCTGGGTCATGTACGCGTAGAATCGGTGTAGGTACGCCGCGTAGGTCGCCACGGTGCTCTCCGCTACCTCGCCGCGGAGTTCGTGGACCCAGGCCATGCACTCTCGCTGGCCTGCTTGCCCGGGCGTCATCGACTCCCCGGCCGGGTTCCGATCTGGGTTGGCCAGGAAGGATTCGAAGTCCCGGAGAACTCGACGGTAAGAGTCGATGGTCCGGTCGCTGCGACCGTGGAACTCCTGATCTCGTAGGAAGTATTCCACGGAGTCCTCGACGGCTTCCTCGGACGATTCGGCGCTCATTCTTCGACCACGGCGTACCCGCCTTCGCGTCCGCGGTGCTGCACGCGGTTCTCCGCCTGTAGGGTTTCCATCGCCTCGTCCAGGCGGTCCTCCAGGTCCGCGGCCAGCGTTTCCACCAGTTCGTCGAAGTCCAGGACCCCCTCCGATTCGAGAGCGTCGAGGATGCGGTCTTCGAGGCCCTCACCCCGGGGGGTATCGTCCTGAGAACCGGGTTCCTCGGGGTCGACCTGGAAATCCCGTCGGCCCGCCTGGACCATCGTCCGGACGAACTCGCTCTGGCTCATCCCCAGTCGGTCGGCGTGGTCCGCCCAGACGTCACGTTGATAGGCGGGCACGTACGTCTTTACCGAGACGCGGGAAGTATCGAGGTCCCCCTCACTCATGTTCGGCCCATTTCGCGGAGCCCACATCAATCTATCCCTACATTCCGGCATAAAAGGCCTTATCCTGATATATGGTACTGCGTCACCGCCCCCATTCCCCGCTTATCCGTAATTGTAAGCCTATTTTTGGACGGGTGTAGTGCCATAATGTCTGATTACTCGTTGGTAGGAAGAACATGTTGGTTGCACGGTCCGTCAGCTGGCGTGGTCGGCAAAAACGGAACCGGCACGAGAAGTCGACGTCGGGCGAGTCGGATCGTCCACGCCGTTCACTTGAACATCTCGCCCAACTGACCCCGCCACTCGACGATGTCCTGGACGTCTTCCTGGACCTCCGCCAGGTCCGACCGTAGCGTCTCCAGTTCCGCGTCTAGCTTCTCGTCGACGGCGTCGGCGTTTTCTGCCACCGCGCCGACGCTCGACTCGAGATCCTCGACCGCCGATTCGAGACCATGGAGGTCGCTCTGGACCGCATCGACGTCGGTCTCCAGGTCCTCGACCGTGCCCACGAGGGCCTCGAACTCGGCGTCGACCTCGTCGACCCGTGCCGTCATCGTCGAGAGCTCGTCCGTGGTCGACGCCAGGTCCGACTCCAGGCCGTCGACGGCCTCGGAGATGGCGTCGACGCCGTCCTCGTTGGCGTCGACCGCCTCCGAGACGGTCGAGATCTCCTCGCGCAGGTCCTCCACCTCGGACTCCAGGCCCTCGATGATCTCGGCGGCGGCCCCGCGCTCGTCGATGAACTCCCGCAGGGCGTCCGTGTAGGCGTCGAACTCCTCCATCCGGGACTCCAGCCGCGAGATGCGCGTCTCCACGCTCCGGGTCGCCCCGGCGTCGCCCACGTCGAGGTGATCCCGGAGTTCCTCGACCTCGGACGCCTCGACGGTTCCCTCGCGGAGTTCCGCCACCAGCGCGGAGACGACGCTTCCCGACTCCGCGGCCCCGTCCGGGTCGGCGCGACCGTCCGACTCCCGACTGCTGGACTCGGCAGTTCCGTCGGCAGTCCCGGCCTCGACCGTACCGGGCTCGGCCCCTCCGGAGGTCTCCGACGCTCCGGACGCGTTCGACGGGTCGGCGGCGAGTCCGTCGCTGCCCGGCGACGTTCCGGCCGTCGCCTCCTCGCTCGACGCGTCGCCGACCGCGGCCGGGTCGTCGCTGGCAGGGGGCTCGTCCGGCGTGACGACCGTCGGTTCCTCGTCCGACCCGGGGTCGGACGACCCGGAACCGCCGACCGGGGCCGCCTCGGCGTCCCCGGCGTCGAACTCCAGGTCGACGGCAGCGTCGTCGGCCGCTCCCGCATCGTCGGCAACACCCGCTTCGTCAGCCCCACTGGCGTCGTCCGCCGACTCCTGGCCGACCTCCGACTGCCCGGTCGCGGAAACGGCCGTCGACTCGTCGTCGACCGTTCCTTTATCGGCCGTTGCATCGTCGGCCGATCCCTCGGCGTCCTCCCGCTCGTCGGCGGCGGCCTGGTCCCCGGAGACGGCCTCGTCGTCGGCCTCCGCGTCCCCGGATGCGTCGAGTTCGTCCGTCTCCGGTATCTCGCCGAGTTCCAGCTCCGAATCCGAGCCCTCGGCAGCCCCGTCGTCGACGTCGAGTTCGAGGCCGTCGTCGTCCTCGTCCAGCCCGAGGTCGATGGACTCGTCGACGGCGCTCCCGGCGTCGTCGTCGGTCCCCGCCCCCTCGTCCCCGCCGGCGTCCGATTCTCCGGACTGGGAGACGGCTTCGTCTTCCAGGTCGCCAAGCAGGTCCTCGGCCTCCTCGGGGCCCAGTTCCAGGTCGTCCTGACCGGACGGGTCGCCGCCGTCCGCGGCCCCGACGTCGGCCGTCTCGTCGACGTCGCCACCTGCGGCCCCGTCCTGCTCCATGCCGGGGAGGCTCGCGCGTTCGCCGGAGAGGACGTCCCGCACGACCTGGTTGGACTCCCTGGGGGCGATGTCCTGGATCGTCTGGTCGTCGACGGCACGGTGATCGCCGCCGGCGACGTCCGAGCCGGCGGGCCGGACCTCCTCGATTGCCGGTTCGACGAGGAACGACCGGACCTCCTCCATCGTGCTGGCCCGGATGCCGTAGACGGTGACGATCTGCTCGCCAGGCTGCAGAGTCCGTTCGTACTCGACGCGGTTGTCCTCGTAGGCGGTCCAGTTTTCCCCCTCGTAGTCCGGGTGGAACCCGACGCCGTCCATCGAGAAGTCCTCCGGGATCCGGTCGGAGATCCGCACGGTGACTGCCTCGTCGCGCTCGGACGTGATGGCAAAGCGCATCGCGGGGACCGGGAACTCCTCGGCCTCGAAGCCCTTCCGGACGCCGATGCCATCAGCGGCCACCTCCAGCGTACCGTCGTCGGACGCGTAGCTCATACCAGTCCGTACGCCACCGACCCCAAAAAAGGACCGGGCCGATAATTGGGCATTACCCGACGGCGGCCCGTTTCTGCGACGGGAAATCGTTCGAACGTAACCCGACCTTACGGGTCGAGACTTGCCGACCCGACGTTCACTGCCTTCACTATTCGAGGTCCACGCGGTCGCCGATCTCGACGACCTCCAGGCGCCGGGGGTACTCGAAACTCCGGACGTGGTGGTGAAGCGCCGTCGGATCCGCCGTCAGCCCCTTCCACATGTCCCAGTGGCTGGGCAACAGCGCGTCCAGTTCCAGCGCGGCCGCGGCCTCGACGATCTGGTTCTCGTCGTTGTACCAGCGGGTCCGGGCCGGTTCGCCCGTCTCCTTGTCCGGGACCTGACCGACGGACCCGAACGCGAGGATGCCGAGGTCGATCTCGTACTCTCGACCGATCCGGTCGAACGCCGGCGAGGGTTTGGTGTCCCCGCCGTGGAACACCGTCACCCCGTCGTACTCGAACAGGTACGAGACCGGGTGCTCGGCGTCGGGATCGTAGGCATCCTCGACGTGGACGGTGAACCCGCCGACCTCGACGGTTTTCCCTTCCTCGACGCTTACCAGGTCCGTCGGGTCCACGTCCCACTCGGCGGGCCAGTCCTCCTCGTCGGCCGCGACGGCGACGCTCGCGTCCGGACCGTAGAACGTCACCCCCGCGTCCGCGAGGAGGGGGGCCTGGCTCGGCCCGTGGACGTGGTCGGTGTGTTCGTGGGTGGCGAAGACGGCGTCGGCGGACTCGACGTCCGCAGGATCGAACGGCACCGGGATCATCCGGACCGTCCGCGGGGGATCGCCGGTGCCGACGTAAGGGTCCACGAACAGCGTCGTCCCGTCGGCGCCTTTCAGTACGAACCCGTTACATCCGAGGTACCAGACCGCGACGCCGTCGGGATCGGCGTCGGCGACGGCCTTCGGAAGCCAGTCGCCCCAGTCGCTGGTCGTCATGTGCCGCAGTTCCGGGGCCAGCGAGTAATCGTTTCCGTTCCGAACACGGTTCCGAGTCCGTAATCGGGCGGTGCGGCCGAAACACGTACCCGCCGACCGACGTACGCAGTTGCTTGAGAGCGATGGGAGGTTCGGCCGAGGCCCCTTTAAGTACCTCGCGGACTCCTTAAAGGAGGCCCCTGCTGGCGGACCTCTGGATGCTGCTCGGCGGTCAATTCCGACTCCGCCGAATTTCGGGAGCGTCGAAACTCGTTTCTCCCCGCGTAGCGTTCCCGAACCGGTCGAAACCAGTCCTGTAAACTGTATCTCGCTATACGAACAGGAGGAGCGATCTACGAGCTCTATTCGGCGGCGCGGGTCGTAAGAAACTCGGTGACCTCCCTACAGGCCGGGAGGTTCCCCCGGGCGCCCTCGCCGGTACAGGCGAGCGCGGCGACGGCGGCGGCGAACCGCCCCGCCTGCTCCATCGGTTCGTCCCGGAGGAGCCAGGCGTCGGTCAGGCCCGCCGCGAAGGCGTCGCCGGCACCGGTCGTGTCGGTGACGTCGACGTCGAACGCCGGGACCGACGCGCGGCGGTCGCCGTCGAACAGGGTCGCGCCTGACTCACCGTCGGTGACGGCGCCACGGGAGATCCCGCGGGATCGGAGCCGTTCGACCGATTCGTCGAGGTTCGTGCCGCCGACGTACGAATCGACGGCTGCCCTATTGCCGAGAAACAGGTCACAGGCCGCCGCCGTCGCGTCGATGGTCCCGGCGTCCAGCCCCCGGGTCTGGAGGTCGGCCAACCGGCCGGCGAGGTCGAAGACGAGGCTCCGAATCTGCCCACTTTCGCGGGCCGTCGCCAGGGTCCCGTGGACCCGTGCAGGCGCGTATCCGGAGGTGAAGACCGCGTCGGCGTCGGCGAGGTACGTAAGGTCCGCGTCGTCCAGCCGGAGGTTCGCGGTCCCTTCACCACCGCCGATGATCATCCGCTCGCCCGCGCGGTTCCGCAGGACCAGGCAGTACGACGACGTCTCGCCGTCGACGATCCGGACCCGCGACCGGTCGACACCGCGGTCGTCCAGGTCCGCCAGGACCGTCTCGGCGACGGCGTCGTCGCCGAGGCGGGCGACGATGCCAGCCTCGTGACCGAGTCGAGCCAGGGCCGCGATGACGTTGGCTTCGACGCCGCCGGGGCGCACCTCGTAATCCTCGACGGACGCGCCGCCATCGGGTTCCGGGAGGTTCGACAGCAGGTACGTCCGGTCGACCAGGGCGTTGCCGACGCCGACGACCCTCGGGCCGTCGGCCGAGGGGGTCGGTCGGGAGCTATCGGTCATCGGCGCTTGCTGCCTCGCGGGCGCGGTCGACGAACGCCTCCACCGCGTCGACGTCCTTGCGCCGCTCGGTCCGGGAGGTCCGGGTGTAGGAGTCGACACCGGCGGGCCGGACCGTCCGGACTGCCTCCGCGACGTTGTCCGGACTCAACCCGCCCGCGAGGATGACGGGTACCTCGGTGGCCCGGACGATCTCGCGGCTGACCGTCCAGTCGTGGGCCTCGCCGGAGGCACCGACGCCGGGGACGTCCGGGGCCGCAGTGTCGAGGATCAAGTAGTCGCTGGGGCCGTCGAACTCGCGTGCGCGGTCGACGGCGTCCCGGCCGTTCGCGGCAACCGCCATCATCACGTCGACGTCGACGCGGTCCGCGATCTCGCAGACGGCCGCTGGCGACAGCGTCCCCGGTTCGGGACAGAGGTGGAGGACGTCCGGCCGCAAGGTCTCGACCTTCTCGACGACGACGTCGACGTCGGTCTTCACCGTGAGCGCGACCGTCCGGTGGCCGTCGGGGACGAGTTCGAACAGGTCGCGGGCGCGCTCGACGGTGATCCCCGCGGGGACGTCGTCCTCGCCGGCCGCGAACCCGAGGTGGTCGACGCCGAGGTCGACCATCGCCCGGACGTCCGCGGCCGTCGTCAGCGAGTAAATCTGGACGATCACGGTGGCCCTTCCGGGGACGCCGGGAAAGAGGTTTCGTAGGGGGCTGTGGCGGTCGGCCACTCAGTCCTGGCAACAGCCGCCGGCGGACTCCCCGAAGTCGAGGGCAAGCGGTTCCGAGATGGCCTCGTTGACCCGCTCCAGGCGGGCCTCCAGTTCGGCCTGGGCCTCCAGGTACTCGGCCATGACGGGGACGTCGTGCAGTTCCCGCTGGGCGCGCTGGAGTTCGGCCATGTCGGACTGGCTGGCCTCGCCGGCCTGGCGGGCCATCATGAACTCCTCGCGCTTGCGCTCGTACTCGGCGATCAGTTCCTGGGCCTCGTCGGAGTCCTCGACGGCCGCCTTCGTCTCCTCGAACGTCCGGTACTCGGGGAGGTCCGTGATGGCCTCGCCGAGTTCCCGCCCGAGATCCTCGACCTTCGTCGTTTCGACGCTCATGTCCGTCGGTTGTAGTTCCCGCCGTTTAGACCTGCCGAAGCCGGCGAGCGGATCGGGACCCCGGCGGCCGTGTTCGCGGGATGGTCAGGCCTCCTCGACCCGACAGCGGACCGTCCAGTCCAGGTCGGTCGCGGCCCGCAATCGGTCGTACAGCGCCCGTAACCCCTCGGATTCGGTGGAGGGCAGAACGTGCAACTCCAGTCGGCCCGACCGGACGACGACGCGGAACGAGGTCGAAACGCGCCGGTCGTGGACGAGGTAGACCGGCCGCGGGAGGTCGAACCAGTCCCCGCGGACGTAGCGGTCGGCGTCGAGCAAGTCGGTCAGGACATCCTCGAGTTCCTCGGCGGACGGTTCCAGGTCGGGCTCCAGATGGAAGGCGGTCTCGCCCACGTACTCGACCCCGCCGGTCGGCGTGTAGTTGCGCTCCGGGCGGGCGGGAATCTCGAACGTGGGGGACTCGCCGTCCGCCAGGTCGACGTCATCCGCCACGTCGGCGTCGTTACCGGCCGGTCGGTCGCCGCCGGTCTCGTCCTCGGACATCGGGTGCCAGCGAGCGGTTCTGCCCGATGGGCCTTAAATCTCCGTCCCGGGCCGATAGACACGTTTCAAGGGATCATCCTTTACGTTAGACCAATTATATATGATATAGAGGGCAGACCAACAACAAGAAAATATTAACTTATTATATAGGTATAATATTCTATATATAATGTATCCCTATGAAGAATATGTTACCATTTACGATTATGTTCTTACAATAGGTTTTATTCAATATTATAAAAAACCGTAGTACATGGACCGGAGAGAAGTTGTGAAGTCAGGTTTCACATTAATCTCCATATCTTTGGCGGGGTGTGCACAAACACCTGGTGAACAGCAACAAGCAACATGTCGAACTGTCAGCGAAACGCAATCACAGACGATATATGACTATTTAGAAGAATGGACTGCAGGTGAAAGTAATACTTGGGAAGTTGATTTGAAAAGAGGAGATCAAATATTTATAAAATCAGTTCAGGTTGAAGGTGCAAGACCAGATTTGGAGATTAAGAACTCTGATGGGGAACTCATCATTGATACTGGCCCACAAGCCAATATTGAAAGAGCTTTCACTGCACCCGAATCCGGAACATATTATATTACTCTAACAAATGAAGCAATTCTCACTTCTGGTAGATGGGACGTTGAAATACAAGTCACAAAAATCACGGAAGAAGAAGTATGCTCATAAAAATTCAGGTAGATGACAGATTGGCCTCCCCGACTTAAATTATGGTTCTTCTATAATTACCTCTGGGGGTGAAACTACCGCCGAACGAAATTTGAAACATGGAGGTTTTACGTTCCGGGCCGGTATCGAACCCCAATGAGCGACTCCGAGTACGGCGAGGGCGACCTCCGGAAGACGGGGATGGCCCTCAAACACGACCGCGAGTGGGACTACGAACTCGACCGCATCGCGGCGGCCGTCGCCGAGCACGACGCCGAGACGGTCGGGCTCCAGTTCCCCGAGGGGCTGAAGCGCCGCGCCCCCGCGGTCGCCGACGACCTGCGGGCCTACCTGGAGGAGGACGTGCGCGTCCTCATCTCCGGCCAGCCCTGCTACGGCGCCTGCGACCTGGACACCTTCCTGATGAAACGGACGGACGTGTTCGTCCACTTCGGCCACTCCCCGATGAAGGAGTCCGAGAAGATCATCTACGTCCCCCTGTTCTCGAACGTCGACGTGCTGCCGATCATGGAGCGGGCGCTGGAAGAGGAACTGGCGGCCCCCGAGGAGGACCCCGACGTCGGCCTCGTCACCACCGCCCAGCACATGAACCGCTTCGACGAGATGCGGGAG
>CAYTAG010000055.1:0-17248 GCA_964435625.1 uncultured Halobacteriales archaeon | reverse complement strand
TCCGCAGGAAACAGCCCGGAGACGAACACTCCCAGGAAGACGACGACGAGCGCGGCGTACCCGAACTGGGCGACGTGATCGATCCGCCAGCACACGTCGTCGCGGACGCCCACGACGGCCGCGACGAGACCGACGCCGAACGCCGCCATCGACGGCCCCGCCAGCGCGGCGCCGTAGATCCAGAACAGTTCCAGGCCGAGCGCGACCGTCACGAGCAACAGCACGCTGGCGACGGTGGCCCGGTCGTAGGACTGCCGCAACCAGACCAGCAGCGCCGCCAGCGCGAACCCGCCGAACCCCGCCGCGACGCCCGAGAACCCCCGGCCGGGCGGCGGTGTGCTGCCCAGGTGCGCGAACGCCGCGAGACTCGCCAGGCTCACCACGACGGGCAGGACCGTCAGGAACGCCAGCAGCGTCCGGTGGAACCAGCGGCGGCGACCGGCCTGCAGACAGAGGAGGTAGGCGACGCCGCCGCTGCAGAGCGCGCCGAGCAGGTTGTCCAGCAGGTGCCCGTCGCCCGCGTGGACGAACGCCGACGCCCACAGCGCCAGCGGGTCCGGATCCGCGTAGTCGAGGGCGAACCGCTCCGCGACGGCATCCGGAAGGAGGACGTGGACCGCCGCGAGCGACCCCGCGACGGCGACGAAGACGCCCGCGTCGACGAGTAGCCACCGGTTGCCGACGCCCAGACCCCGGGAGCGACGTCCCGTCGACCCGTCCATGGTCCGTCGGTGGGAACGGGCTCTTAAACCGGTTCGGGCCGAGCGCACTACCGACAGGTGGTAGAGAAACCACCAGAAGTGACCGGGGCGGACTGTTCGCCCTTAAGTAGGTTCGCGGCCCCATAAAGGGCATCTCACTGCCAGTCCGGATCGGGGTGCCGCGTTTCGCCGGTTTTGTGCCTCCGTGGCTAGTCGTAACGTGGAGATCTTCCATTTCGAGCCCGGGAGGAAGTCGACACAGTAGCTACCGTCGAGGGCTTTCATCGTCCGGACTCGAAGTCCTCGTCCATCTCCGCTTCGACCTCGCGGACGGCCTCGTCGACGTCCGTGTCGCTCCAGGCACCGAACCCGGCGAACGGGCCGTCCTCTTCAGTTTCCTCGCCCATCTACCACCGCGTAAACGACGTCCGACCGTGTATCTTTCCCCCGTCGACGGTACTTCGATTTCGTTCCCGACGACGCGAAACACCCCTCCCTGATACGTCCAACTGCCTTGCACTATCACACACGACCCCGGGTGGCCACGATCAAACCGTCAATCGGAAATCCATAACGACTGAAAAAGGAAATATTACGCACTGTGTGATATTCACAATCATGGGTCAGAACGATCCGGACTCCGACGAACAGTCAGTCGACCGGCGCTCCGTGCTGAAGGTGCTGGGCACCGGCGCGGCAGGTGCCGCGGGCCTGGTCGCCATGGGCCGCGCGGACGCGGCCGACTGCTGGACCGAGACGAACTGCGTGTCGGGCGGGTGCCAGACCCACTACTCGTGTCGGGTGCACGAGCGGACCTGTTGCTGGGACGGCGGCACCGTGGTCTGTGGGTCCTGGGAGTGGAACGGCGACTGCTGTAGCGGGTGCTGACGGACCGGGTCCCTTAACCCGGGCGTCGCCCTATCGGCGGCCATGTTCGAGACGCGCCCGGACCGCGAGGCGGAGGTCGTCCTCGTCGGTCGGTCGAACGTCGGCAAGTCCACGCTGATGCGGGAGTTGACCGGCCACGGCGTCGAGACGGGCCGCAAGCCGGGCGTGACCCGCCGGCCCAACCACTTCGACTGGGCCAGCGAGGACTTCGTGATCACCGACCTCCCCGGCTTCGGGTTCATGTCCGGCGTCCCCGAGGACGAGCGCGAGCGGATCAAGACCGACGTCGTCCGGTACCTGGAAGAGTACGCCGAGCACGTTCTCGTCGCCATCCACGTCGTCGACGGCAACAGCGCCGTCGAGATCATCGACCGCCACTCCGGGGACGGCGAAGTGCCCTACGACGTCGAGATGTTCCACTTCCTGCGCGAGCTGGACATCCCGACCGTCGTCGCGGTCAACAAGATGGACAAGGTCGACGACCGCGACCAGCGTCTGGACGACCTCTGTGACCGCCTCGGACTGGTCCCGCCCTGGCAACAGTGGCGGGACACCGTCGCCCCGATCAGCGCCAAGCGCGGCTCCATCGAACCCCTCCTCTCGGCCGTCCGCGAGCACCTCCGCGACCAGAAGCGCGACGACCTGCTGAAGTTCTTCACCTGAGTTGCTTTCGCCGCCCCGGTTCGTATATTACTGGCCTGATAAGAACTAAGTGGCGGGGGACGGGACTGATCGACGGATGATACGTTCGAACGGTGCTCGGTCCGCGGATGGTGGCTCGTGAGCGTCCTCGGCGCGTTGAAGAAGGCGGTCGGCGGGTTCGCCCGCGGCCTGATGGCCTTCTTCATGGGGTTCGTCGTGACGTTCGCGCTGAAGAGTTCCTCGGCGTCCGCGCCGGAGGGGTTGTCGGCGGGCGGCGGGTTCGTCGAGCAAGCCGTGCCATCGACGTGGCAGATCGTCGCGTGGCTGCACTTCGCGGCCCACAATGCCGACCTCACCATCTCGGGGTCCGGGCTGGCAAGCAGCCTCGGGACGTCGATCTCCCTACAGAATCTCCCGATGTGGGACGGGTACCTGATGGCGATTCCGCCGCTGGCGCTCGTCCTCGGCGGGGTCTGGTACGCCCGCAGTTCCGGCGGCGGATCCATCGACGTGGGCGGAACCGTCGCGATGACCGTCGGGTACGTCGTGACGGCCGTCCTCGTGGCGTTCGCGTCGGTGTGGTCGGTCTCGGTCGGACTCGCGAGCGCCTACGCGATGCCGGACCTGACCGCCGTCGCCACGTTCGGCACCGTCTACTCGCTGGTGTTCGTCCCGGTCGGAATGGCCCTCGGGAACGCCACCGGCGGGAGCCAGCAACCCGCGGGACAACCGCCCGGTCAGGCACCTCCACAGGGGCAGACCCCGCCGCAGGGCCAACCACCTGCCGGCCAGCAACCGCCTGCCGGCCGACAGCCCCCGGCCGGACAGCACCAGGCGCCGGCCCGCCAGCAGAGCCAACCTCCTGGCCAGGGCCAGCCGCCTGCCCAGGGTCGCCCCCAGCAGGGTCAGCCAGCCGGCGGAACGGCGCAAGGCCAGCCGCCACGTGACCAGTCGCCGCGCGGTCGGCGCCAACAGCCGCAAGGGCAACCTCAGCAGGGCCAGCCCCCCCAGGGCCAGCGTGACGCCGGGCAGCCCCAGGGCCAGCGAAACGAGGATCGACCCCCGGGCGAACGGCTCCCCCGGAACCAGCGCCAGGGGGCGCCGGCGAACGAGTCGGCTCCGGACCGACGGGATCGGGCAGAGCACCCGGTCGAAGAACGGGAGAGCGGGCAGTCAACCGATGCTGCGTCGCCGGAGGACGGGGACGCCCCCTCGCAAGCGGAGAGCCACACGTCGACCGACGAGTCGGCGGACGACGAGCAGCGATAGTCGGGATCGCCGCCGATTCGCCGGGGTGACGCCGCCCTCGGCCGGCAGGCGCCCGGCAACGACCACTCGGTCAGCGGTTCAGACCACCCGGTTGTACAGGTCCTCACCGCGGTCGATCCGGTCGAGGTTCTCGCGGACGAGACCTGCAATGTCCCGGTAGTAATCGCGGTCGAACGCGGCGCAGTGGGGCGTGACGATCACGTCCTCGAAGTCCCACAGCGGCGACTCGGGGGGCAGCGGCTCCTCCTCGAACACGTCCAGGGCCGCACCGGCGAGTTCGTCGTTCTCCAGTGCCCCAACGAGTGCGTCCTGGTCGACGACGGGGCCGCGCCCGACGTTGATCAGGTAGGCGTCGTCGCCCATCGCGGCCAGTTCGTCGGCGCCGACCAGCCCCCGGGTGGACTCGGTCAGCGGCACCGCCACCGCGACGAACCGCGCGTCCGCCACCGCCTCGCGGAGGTCGTCCGGCGTGAAGACCTCCTCGACGCCCTCGACCGGCTCGCCCGAGCGGCGTACGCCCGTGACCTGCATGCCGAGCCCGCGGGCGTGCTCGACGATTCCCCGGCCCAGGGTGCCGAGGCCGACGACGCAGACCGTCTCGCCGTCGAGGGTGAACGCCTCGTCCCAGGCCGGCTGGCGCCAGGCGCGGTCGCGCTGGCTGTCGCGGTGGACGTGCAACCGCCTGGCGAACGACAGCAGGTACCCCGCGACGGTCTCCCCGACGCTGGTGTCGTGGATGCCCGTGGAGTTGGTCAGCGCGACTCCGGCGGCGTCCAGTTCGTCGAACGGGAACCGGTCGACGCCGGCCTGGATCGAGTGGATCCAGTCGACCGCGCCGACGAACGCCTCGCGGTGTTCGAAGGTCACCACGGCGTCGCAGTCGAGGTCCTCGCCGACGACCGCCACCTCGGGGCCGGCGTCCGCCAGCGCCTCGCGCAGCCGTTCGGGCGGGAACACCGCATCGACCGACTCGTGGATGCCCAGTCGTTCGACGTCCATGGCCGGTGGTTCGCCCGTGGCCGTGTTGAGCGTTCGGGTGGCGACGCTGGACGGAGCGGTCGCTGGGCCACAGTCGACGTCAGAAGTCGGGCGGCTCGGGTGAAGCCGTCGTCACAAGGGGCTCGGTGGGGGTAACCCTCGTCACCGCCGCCCGCCAGCGAATAGGCGTCCGGGGGGTTTGGGTCTTGCGAGCGGCCCGCTACGTCGACTCCTGCCACCCTGTCAGCGCCCGGTGTTCCTCGGCCACGCTGGCCACGTCGTCGGCGTCCAGCACGCCGTCTTCCGTGACGACGCCGGCGACCAGGTCCGCGGGCGTCACGTCGAACAGCGACGCGGCGACCGAAAGCGGCGCGTCGCCGTCGTAGACGTCCCGGGGATCGGCGTCCTCCAGGTCCGGTTCCTCGCCAGGCGCGACCTTGTCCCGGGCGGCGACGGCGTACAGCGGCACGTTCTCGCGCGCGGCCGCGCGCGTTCCGACCTTGTTGACGACCCGGCCGTCCGCCAGGACCGTGTCCGCGCCAACGAGTACCGCGTCGACCTCGCCCGCGGCGAGGTAGTGGGCGACGGCGGCGTCGGGCACGAGGGTCACGTCGAGGTCGGCCTCGGCCAGGTCCTCGGCGACGCCGACGCCCTCGCCACCGGGGCGGGACTCCGCCACCAGGACGCGCTCCGGGTGGTCCCGGAGCGCCCGCAGGACGGTCCCCGACCGCGAGAGGGTGAGCACGCGCTCGCCCGCGAGGAGGTCGGCCGCTCGCTCGGCGGCGCGGCCGTCGGCGGCCAGCGCCGCCTCGATTGCGGCCCGGGCGCACTCCTCGACCGTCTCGGCCGACGTTCTTGCCTCCGCCGTCCGTTCGACGGCCCTTGCCATCGCGCGGTTCACGCGGTTGCGGACCGCGGCCATGCCCGGCCGGGCAGCCAGCAGGTCGCGAGCGAGGGCGGCCAGTTCGGTCCGGGCGTCGGCGCCCTCGTCGGTCGCGCCGGCCACCCCGGTCGCCGATTCGCCGGCCACCTCTACCGCTGCTTCGCCGACGGCCGGTCCGTCCGCGGCCAGTTCGCCGGCCCGGTCCCGCAGCACGTCGAGTGCCCGGACCGAGAGGTACGCCGAGCCGTGCTCGGCGTCCTCGCGGACCGTCCCGACGGTCGGCCGGACGCGGTCGTACGAGCGCCAGAGGTCCGGCACCGTCTTCCGCCGGTGGATCCCGGTCGGCGGGACCCAGGCCGTCTCGACCGTCTCCTCGTCGGTGAACACGGCCCGGGACGCGCAGTCGAACAGGAACGGGTGGACCCGCCAGGTCCGCCCCCGGTCGTCGTCGACCACCTCGAACGGGTCGCCGGCACGCACGAGTTCGCAGGCGTCGAGCAGTCCGGCCTCCTCCTCGATTTCGGCCCGGACGGCGGCTTCGGGGGTGCGGTCGGGATCCTCGCTCGTCCCGGGGTCCGGGTCGACGTGGCCGGACACCGCGCCCCACCGGTCCCGGTAGCTCCCGACCGCGTCGCTGCGCCGGAGCAGGAGCACGTCGTCGCGGTTTCGCAGGAACGCGGTGACGACGGCCGTCATGGGGGCCGGTTGGCGGGCGCGGCAGGTACCGCTTTCGGGAATCGGCCGCACCGGGAACCGTTTACGGGAAAACCGTTGAGTCCCCCCGCGACGAACCCTCTCACATGCCCGAGGTAGCCATCATCGGCGACACGCACGTCCCGTCGCGCGAACCGTCGATCCCCGACTGGGTCCGCGAGCGGATCCGGGACACCGACGAGGTGATCCACGTCGGCGACTTCGACGACCCCGAGGTCCTGGCGGAGGTCGAGGACCTCGCCGACGACCTCACGGCCGTCCACGGCAACATGGACCCGGACGGGATCGACCTCCCGTCGGTCACGACGCTGGACGTCGAGGACGTCCGCTTCGTCGTCACCCACGGCACGGGGTCGCCGGCCGGGTGGGCCGACCGCGTCGCGGAGACGACCCACGAGCACGCCGACCCCGACCGGACGACCGTCGGCGTCGCCGGCCACATCCACGAGGTCGTCGACCGCGAGCACGACGGCGTCCGACTGCTCAACCCGGGCAGCGCCACCGGCGCCCGACCGGCCGACGGCCAGAGCGTGCTCACCGTCGGCGTCGCCGGCGACGGGATCGACGTCGAGGTCCACCGGCGCTGAGCGCCGGTCCGGGTGGGCGACGTGTAGATCGATGCAGAGAACTGGTGGACGACGCCGGCGCGTCGCGGGCCCGGGCCTCAGTCGTTCGCTTCGCCCGCGACCGTCTGGTCGCCGCCCGCGGAGGTGCCGTCAGCCAGTTCGACGGTGCCGCTGCTCTCGACGGTGATCGCGTATCCGGCGTACCGGAAGGAGACCTCGCCGTCCGAGAGCGCGTCGACGACGGCGTCCAGCGCCTCGGGATCGACGGTATCGTACAGGCGGGGGAGTTCTAGCGGGTCGGCGTCCGCGTGGTTCGCGACCGCCCGGACGACGCGTTCGGACGCCGAGAGTTCGTCGATTGCCATACCATCTCCAGCGCGAGCGGGGGTAAAAACCTGGCGCGACGGTTGCGTTCGTCGCAACGAACCGGCAGACGAGTCGTTAGTATCGAAACCCAGGCAACGAACGGATCGACGGTACACCGGAGGGGCAGTCGACGCGGCGTCGTGGCCGCTCAGACCTCGTGGACCGCCTGCCCGGCATCGGCGGCGTCCCCGGAGACGTTCTCGGTGCCGAAGTGGTCGAACGGCCTGACGTACCGGTTGCGGACGAGTTCCTCGCGTTCGACGTCCAGGCCGAGTTCGTCGAGGGCCAGCGCGACGCGGGTCACGTCCTCGTTTTGGGGCGCGACCGCCGTGATCTCGACGTTCTCGCGGCCGGTCATCATCTCGCGGACCTCCACGACGCCCCGGACGTCGAGCGCGTCCCGGGCGAGTTGCTCGCGGTCGACGATGCGGGCCGTACACGTGAACCGGATCTGGAGCTGGTAGCCCGCGTTCTCGTAGTGGACGAGGGGGACGTACCCCTCGATGACGTTCTCGCGTTCGAGGGCGTCGATCCGGTTGCGGACGGTCCCGTCGGAGACGCCGACCCGCTCGGCGACCTCGACGGCCGTTCGGTTGCGGGCGTCCCGTTGTAGCAACTGGAGGATGGCGCGGTCGACGTCGTCCAGCGGGCCGGACTCGGGGGCGGCACACATACCATCGGTAACGGACCGCAGACCCTTGTCATCTCGGGAGCCACGGTCCGATCCGGTCGCCGCCGCGCGCGGGCCGTCGGCCGGACACCGGCGGACCCTGCAGCCATCGGTGCGCTCTTAGTGCCGGGCCGCCGGAAAGCGTACATGGAAGTGTTCTCGGTACCGGACCTCCCCGAGGTCCGGCCTGGTGACGACCTCGCGGCGCTGATCGAGGACCGCGTCGACCTCCGGGGCGGCGACCTCCGGGGCGCGGACCCACCGGACGTCCTGGTCGTCGCCAGCACGGTCGTCTCGAAGGCGGAGGGCCGACTCGCCGACCTCGACGCGTTCGCGGCCGGCCCGCGCGCGAAAGAACTCGCGGACCGCCTGGAAGCGATCAGCGGCGACGAGAAGGACCCCCGGTTCGCCCAGGCCGTCCTGGAGGAGGCCACGGAGGTGATCGTGGAGGCGCCGTTTTTGCTCACCGAGTCGAAGTTCGGCCACGTCGGCGTCAACGCGGGCATCGACCGCTCGAACGTGCCCGACGCCGACCTGCTATTGTTGCCCGAGCGGCCCGACGAGAGCGCCGAGCGCATCCGCGCGAACCTCTCGGTCGACGTTCCCGTGATCGTGACCGACACCTGCGGCCGGCCCTTCCGGCACGGCCAGCGCGGCGTCGCAATCGGCTGGACGGGGCTGCCCGCGGCCCGGGACTGGCGCAGCGAGACCGACCGCGACGGCCACGAACTCGAGGTGACCGTCCAGGCGGTCGTCGACGAACTGGCCGCGGCCGCCAACCTCGTCGCCGGCGAGGGCGACGGCGGCACGCCCGTCACGGTCGTCCGGGACTGGGAGTTCGGCGACCACGACGGTCAGGACCTGCTGTTCCGTGATCTGGATTCGGACCTGGTCCGGAAGGCGCTGCGGGAGTGGGAGTTCGAGGGATGACCTGGACGAATCGGTCTCGTGGCGTACGGGTTCGGTCGGATCTGGGCGCGCTGCAATCGCTCTCGACGCAACCACCCAGAAAGCCCCCGGGCGCTCGGGACTCCGGGGTTCGCTGCGCGCCTCGTCACTCCTTCGCTCCGCTCAGTCGTTCCTGCGGTGCTTACGTCACCCGGGAGCCGCCGAGCGCCCGGCCCCTTTCAGTCCCACCCGGGGTGGACTGTGCAGGCCACCGTCGACCTGGCGGAGGTGCCGGCTACCGTCACTGTGCCGGAGGTGCCGGTCACCCCGGCCGTGGCGGAAACGCTGGTCACCTCCGCGGGGCCGGACGTGCCGGCTACCTCTGCGGTGGCGGTGGCGCCGGCCACCTCCGCAGCGCCGGACGTGCCGGCTACCCGAGCGGGTCGGAGTCGTCGCGTTTTGGGGAGGGTCGGCCGTGAAAGGGATCGAACTCACGCCCGAACACCCGGTCGACCGGGTGGCAGATCTGGCCGCGCAGGCGGAGTCCGCGGGCTTCGGGACCGTCTTCGCCTCCAGCCACTACAACAATCGCGACCCGTTCGCGGCGCTCTCGCGGGTTGCAGCGGCCACGGAGGACGTCCGCCTGGGCCCGGGCGTCGCCAACCCCTACGACGTCCACCCCGTCAAACTCGCCGCGCAAGTCGCCACGCTGGCCGAAGCCAGCGACGGCCGGGCGGTCGCCGGGATCGGCGCGGGCGACGCCTCGACGCTGGGGAACCTCGGCGTCGACCGCAAGCGCCCGCTCCGGCGGGTCCTGGAGACGGTCCGGGTAGCGAGGCGGCTCTGGGCGGGCGAGCGCATCGACCACGACGGGACCTTCCACGCGCGCGACGCCGGCCTGAACTTCGATCCGCCCACCCCGATCCCGGTCTACGTCGGCGCCCAGGGGCCGGACATGCTCCGGATGGCCGGCAAGTACGCCGACGGTGCGCTGGTGAACGGCGCCCACCCCCGGGACCTCGCGTGGGCCAGCGAGCGAGTCGCGGAGGGCCTGGACGAACGGCCCGGCGACCTCGACGCCGTGCGCGGTCCCGACGAGTTCGAGACGGTCGCGTTCGCCTCCGTGAGCGTCGCCGAGGACCGCGAGGCGGCCCGCGAAGCGGCCCGCCGGCCGGTCGCGTTCATCGCCGCCGGGGCGGCCCCACCGGTGTTGCAGCGCCACGACCTCGACGTCGAGCGCGCGGACGAAATCGGCGAGGCCATCGCCGCCGGCGAGTTCTCGCGGGCGGACGACCTCGTCACGCCGGCGATGGTCGACGCCTTCGCCGTCGCCGGCGACGTCGACGACGTCGCCGAGCGGGTCGGCGCGCTGCTGGAGCACGCCGACGGGGTGGTCGCGGCGGCGCCGCTGGGGCCGGACGTCGAGGCCGCTATTCCGCTTGCCGGGGCGGCCCTCGACCGGGCGGCGGGACGATAGCCGCGCCGAACGCCCGCAGGGCGAGGTAGCCGAAAAAGCCCAGCGAGAAGGCGAGCAGGCCGGCGCCGACCACCAGCAACAGGGCAGACAGCGGGTCCGTCACGATGTTCTCGACCGCTCCGACCTGTCCGACCAGCGTCGTTGACATGGGCGGCGGTTCGACCGCCCGGTACTTGTGTGGTTCGCCACGGCTGCGGTCTGATCGGGACGTGACTTCCGCTCGAACTACCCTGAAGGGTCCTGCCCGTTACGAGGAGTACGGCGCGTCGCCCGATTGTAGCTGGCCTCACTTTCAGTCCATGGCGCGCGCGTTGCTCGCGCGCGAGGGCCGGGGGCGGGCCGACGGCCTGGCGGTCGGCCGTCGGCCCAACCCCGCGGTTGGGGAGGGCGAGGACATCCCTAGTTGTCGGGTGTCGCCGTCGTGACGGCCAGACGTCCGACGGCGACACGCTAGCGGCAACCGACAACGAGGAATACCACCACCTCCCCAGCCGACTGCGGTGCTCGCCTCGTTTCACTCGGCTACGCTCCTCGTTCCTCGCGCGCGTTGCTCGCGCGCGCCAGGAGGCAAAACTCGACGTCCACGGTACAAAACTCGACGTCCACGGTACCGAGCGTCTACCGCGCGACCCCATGCTTTAGTTTCCAGAGAATTAATCTTTGGAAACTGAAGTTCTGGCGTCGGATGCGAGTTTCCAGGGCCGACGGCCGAGCGGCCTGGACGGCACGGAAATCCCGACCCGGCCCCTATAAGGTCGCGGCCGCCGAACCCGGGGGTGTGTCGGACGAGCACGCCACCCTCGACGAGTTCGTGGACCCCGGGACGACGGACGAGCAGTCGTCGGGCGGGGCGGAGTCGTCCGCCGGAGCGGCGTCGCCGGACGAGGCTCCCCCCTCGGACGACGCCGCGGCGGAGGCAACACCGACCGACGCCGCGGCGGGGACGCCAACAGACGACGCCGCATCGGAGCCGCCACCGGACGACGCCCCGGCAGGGACGGCAACGATCAGCGAGGCCGTCGACCCGGCCGAGTCGACCTACCGCTGGAGCGGGGCCGGCGCCAGGTGCGACGGGTGTGGCGCCCACGTCGAGCGACTGTGGCGCGACGAGGCGGGGCTCGTTTGCGGCGACTGCAAGGAGTGGTGAGCGGCGGACCAGCCCGTTCGAAAAAGAGCCACCGCGTGGGGCCCGAGCGCGGCCGGCAGCGTCCCGCGAGCGGTCCGCATCCAGCAAAGTTACGTTGCTCCGGATACAACCAGCGGTATCGAACGAGCCGTGAGACGGGATAGCGGTGACCGGGGGGCGGGGCGGTCGACCGCCGGGCCGACCGGTCGTCGCGCGCCCGGGCCCGCGCCGCGATCAGGTAGGCTCGCCCTCCACTGACCATGACAGATGCCAACACCACCGAAGTACCGGACGAGGCTGAGCGCCCAGAAACGACGGCGGAACGGTTGCCGGTCGACGAAGCGGTCGAGACCGCCGAACGGATCCTCGACAACGTCCAGGACGTGATCGTCGGCAAGCGCGACAGCGTCGAACACCTGCTGACGGCCGTGCTGGCGGACGGCCACGTGCTCGTCGAGGACGTCCCCGGCGTCGGCAAGACCATGCTCGCCCGGGCGGTCGCCCGCTCGGTCGACTGCGAGTTCTCCCGCGTGCAGTTCACGCCCGACCTGCTGCCCTCCGACGTGACCGGGGTGAACGTCTACAACAAGAAGACCCGCGAGTTCGAGTTCCAGCCCGGCCCCATCTTCGGCAACATCGTGCTCGGCGACGAGATTAACCGCGCGCCGCCGAAGACCCAGAGCGCCTTCCTGGAAGCGATGGAGGAGTCCCAGGTGACCGTCGACGGTGACACCCACCAGGTCCCCGACCCGTTCGTCATCGTGGCGACCCAGAACACCGTCGAGCCGAACCGCACCTACGAACTGCCGATGGCCCAGGTCGACCGCTTCACGAAGAAGCTCTCGCTGGGCTACCCCGACGCCGCCGACGAGTCCGCGATGCTGGACCGGGTGGTCGGCGACCACCCCATCGAGTCCCTGGAACCGGTCGCCAGCGTCGAGGAACTGCTGCAGGCGCAGGCGACCGCGGCGACCATCGGCGTCACCCAGCCGATCCGCGAGTACGCGACCCGGCTGACGCGGTACACGCGCGACCACGCCCAGTTGGGCGCCAGCCCGCGCGGCACCATCGCCCTCCTCCGGTCCGCGCAGGCCCGCGCCCTGCTCGACGGCCGGGAGTACGTCATCCCGGACGACGTCCAGCGGGAGGCCCGGACGGTGCTCGCCCACCGCGTCCGATCTGAAGGTACCGCCGGCGACGGCGCGTCCATCGTCGCAGACGCACTCGACAACGTCCCCGTAGAATGAGTTTCACCAGGCGTGGTCGCGCGTTGCTGGCAGCCGTCGCGTTCAGCGTCGCCATGGCGGTGCTGTACGGCCCGCGCTCGCTGAACGCCGTCGTCGTCCCGGGGGTCGTGGCGCTGGCGGTCGCGGCCGTCTACGTCCGGCGAATCGACCAGCCGGAACTGGACCGGCTCCCCCCCGAGGACGGCTTCGTCGGCGAGAGCCGTGAGGTCCGGCTGGACCTGCGGTCGGATTCGTCGTTCACGGGCCGCCTCGTCGACCGGGTCGGCGAGGGGCTACTGGCCGCCGACAACGACCGCACCACGACCATCGAGACGGGGACGATCACCTACCGGGTGACCTTCGACCGCCGCGGGGCGCACGCGCTCGGGCCCGCCAGCATCACGGTACAGGACGTCCTCGGGCTGGCCGAGCGGACCTACACCTACCACAACGAGCACGAGGTGCTGGTCTACCCGCGGGTGCACGACCTCACGGGGGGCGACCGCCACGAACTGAACCTGCTGCCGGAGTCCCAGCGGTCGGCCATGCGAAACGAGTTCGACGCCCTCCGGGAGTACCAGCGAGGCGACGCCCTCCGGGACATCCACTGGAAGTCAAGCGCCAAGCGACCGGACGAGGAACTCATGGTCAAGAAGTACACCGCCCAGGACGACCAGGGGACCGTCTCGCTGGTCGCCGAGGCCGAGGGCGGCCGGCCGGCCGCCGACGCGATGGCGGAGGCGGCCGCCAGCGTCGCTACGTTCCTGCTGTCGGTCGGGCTCACCGTCGAGGTGAGCACGCCCGAGACGGTCCTGGAGGCTGGCGGGGGACGCACCCAGCGACGCCGGATGCTGGAGACGTTCGCCCGGGCCGGCCCCGGACACGTGCCCGAGAGCGAGCGGGCCGACGCGGACATCGCCATCTCCGCGGCCCGCGACGGCAGCGTCACGATCAGGGTCGACGACCGCGAACTGACCTACGAACAGCTGGTGGGCGGCCGGCGGGGCCGGCGACCGACCGATCCGGTGCAGCCGACCGACGAACGACCGGCGGCAGGTGGGACCGGCGAGCGAAGACCGGCGAGATCGACGGAACCGGCGGCGACGGACGGGCCTGCGGGGCCAGCAGGGAGGACCGACGGACCCGCGGAGCCGGCAAGGAGGGACCCATGAGCACGCGCACCCGGACCGCGGACGCCGGCCGCTCGTCCCCGTCGGTGTCCAGGGTGCTCGCGCTGGGCGGCGGGCTGACGTTGACCGGGTCCTACGTCGCGGTGCTGTACGAGGTGACCTCGGTCGTCGGGGACTCCCAGCTCCTGCTGTGGGTCGCGCTGGCCGCGCTCGCGCTGGCGACGGCGCTCGCGCAGGTGCTCCGGCCGCGGGTGGCCGCGGTCGTGGGCGCGGTGCTGTTCGTCGCCGGCGTCGTCGCCTACGTGTCGGCGGTCCCCATCGGCTGGTACCTCCTGTTGAACCTGGGGAGCATCGGTGTCGACGTCCTGGCGCTGTTGAGCGGCGTGTCGCTGTTGCGGATGACCGAGGTGGGCACCTGGGCGGTCGGGTTCGTGCCGGCGCCGGTGTTCCTGTCGTGGTACCTGCTGGTGCGACGGCGGTACGGCCTCGGCGTCGCGGTCGGCGGGGCGACGCTTCTGGCGTTCGCGCTGACCGGCGACGCCGGGTCGACGGTGGTGCTGGCGGGCGCCGTCGGCGCGACGGCCGCGCTCGGGTTCGGCGAGGTGGACCTGCGGCGTGGCACGGGCGCCGAGATGGAGATCGTGACGGCGCTGCTCGCGGTCATGGTCGTGACCTCGGCGTCGGTCGCTGTCCTGCCGGCCGGCGAGGCCAACCCGTTTCTGCCCGACGAGGAGCCCCGGACCGTCGAGGGGAGCCTGGTCGCCGCCGACGACCGCGTCAGCGTCGCGGGCAGCATCGAACTCGCGCCGCAGGTCCGGTTCGTCGTCGAGAGCGACGAGCCGGCCTACTGGCGAACCAACGCCTTCGACCGGTACACGGGCGAGGGGTGGGTCCGATCGGGCGGGACCCGCACCGTCGACGGACAGCTCCCCGGGCCGCCCGGACGAAGCGAGCAGCTCACCCAGACGTTCACGTTCGAGTCCTCGATGGGCGTGATGCCCGCGGCCTGGCGACCCATCGGCGTGAGCCGGAACGTCCGGGACCGCGCGAGGGTCACCTCCATGGGCGGGTTCGAGCCGACCGGCCCGATCACCGCCGACGAGTCCTACACGGTCGTCAGCGAGCGGCCGGTCGCCAGCCCCGGGCAACTCCAGGACGCCGGCACCGACTACCCCGACGAGATCGAGAACCGGTACACCCAGCTTCCGGACGGCGTCTCCGACCGGCTCGCGGAGTTCGCCGACGACCTGACGGCCGACGCCGAGAACCCGTACGACGCGGCGAAGACGATAGAGCGGTGGCTGGAGGAGAACAAGGGCTACTCGCTGGACGTGTCCCGGCCGAACGGGGACATCGCCGACAGCTTCGTCTTCGACATGGACCGGGGGTACTGCGTCTACTTCGCGACGGCGATGGTGGCGATGTTGCGCACCCAGGACGTCCCTGCGCGGTTCGTCGTCGGCTACGGCGAGGGCCAGCGCGTCGGCGAGGACACCTGGGTCGTCCGCGGCCTCGATTCGCACGCCTGGGTCGAGGTCTACTTCCCCGAGGTCGGCTGGGTGACGTTCGACCCCACCCCGTCCGGGCCGCGCGGCGACGTCAGGCAGGACGCCGTCGAGGACGCCCGCGACAGCGGCGAGGAGAACGTCGACGCGGCCGGGTCCGAGCGGGAGTCCTGGACGCCGACCCCGCCCCCGGACGAACCGGACGAGACGCCGGCCACCGACGATCCGGGGCCCGCGCCGACGCAGACGTCGACGCCGACGGACGGCCAGTTCGGCGTGCCCATGGACGAGTACGAGGCGACCGACACCGGTGGGGACGACGGCCTGCCACGGGAACTCATCGGCTTCGGACTCGTCGTGATCGTCGGCCTGGCCGCCGGCGTCCGGCGCACGGACGCCGTCGACCGTGCCCAGTGGGTCGCGACCGTCCTCTGGCAGCGCGACCGCGGGGACCCCGCCACGGACGTCCAACGGGCCTACGACCGCCTGGAGTACGTGCTCGGGCGGCGCTACCGGCCGCGCCGGACCGGCGAGACCCGCAGTCAGTACGTCCGGACCATACACAGCCTGGAGCGCGACGAGCGCATCCGCCGGGTCGGCGAACTCGCGGTGCGGGCCCGCTACGGCGAGGACGTCTCGCCCGCGGAGGCCGACGAGGCCGTCGCGCTCGTCGACGAACTCGTCCGCGAGCACACGCCGGTGCTGCGGCGACTCCGCGGGGGCCGGTGATTGCCCGGCCGCCGCGGGAGCACCGACGACCCGACAGTAGTCACCCGCTACGGCGCGTCTGGGGGCGGACCGGTCCGACGTGTGGCTCGTCGTCCGGCGGCAGGCCCGGCGGTAGCGACCACCTACGCGCGGCCGCCCGACGTGACGGCGCGGTCCCGGACCGGGACCCCGATCCCGCTTGCGAGGCCGGACGGCCGGTACGACCGTCCGGCCGGTTCCGCGGCGTTGCCGCCGCCGCCGCCCGTACGAAGGTGTTCGCGACCGGAAACCTGACGACGGTAGACAGTTTTTAATATGGGGACGCCCTAGTCGGGCCTGTAATGGGAGAAGTCTGCTCGACGTGCGGGCTGCCCGAGGAGCTATGCGTTTGCGAGGATGTCGCCAAAGAGTCCCAACAGATCACGATCCGTATCGACGAGCGCCGTTACGGCAAGGAAGTGACGATCATCGAGGGGTTCGACCCGAAGGACGTCGACCTCGATAGCCTCTCGTCGGACCTCAAGTCGAAGTTCGCCTGCGGCGGCACCGTCGAGGACGGGTCCATCGAGCTCCAGGGCAATCACACCGGACGCGTCGAGGATTTCCTCCGGGAGAAGGGCTTCAACGTCGCCTGATCCCGACTCGTTTTGACGATACTCGCTCCACGCCGAGCAGCGGCCCTGGCGGATGACTCGGCGTCGTTGCCGCGCGCTGGTCGCTGATGGACGCCGCTCATCGTCTTCGACGCCGTCGCTCGCTGATGGGGACGTTCCGCTCTTCTCGTCGTCCGGCCGTGCGACCAAAAAAGAACTGCCGGGTTCGGTGGGGTCGTCCTCAGACGGACCGGCTGTCGGACGTGCTGTTGCCGGCGGCGTCGGTGACCGTCAGCACCAGTTCGCTGGGGGTGCCGTTTCGCGTCCGGAGTTCGTTGCTGCCGGAGGCGCTGGAACCGCTGACCGAGTTGCTGGCCGAATCCAGCACGGAGCCGCCACTGTCGACCAGTTCCAGGGTGACGTCCGCGAGGTCGCCGTCGGCGTCACTGACCGTCCAGTCGCCCGTCGCCCGGGACCACGGACCGGTGCTCCGGGTGCTGACGCTGAACGAATCGACGGCCGGCGCGTTGCCGCCGCCGCCACCGCCGTTGTCGACGGTGACCGTGACCGACGCCGAGCTGGTGTTGCCGGCGGAGTCGGTCGCGGAGGCGTTCAGCGTGTGATCGTCGTCCGAGACGGTCGTGGTGTCCAGGGAGTCCTCGTAGTAGCCCGAGGTGGAGTTGTACGAGGTCGTCCGGGCGGTCCCGCCGTCGACGTCGTACTCGACGGTCAGGGAGTCGTCGGCGTCCTCGCTGTCGGAGGCGCTGATCTGGACCGTCACCGAGCCGCTGACGGTGTCGCCGTCGGCGGGGTTGGCCCACGAGACGGTCGGCGCCTCGTCGCCGCCACCGTCGCCGCCGACGGCCGCCTCGACGTCGAGCAGGCCCGAGCCCTGTTCGTCGCTGGTGAGGCCGATGT
>CAYTAG010000054.1:11419-17427 GCA_964435625.1 uncultured Halobacteriales archaeon | reverse complement strand
GACCACGGCAACGCCGACGACATGGGCACCGCCGAGGACCCCCACACCGCCCACACCTACAACGACGTGCCGCTGGCGTACCTGACGCCGGAGGCGGGGTCACGTCGCTACCCAGGGAACGCGAGCAGTGAAACCGCGAGCGAGGGCGACGAGGGCGGCGAGCGCATCCGGGACGGCGGCCGATTGGCCGACGTCGCGCCGACGATGCTGGCGCTGCTGGGGATCGAGAAACCGGCGGCGATGACCGGCAAAAGCCTGCTGGAGTAGCGCACCGTCGTCAGCATCGTCTCCGGCTCTCGCGCCGCCGGACCCGGGGAGAACGGCGCGCACGATCACCGAATCAGAGCGGGAGTTTGGATTCGACGTCCTCGGTCTCCTGATCGATCCGTTCGAGGTGCGGGGTCAGCAACTGACCGATCATGGTGACGAGGGTGTTGTCGGTCCCCTCCCCGACGATGGCCCGTTCTTCGTGGGCGCCATCGTTCCTCTCCTCCAGGAGCGTCCCGAGCATGACGGCCTCCCGGTCGACGAACAGCAACCGCCCGACGCAGCTGTCGGCGATGGGCAAGTTCAGCCAGTCCGTGTTCGGCTCCCAGAGGACGACCTCCGGCGCGTTCTCCCGGACGTACTCCTCGACGGTCGGGTCGCGCGTTCCGAGGTAGACGTCCACGTCCCGGCGGGCCGCGTCCCTGATGCGGGTGAAACACCCGGCTTCGAGCAGGTCCGTGTCCGTGAACATGCAGAACAGTTCCTCGTCGGCCCGATCACACAGCGACTGGCCGAACGAGACGACCGCCTCGCGTCCCTGGATCTCGCCGACCCCGCCCGGATCGGATTCGCCGGTGAGGCTCGACCGGAACGACGGTTCGAGCACGGAGTGCGTCCAGGGGACGCGCAGTTCGGGGTGGCCCTCGTAGGCGACCCTTTGCTCGGCGACGTCGTACTCGATCAATCCCGCCGCCGAGAGACGGGGGAGGTGGACGTGATGGAGGCGAGCGAGCATCCGGTCGACGGTCCCCGTCGAGACCTCCGATTCGGGGACGTCCCGTTCGTCGGCGCCCAGTTCGCGCGCCAGCGTCTCCACGTGGATCGGGCCGAACTGGTGGCTGAGCACGTCGAGGATCGTCCGCCGACGGGGATCGGCGAGCGCCGCGAAGAGTGCGTCGAGCGAGTCGGAATCGGCGGTCGCCTCGCCCCGGACGACGGCGACGACCCCCTCGTCATCGAACGCGGGGTGGTCGGTGATCGCCACGGTGACCCGGGTCTCGTCCCGATCGATCAACCCCGCAGCTTCGAGTGCCGGGAGATGGACGTGGTGGAGGTCGAGGAGTGCCTGCTGGATCTCCTCACTCGACGCTCGCTCCCCCGGGTTCTCGAGGTATCCGGGGGTGAGATACGTCGCGAGGTCTCGCCGGGTCAGGGCGTCCGGTGCTCGCTCGGAGAGAATCCCGAGTAACTGGCGTCGGTCACGACTCGCCAGGCAGCGAAAGAGGGAATCGAGATCGAGGTCCCCGTCCTCGGCGGTGTTCGTACTCATCGGCAAGTTCGTAAGCTACGGCACCGGATAAGGGTACTGTTGCATTAAAATACCAGTACGCATCGTGGAAGCCACGTTTGGTTACCCCTCGGCGGATCACGACCGTCGAATTCGCACGTCTCCGGACGGGCGATCCGTCCCCGGGCCGGTCGGTCGGTGATCCAGGCGGCCGGCCCGGGGCCGACCGCCCCGAACGTACCGGAGGATCGAACCTGTGAAAATCCGAACGTAACGGCGACGGGAACGGTCATACTGGCGTCCGAACGCCCGCGTCCCGCGTTCGCAGAATTTGAGCCGAAGCAAACCCTTATGTACGATCATAGATACCAAGACACATGGACGACATTTTCGTCGCACGGTTGATGACGTCCGATCCGTACACGGTCGACCCCGACACGCTGGTGGAGGACGCGGCGGAGGCGATGCTCGACCGGGGAATCGGTTCGGTGCTGGTCGTCGACGAGGACAACCGGCTGGAGGGGATTCTCACGAACACGGACTTCGTCCGGATCGTCGCCGAGCGCAAGCCCAAAGACCAGACGGCGGTGTCGGCGTACATGACCACCGACGTCGTCACCGCGGGCGCGCAGGACTCGGTCACGGACGCCGCCGACGCGATGATCGAACACGGGTTCCACCACGTGCCGGTCGTCGACGACGAGGAGGGCGTCATCGGGATCGTCTCCACGACGGACCTGACGGCCTACCTCTCGGAGGCCCGGTCGCCCAGTCCGGCCTGACCCCCACGGCAACGGGACGAAAACGGGAAGTTGGCGGGGGCCGACCGGCCCAGCATGGAGCCGGTTCGCGTCGTCGAAGACGCCGAACTCCGCAGTGCGGCAGTGGTGACGCCGGTCCTCCTCGCCCTCCTCGCGCTGGGCGAGTACGGGATCGCACCCCTCGCAGGGGTCGTCGGCCTCGTCCTCGGGCCGGCGGTCACCTACGTCAAGAACGTCCGCATCCGGGACGAGTATCACCAGGGCGCGTTCGTCCTGCTGGTCGTCGGCCTCGTGGGCGGGCTGGCGTTCGTCGGCTACCTGCTCGAACTCCTGTGGCTGCTGGTCGGCTACAACGTCGGGTCGGTCGCCGTCGGCCTCTACGAACGACGGGTGCGGCCGCTGGTGGTCGAGGGGTAACGGCAGTGCCGGAAAATCGAACACGACGCTGGAAACGTCCAGTGAGGCCTTACTCGTCTCGATCCGACCGCTGTCGCCCCTTCGAGACGCGTTCGCCACCACGGAGGAGGCTTTCCTCTGCCCGCTGACGGTCGGATCGACTCTCTTCCGCGTCGTCTTCGCTCATAGCTGAGCTTGGTGGGTTCAGCTTAATAATTCTTCGTCACGCCACCGTAAGAGGTCCAGAACTGCGCGCCGTGTCTGGGTCACCAGGCCGGACACCCGGACGATGGCACCGAGCAATCCTGCCGACGCGACTGCGAGCCAGGCCGGGACGTTACCGATAGCCGCTTGGTACATCCCGAGACTTAGACACACGACGCTAGTAACGAGAAGGAGGATCGTCGACGTGATGAGCGGAATGTTTCGGACGTTCGTACTCCGGTTGAAGTTGATCCGGACGACGTAGTTCTTGACGAGGAGTTCTTGTGCCTCATCGGGCGAAAGGTCGGCCCTGAGGAGGTTCAGGAGGTTGCCAGAACTCACCCCCACGTCCAGTTCCGAGACGGTGTAGGTCACCGCGGCGAGCGCCGTCGAGAGGACGAGCGACGCCACGCCGAGTTTTACGTACACGTTCGTGAACGAACCGACGCCGGTCGTGGTTCCGGCATCGCCGGTTCGAGCAGCAATCGAGACTGCCGAAACGATGACTCCGATCAGGAGCACGTTGAGCCGCAGTATCTTGCTGGCTTTCGTGTCGACGTCGTCGAGCGTTGTGACCTGTGCGTCGACGGTCTCGCGAGCTTCCGAACGTAACTCCGAGAGGTGGGCGACGTCGCCGGAGAAGTCGATGCTCGCCAACTCCGCTCGCAACTCGTCGGGGTCCCGACTCGCACGCCGCTTCTCCATGCTTCACGGGCCGAACGTGGTCCCGCCATCCCTCTTAATTGTTCGTCTCGACCAGTACGTCGTACACCACCTCGCCGTCGACGACCGTCGCCGCCACGTCGATTTCGCGGACGTCCTCGTTCTCCCAGGGCGACCGTTCCAGTACCACCATATCAGCCCGCTTGCCCGCCTCGACCGTCCCGAGGCGGTCCTCGTCGAAGCCCGCGTAGGCGCCGCCGAGGGTGTACGCTCGCAGCGCCTCCGTGACGCCGAGACGCTGGCGCTCGTCTGGGGCCTTCACGGCGTGGTGGACGCCTTCCAGGGGACCGAGCGGCATCGAATCGCTGCCGAACGCCAGCGGGACGCCGGCGTCCAGCAGGTCCCGGAAGCGGTTCGAGCGCCGGCGGCGGGCCTCGCCCAGTCGCTGGTCGTAGAGGCCACCGTCGCCGGCCCACTGCAAGAAGTTGGGCTGGCAGGAGGCGACGATTCCGGCGTCGGCCATCCGCTCGACGTGGTCGTCGTCGAACAGTTCGACGTGCTCGATACGGTGACGGGCCTCGCCGGGGTTCTCCGTCCCCTCGTAGGCCGCGACGGTCTCCTCGACGGCGGCGTCCCCGATGGCGTGGGTCACCATCTGCAGGCCCGCGGCGTCGACCCGCTCGACCAGCGCGCGGAACTCGTCGGGGCCGACGACCCACTGACCGCGGCCGCCGTCCTCGCGCTCGTCGGGGTCGACGTCGGCGTACGGTTCGGTCACCTTCGCCGTGCGGCCGCCGAAACTGCCGTCGGTGAAGCTCTTGATCCCGCCGACGTCGACGAGACCGCTCCCGTGGTTGGTGCGGAGGCCGGTCTCCAGCACGGCGTCGAGGTGGTCGCTCCAGTAGTCGATCCGGACCCGCAAATCGAGTTCGCCGGCGCGGTCGAGTTCGCGGTAGACTCGGGGGGCGTGGGAATCCCGGACCTTCTCGTGGACGCAGGTGACCCCGAGTTCGAGCGCGCGGTCGCGGGCCGCGGTCACGAGGTCGTGGGTTTTGGCGACGCCACGTCCGATGGCTTCGCGGACGACGCCGACCCCTTCCTCGACGACGACGCCGGTGGGGTCGCCTCCCTCGAACTCCACGTCGTCGTCGGGCAGGTCGTCGCGCCGTCGGTCGAGCGCGACCGAGTTCAGCGTCGCAGTGTGCATGTCCACCCGGAAGGCGACGACGGGCCGCTCGTCGCTCACCCGGTCGAGGTCCTCCTTCCGGAGGTACCGGCTTTCGGGCCAGTCGCTCTCGTCCCAGCCGAACCCCTGGCGCCACTCGCGGTCGTCGGGGGCCTCCCCGCGGAGGGTTTCGACGGCGTCGTCGACCGACTCGGCGGCCGAAAGGTCCGCGTGGACGACGTACTGGCCGGTCGACTCCATGTGGGTGTGGGCGTCGACGAAGCCCGGCAGGACGACCCGGCCGTCGAGGTCGATCACCTCGGTCCCGACGCCGGCCAGGAAGTCGACCTCGTAGGCCGACCCCACCCGGACGATCTCGCCGTCGCGGACCGCCACGGCCTCGTGGACCGCGTCGCCGGGGCCGTCCCCCCAGGGACTCCCCGGCGGCGGTGCGAGCGTGTGGACCTCGGCGTTCGTGAGGACGAGGTCCGCTGGCTGGGTCATGCTCGGATGGGGGACGGCACGGGGCAAAACGGTTGGGAAAGCGGTCAGGAGGCGACCTCATCGGGACCGCTCCGCGCTCCCGGGTCAGGAGACCCGGACCTGCCGGTAGAACGCCGCCGTCGACAGCGCCGTGAGGACCCCGAGGGACGCCAGCGCCCACCCGGCGTGGGCGATGTCGGCGCCCCCGCCGAAGCCGGCGTCCATCGCCATCGCCAGCGGGAAGTGCCCCGGGAGAAACGCCGCGACGGGCGACGCGTCGGCCGCCAGGGGGTTCTGGAACAGGAACAGGTCGACCACCGTGCCGAACAGCACCAGGTAGACGCCGGGCAGGCGGTCCAGCAGGACGCCGACGAGCACGCCGACCGTCCCGTACAGCAGCGCCGCGAGCACGGTCGCGGCAGCGTAGCCGGACAGCGACGCCGGGTCGAACGCCAGCAGCGAGGCGCCGACGGCCACCGCGGAGGCGACCACCGCGACGCCCGCCAGCAGGCCGAGTCGCGCGAGGACGACCTCGTGGGCGCGGTAGCCGGCGACCGCCAGGCGGGCGTCGGCCGCCGCGGTCGACTGCATCAAAAAGAGGCCGGCGACGCCAGCCAGAAGCGCCGCGACCATCGGCGTCGTGAACGCCGGCATCGCCTCGGTGAACTCGACCCGGACCGGGCCGTCGGTGAGGTGCAGGACGGCCGGCCCGTCGGGCGAGACCGCCGTGAACACGCCGACCATGTACGCCGGCAAGAACACCATGAGCACGACCAGCACGGGCGTCCGGCGGAACTGCCGGGCGCCCAACCTGACCGTGGTGCCGACGCGGGTCACGCGA
>CAYTAG010000054.1:0-11319 GCA_964435625.1 uncultured Halobacteriales archaeon | reverse complement strand
GGCGAGGGTGACCTCGTCGCGCCTCCTTGGTGCGACGGCGGTCACGCGAACCACCTCCCGATGGCGAGGGTGACCTCGTCGCGCCTCCTTGGTGCGACGGCGGTCACGCGAACCACCTCCCGATGGCGAGGGTGACCTCGTCGCGCCTCCTTGGTGCGACGGCGGTCACGCGAACCACCCCCCGACGACCGGCAGGTCGCCGGTCGAGCGGCCGTAGGCCAGAAACGACAGCACCAGCAGGGCACCGACGTACGCCAGCGTCGGCGGCAGGTGCGCCGACGCGAACTCCCCGTCGAGCGCGGCGGCCCGGAACAGTTCGTGGGCGTGGTAAAGCGGCGCGAGTTCGGCCGCCGGCCCGACGTCGAGCACGCCCGAGGACAGCACGTTGTCGAGGTCCGCCAGGAACACGAGCACGAGCGACCCCTCCAGTTCCCGGGGGAGGACCGTCCCGACGAGGACGCCGACGAGACCGTACAGCAGGCCGGCGAGCACGAGCGCGGCGACCGACAGCGCGGGCGCCGCGACGTCGACCCTGGCGGCGAACACCGCGAACGAGACGGCCGCGCCCGCCAGCGTGACGACGACCACGGTCGCCAGCCGTGCCGTCAGCATCGTCGCCCGCGGGAGCCCGGCGAGCGCGAGTCGCTCGTCGCCGCGGCGGGCGCCGATGACCTGGAACAGCCCGACCAGCCCCGCGAGGAAGGCGACCGCGAACAGCGTCCCCGTCAGGTGCCCCAGCGTCGTGGGGTCCGTCTCCCCGGCCGTCGCCACCACGGGGAACGCCGACATCGCCTCGCCGTACACCTCGACGACGACGGGCGGCAACGCGACGAGCAGCGCCAGCGTCGTCGGCTGCCGGGGCAACTCCCGCAGCCGCAACCGCGTCGCCGTCGCGAGCCGACCCACGGTCAGTCACCTCCGGGCGCCCGGCCGGACCGTTTGTCCGCCGGATCGCCGCCGTGTACGTCGGATTGACCCCGAGCATCTGACCGGCCGTGTGCCGCCGACCGGGCCTGGGGCGGTTCGTCCTGCTCGTGCAGTTGGCCGTCTTCCAGTTCGAGGATGCGGTCGAACCGCTCGCGCTCGCTGATGAGGTGGCTGATGATTGCGACGGCGGTGCCGCGCTCGCGCAGATCGGCGGTGAGGTCCCAGAACGCGAGGTAGGTCTCCCAGTCGAAGCCGGTGTACGGCTCGTCCAGCAGGAGGACGTCGGGGTCGTGCAACAGCGCGACGCCGAGGTTGACCTTCTGGCGGTTGCCGCCGCTGAGGTGGTCGACCCGGTAGTCGAGGAACCGCTCGAAGTCCAGCCGCTCGGCGAGTTCGTCGCGCCGCTTTGGGACCCTTTCGTCGGCCATCCCGTAGGCTTCCCCGAACAGTTCGAACGTCTCCCGGACCGTCAGGCGGTCGTACAGCAGCGGTTCCTGCGGGCACCAGCCGACGGTCGTTTCGCGGGTCACGTGCCCGGCGTCCGCCTCCAGCGCGCCGACGAGGATCTTCAGCAGCGTCGACTTCCCCGACCCGTTCTCGCCGACGATGCCCACGATCTCGCCGGGGAACAGCGCCAGGTCCGCGCCGTCCAGCACCTCGACCGACCGCCCGACGAACGGCAGCCGCGACTCGTAGGTCTTCTCCAGCCCGCGCGCCCGCAATACCGGCTCGTCGTCCGCTCCGTCCGCCGGTCCGTTCGGTAAATTCGCCATTATCCGAATATTCCGAACGAAGTGCATTAGTCGTTTCGGAGCGTATCCGTACGCGATGAGCGACGAGGCGGCAACGGACGACCGCGATCATAGCGAGCACGACCCCGGCGAGGGCGGGTTGCCGCCGGACGTCCAGCAAGCCCGCGAGGAGGTCATCGAGGCGATGGAGCGGTCCGCGGAGGTCTACGGCCTGAACCGCAGCTACGGGCGGCTGTACGGCATCCTGTACTTCCGGGACGGGCCGGTGTCGCTGGACGAGTTGACCGAACGCAGCGGGTACGCGAAGTCCACGGTGTCGACGGCGATGAAGAGCCTGGAGCGGTTGCACCTGGTCCACCGGCGGTCGGTGCCCGGCGAGGGCAAGAAGGCCTTCTTCGAGGCCGAGCGGGAGTTCTGGCAGGTCCTCCAGGAGTTGCTGCGCCGCGAGGTCCGGCGGGAGATCGACGTCATGACCCGCGCGCTCGAAGACGCCGAGGAGAAACTCGAGGCGGCCGAGGACGAGCGGGCCGACCGCGACCTGGAGAAGGTCCGGCACCTCGAACGGACGTACGGCCGGGGCGAACGGCTGGTGAACGTGCTGACCGGGTCGTCCATCGAGCGGCTGACCTCGCTGCTGGATCGGGTGCGACGGGAGTAGACGCTGTCCGGACGTGAGGGCGGCACTCGAAAAGATCACTTCGGAAGCCTCCGCGCGCTCGACTCGCTGCGGTCTCGCTTCGCTGGTCATCCCTCGCGCGTCCCACCGTCGAATTAGGGTCACGGCGCGCGCGAGCAACGCGCGCGAGGGATGAGCAGCAGAGGTGACGCGAACGGACGTGAGCGTCCCGAGCAGCGCAATCGGCTGGGGAGGGTGTGGTATCCTTCGGTTTTGCACGCCGCTAGCATCGCTGTTGCCCACGTAATACGACGGCACGCGGCGCTAGGGATTTCCACACGCCTCCCCAGCCGACTGCGTTACTCGGGGTGGCTCACGTCCGTTCGCACCACCTGCGTTACTCGCCCCTCGCGCGCGTTCCTCGCGCGCGCCACCGCTGAAGGAGCGGCTCATATGAACCCACGCGTATTCAGATGACCTGACCGAGGACTCACACCATTACCGCTCACCACCGTCACCGCTCACCGCCCCCGTCACACCGGCGCGAACCGAAGCGGGTTAGGCACTGCCCCGTCCACTGGCGGGCATGAGCAGCGAGACGGACCCGGAGGCGCTCGCCGGGCGCGTGCGGGCGGGCGATCTACGGCTGTACGAACTCGAGGACCACGCCGACCCGGAGACGGCGGCGACTGCTCGCCGGCTGTTCGTCGAGGGCGAGGCGGGCGGCGACCTCTCGACGGTCGGCGCGTACGGCTTCGACGCCGCCGACGTCGAGGCGAACGTCGAGAACCTGGTCGGGGGCCTCCAGGTGCCGATGGGCGTCGCCGGCCCGCTGCCGGTCGCGGGCGAGGCCACCGACGACGACTTCTACCTGCCGCTGGCGACCACCGAGGGGGCGCTCGTGGCGTCGGTCAACCGCGGGTGCTCGACCATCCGGGCCGCCGGGGGCGCGAACGCGCGGGTCACCGACCGCGGGATGACCCGCGCGCCCGCCTTCCGGGTGGCCGACGTCACCGAGGCCGCCGAGGTAGTCGAGTGGGTCCGCGGGAACTTCGACGTGCTGGCCGAGGCGGCCGAGTCGACGACCAGCCACGGCGAGTTGCAGGCCGTCGACCCCTACGTCGTCGGGCGGAACGTCTACCTGCGCTTCTCCTACGACACGAAGGACGCGATGGGGATGAACATGGCCACCATCGCCACCGAGGCGGCCGCCGAGGTGGTCGAGGAGCACACCCCCGCCTCGCTGGTGGCGACCTCCGGGAACCTCTGTACCGACAAGAAGCCGGCGGCGATCAACGCCGTCGAGGGCCGCGGGCGCACGGTGACCGCCGACGTGACGATCCCCCGTGAGGTCGTCGAGGACCGACTGAACACCACCCCGGAGAACGTCGCGGAGGTCAACGAGCGCAAGAACCTCGTCGGCAGCGCGAAGGCGGGCAGCCTGGGATTCAACGCGCAGGCCGCCAACGTCGTCGCCGCGGTCTTCCTGGCGACCGGCCAGGACGAGGCTCACGTCGTCGAGGGGAGCAACGCCATCACGACCGCGGAGGTCCGGGACGGCGACCTCTACGCCGCCATCAGCCTGGCCAGCCTCCAGGTCGGGACCGTCGGCGGCGGCACGAAACTCCCCACCCAGGCCGAGGCCCTGGACCTGCTCGGGGTGGCCGGCGGCGGCGACCCGCCCGGCGCGAACGCCGACGCCTTCGCCGAGATCGTCGCCGCGGGGGCGCTGGCCGGCGAACTGTCGCTGCTGTCGGCGCTGGCCTCCCGGCACCTCGCCTCCGCCCACGAAGAGCTGGGGCGGTAGGCCGGCTCGCGTTCGTCTCGGCCCGGGACCACCGCGGCCGCCCCGGACTCAGTACCGGTAGGTCGGGCCGTCGTCGCTATCCTCTACCGTGACCCCGAGGTCGTCGAGGCGGTCGCGCAACGCGTCGGCGCGGTCGTAGTTGCCCGCCTCCCGTTCCTCCTCGCGGACCTCCAGCACGAGTTCGATCAGTTCGTCGGCGAGTTCGACGGTGCCGTCGGCCTCGCCGCCGAACGTGAACCCGAGGGCGTCGCCCCCGAGGTCGTCGAACGCCTCGATGGCGCGGGCGAGTCCCTGGTAGTCGTACTCGTCGTGACCGTCGACGTGGCGGTGGACGGCGCTTGCGAGGTCAAGCAGGGCGGCCAGCGCCTCGCGAGTGTTGAAGTCGTCGTTCATCGCCGCGGCGAACGCCTCGCGGGTCTCCTCGACGGTCGCCCGGAGGTCGGCGTCCTCGACGGTCGTGTGGGCGTCGACGCCGTCGGCGGCCTCGACCGCTCGCTCGTAGGCGCGCTCCAGGCGCTCCCAGCGCTCGCGGGCCTCCGCGATGGCGTCCTCGCCGAACGTCTGGTCGGCGTCGTACACGGTCGACAGGAAGAAGATCCGGAGCACGTCCGGTCCGAACTCCGCGAGGGCGTCCTCGACCGCGAAGTAGTTCATGAGGCTGGAGGACATCTTCTCGTCGTCGCCGTCGCCCTCGACCCGGAGCATCCCGGTGTGCAGCCAGTAGCGGGCGAACTGCTGGCCCGTCGCCGCCTCGCTCTGGGCCACCTCGTTCTCGTTGTGGGGGAACACCAGGTCCCGGCCCGCCACGTGGACGTCGAAGGTCTCCCCGAGGTGGGTCGTCGACATCGCCGAGCACTCGATGTGCCAGCCCGGCCGGCCCTCGCCCCACGGCGAGTCGAAGGTCATCGCGGTCTCGACGGCCTCCTCGGCGGGGGCCGCCTCGTCGTGGCGGTGTTCCTCGATCTCCCCGGGGGCGACCCCGCCGGCCTTCCAGAGCGCGAAGTCCTGGGGGTGGCGCTTCTCGGCGCGTTCGTCCTCCGGCCCCTGGGCCTCCATCTCGTCGACCTGCTGGTTCGAGAGTTTGCCGTACTCCTCGAAGGTCGAGACGTCGAAGTACACCGACCCGTTGGACTCGTAGGCGTACCCCTCCTCGACCAGCGTCTCCACGAGGTCGATTATCTCCGGGACGTGCTCGGTGACCCGGGGGTAGACATCGACCCGCTTGAGGTTGAGCGCGCGCATGTGCGACAGGAACGACTCGACGTAGCCCTCGGCCACCTCGGCCTCGCTGTCGCCGTCCTCGCCGACCCGGGCGACGATCTTCTCGTTGACGTCCGTGAAGTTCTCGACGTGGCGGACGTCGTAGCCGGCGTACTCCAGCCACCGGTGGATCACGTCGGTGTGGACCCAGGTGCGCGCGTGCCCGAGGTGAGCGGGATCGGAGGTCGTCAACCCACAGAGGTACAGGAGGACCTGGTCGTCGTTCAGGGGTTCGAACGGCTCGGTCTCTCCCGTGAGCGTGTTCGACACGCGCAGCGTCATCGTCCTCCCTTACCGCGGGCCGACGTTTTAAGGCACCGATAGCCCTCGAAAGAATGGCAGACGACGGGTTCCGGGATAGATGTGTAGGGGTAAGACCGAGCTTTCAATTCGGTCGGATGGAGGGGTCTTCGTCGGCGGAATTCGGCTACGAATCTTCGTCGATTAGGAACTATTCGGAACCTCCCCCTCTGTTGGGCCAAAGCCCTTCATTATCTTCGCCAAAGTTTATACCCGTTCCCCCACAAGATTGGTTGTAGAATGACCCTTGAAGAAGCGGTTGAGGAGGCACTTGCGATAAACGGTATGTCGCGTAGCGAGGAAGCCCAAGAAACGGGTCGAACGGTTGCTACGCTCCAGGACTAGTAGCCTCCGTTTCAATCGAGGTTCCTAACTCGTTCTGCGAATTCTGACTTCGATAGCCCGGACGTATCCGCTAGACCCGCACGGCCAGCGCGTTCTACTGCTTCTTCGACGAACTCTACCCATAACTCCTCGTGTTTCCTCGCGTAGACCTGTTTCGCTTCACTGGGATACATGTCCAGTTCGTACGCAGTCAGGTCGATTTCGACGCCGTGTTTCCGTTCGAGCGTAGTCGCCCCCCAATTACGTAGATATTTGAACAGGACGTTTTTCCGTCGAACAGTCAACAACCGTTTCGATTCGTTGATATACTCGTTCACCCAGTCCCGCCAGTCGTAGGTCTCTGGATCGATTTCCATGGCCGTCTCGGGCATCGAAAAATTCGAATCGATACGACGAAGGTAAAACTGAACCAGCGCGACGGCAGTTCGGTGGTTAGCATTTGGGAGGGCGTGTTTCAAGATCAGGTTAGACGCAAGGCAACCTGCAACATCCGTTGCCGAACCGGACCAGGATACTTTGTCAAGCGCATCCGGCAGTTCGTTGACGTCTATCTTCTTGTACGCTTCTACGGGCGTACCTTCTTCATCCTCATTCTCTGAAATGAGTGCCTGGTAAATCTCCAGAAGACGTGCGACGATAGTGCCGTTATCTTCGTCCATCTCGGCGAGAGCTTGGCCCGGATCGAAGTTCAGTTCCCGTACTGCCTCGCCACCTTCCTGAGACGTATAAACGACGTAGAACTCTTCGTCGAGATCGTACTGCCGAACTTTAACGGCGACGTCTTCGTCGTACGCGACGATCTGGGAGACGACTTCGGCAGGATCGGGATTGACGAAGTCCAGGGAGAACTGTTTATCGCCGGGGTAATGGTAGTAAACGTGGCTCATTTTCCCGTCAGGTGCTACCGTGATACGATTGATTTAGTTATCGGATCAGTCGTCGCGATAGCTTGAAGTCAATTTCAAAACTGGAACGGCCTAGCAAGTCACTCCGCCGACTTACTGAAATTCGACACGTTTAGGGACGCCGGTGGGTGGCTCCGACGAGCCGAGAAACGGTCTCGGCGAAGTCGGACCGCTCCTCGGGCAGGGTCGTCGAATAAACCGTCTCGCCGTCGGCGCTTTCGAGAACGAGTTTCACCTCTCCGTCCTCGGACTGGAGGCCCTGCACCAGGAAGACGGTCCCCAAGCCAATCGAAATGACCGTGAGCATGAGCATCAGCAAAACGAGGTCTTCGTTGGGCGTCCCGACGAACAGCGCACCGAGTCCCAGAAGCCAGAAGAGGATGCCCACTGCCAGCGAGGCGGGGTCCCGGTCGGCCCCGTGGGTCGTCGTCACCGTCGCGGACGACACCTGCGAATACGGAACGCAGGTAACCGTCTCCTCGTTCGCCCCTACCGAGAGACGGACCAGTCGGCCGTCCGTAGCCACCGTCGACTTCGACTCCCTGGAGTCTTCCTCGGGCGGCTTCTCGAGGTACGCGGTGTGAACCGTTTCGCTCTCCGCGATGTAGGGGGCGAGAAGCTCCCCGTGCCAGTCCGGTGCCCCGCTCATCGGTCGTACTCTCACGGATAGGTACCTTGAAACTTGTCGCCGTGAGGCGGAATCTTTCGGGCTAGTCTCGACTGATCGAAGCGGTGGAAGCACGTCGTCCAGGCGTTCGACCGACCCCCTGAGGATCATTCGGAATTGGCGACTGGAGAGCACCATCGTGACGTGCCGACGAACTTTCTCGGCAGGCAGTGTCTCCCTCGATCTTCCCGGCGAAGCGGCATTTAAACCCCCGTGGCCCCTACCCCGGTTCGTGTGCACGCTCGTCTTCGCCTGGCAGGTGTTCGCCGACGCGCCGGTCGTCGCAGCGGCCAACCGCGACGAGTTGCTGGACCGGCCCTCGGACCCGCCCACCCTCCTCGAAGCGGACCCCTGGGTCGTCGCGCCGCGGGACCGCGAGGCCGGCGGCACCTGGTTCGGCTACAACGAGCACGGACTTCTCGCGGCGATCACGAACCGCTGGGTCGACCTGGGGGGCGACCGCTCGCGCGGTCTGCTGGTACGTGAGGCGCTACGGCACCGCTCGGCGGAGGACGCCGCGCGGTTCGTCGAACGGGAGGCCCAGGAGCACGACTACGCCGGCTTCAACCTCGTGGTGGCCGACGAGGTAGCCGCCGTCTACCTCGAATACGACGGCGCGCTCTCGGTGCGGAACTTCCAGCCGGGCGTCCACGTCGTCGTCAACGTCGGCGCCGACGGCGAGTTCGCCATTCCGCCCGACCGCGCCGAGGCCGGCGAGCGGCAGGCCCACAATGCCCGGCGACTCGGGGCGGCCCTGGAACCGGAGCCGGGCGAGTCCGCGGACGCCTGGCTCGACCGGGCCGCCGACGTCGTGAGCGACCACGAGTACGGGGTCTGCGTCCACCGCGAGGAAGCGAACTTCGGGACGCGGTCGTCGTCGCTTCTGGCGCTGTCCGACGACGGCACCGCCCGCTACGAGTTCGCGGACGGTCCGCCCTGCACGACCGAGTACGTCCCCGTCGAGGCGGTGGCGCGTCCGGAGGAGCAACTTTAAACCGACCGGTCGACGTGGTAGGAGTATGAGCGTCGCCGACGCCGAGGCCGACCTCTCGGAGGACGAGCGCCGCGGGCTGGAGTTGATCCGCGAGACCGGTGGCATCCACCAGTCGGACTTCTGGAAGGAACTGGAGGTCTCCTCCCGGAAGGGCAGCCGGATCGTCGACTCGCTGGCCGAGCAGGGGCTCATCCAGCGCGAGGAGGCCGTCTACGAGGGCCACAACACCTACTACCTGACCCCCGCGCCGCGGGACCTGGACTTCTCGCTTTTGATGGCCGGGGACAAACTCTCGCCGTTCATCGGCGAGGAGGAGGTCGACCCCAACAGCGACGCCTTCTCGCAGTGGATCATGACGCTAGCCTACGAGGAGTACTGACCGCCGGGGCGACCTGGGGATGGGAATCACGGGACCTCGACGAACGGGACGATCCGGCCCCGATGGGGGCGGCGGACGACCACCTCGCCAGCCCCCGCGTTACTCCGAGTCCGCGACGGTCACGACGGGGACCGGTGCCGAGCGCACGGTCTTTTCGGCGACGCTGCCCAGCAGGATGCGATCCGTGCCACGTCTCCCCGTCGTCCCCATCCCGACGGCGTGTACGTCGTTCGATTCGACGTAGTCGAGGATCTCCTCGACGGGCGTTCCGTGTTCGACGTGGCTGACGGTATCGGTCACACCCCGCGTTTCGGCCTCCGAGACGACGGTCTCGACGGCGTCGGTCGCCACCTGTTCGCTTTCCGTGCCGGACGTCGTCGACCGGACGTCCGCTCCGAGTGCACCGTCGTCGACGACCGACAGGACGTGCACGGTTGCATCGAGCGACGCCGCGAGCGAGAGCGCGTGCTCGGCAGCGTGCGTCGCGGCGTCACTCCCGTCGGTCGGGACGAGAACGTCCTCGTAGGGGAACTCCAGCGTCTCGTCGGGCTGCATGCGGACCGTGAGAACGGGAACCGACGAGAGCCGGACGACCTTCTCGGAGACGCTGCCGATCAGGTACCGCGAGAGTCCCTCGCGGCCGTGGGTCGGCATGACGATCAGATCCTGGTCGTAGCGTTCGGCGTACTCGACAATCGTCGGGGCCGGGTTGCCCTGGACGACGTCAGTCTCGTAGGACACCCCGAGCGTGTCCAGCGTTTTCGCGGCTTCCTCGACGACCTCTTCGCCCTTTCGTTCGAGCGCGTCGACGGTTTCGCCGTCGACGACGGTGACGCTGTCCCGCGTCGAGTCGGCGATGTAGAGCACCTGGATGGTAGCGTCGGCCCAGTGGGCGAGTTCGCTGGCGTGATGGAGCACCGTAGCGGCGCCCTCACTGCCGTCGAACGGGAGGAGGACGTTCTCGTACATGACTCGATAGGCGAGGGTACGCCTGCAGATCCCCTAATGGTTTTCACTGATCCGGGATCGCGGCAGCCGAGTGCAGGGGATCGTCCTCGGAAGGCGTGACGCTTATCCGTCGACGTGGGGCCTCCACAGGGGGCCAGGCACCTGTTCGGCGCCTCGGCCGCTGGGACGACGGGTCAATCGAGGTCGCCCTCACCGGCCGGCGACCCCTCTTCGACCGGATCGACGGTGGGGCGGTCGACGGCCACCCGGACTTTCTGAATGCGGGTGTCGTCCACCTGTTCGGCCCGCAGCGTCACGTGCTCGTAGTCGAACGCCTCGCCCTGCTCGACGAGGCGGCCCGCGCGGTTGAATATGAACCCCGCGATGGTCTCGAACTCCTCGCCCTCGGGGAGGTCGATGTCCAGCGCCTCGTTGACCTCGTCGACGTTGACCTCGCCGCGGACCAGCACCTCCGCGTCGTCGACGACCTCGATGGGGTGGTCCTCGCCACCCCCCAGGATCTCGCCGACGATCTCCTCGACGATGTCCTCCATCGTGATGAGGCCCTCGGTGGCACCGAACTCGTCGACGACGATGACCATGTGCAGCCGGTTCTCGCGCATCTCCGAGAGGAGTTCGTCGACGTTCTTGGATTCGGGGACGTGCAGCGTCGGCTTGACGACGTCACCCACTTCGAGGTCGGCGGCGTCGGAGTCCAGGTCGCGGACGTCGAAGACGCCGATGACGTTGTCGAGGCTCCCCTCGTAGACCGGCAGGCGGGCGTGGCCCGACTCCATACATTCCTCGATTGCCTCCTCGACGGTCGCGTCTCCGGAGATAACCTCCATGTCGAGGCGGGGCGTCATCACCTCCTTGGCGACGGTGTTCTGGAACCGGAGGGTGCGCTGGATCATCTGGCGTTCCTCCTCGTCAAGGATGCCCTCGCGCTCGCCCGTCTTGATCATATTCCGGATCTCGTCGCGGGTGACGTACGACGACTCGATGGACGAACTCCCGCCGGTGACCTTGTTCACGGTTCTCGTCAAGTAGTAGAACAGGGTGATCAGCGGCCACAGCACTTTCCCGACGATCTTCAGGAGGGGAGCGACGGTCCGGGCCCACGAGTCGGTGTTCTCGACGGCGTAGGACTTCGGTGCGCTCTCGCCGAACAGCAGGACCATCGACGTGATGCCGAACGACGAGACGAGCACCGCCGTGCCCGCGTCGAGGTAGAAGCCGACGATGGTCGTCGAAATCGAGGACATCGTGATGTTGACGAGGTTGTTCCCGACCAGGATCGTCACGAGCAACCGGTGGGGATCCTCCTTGAGGGACTTGACCGCGCGCGCGCCACGTTTGCCCTCCTCGACCATCGCGTCGATCTGGTGGGCCGACAGGGAGAACATCGCGATCTCCGAC
>CAYTAG010000053.1:0-17527 GCA_964435625.1 uncultured Halobacteriales archaeon | reverse complement strand
GGGCCGGCGCCCGCCCGCCGAGGGCGCCGGCCCGCCCCCGGCCCTCGCGCGCGTTGCTCGCGCGCGCCCCCGTCCGACGATGGGCTGGCTAGAGAACGCCGGACGATCCGCCGACTGGATGGTGCCGAAGTCCGGTCGCCACACGACGGGACCCACTCCGCCAGGCGGCCACACCTTTAACCGCACCCGTGCGAACCACCGTGCATGCACGTGGTGGTCGTCGGCGGGGGCATCGTCGGACTGGCCAGCGCCTACTACCTCCGCCGCCGGGGAATCGAGGTCACGGTCGTCGAACGCGACCGCATCGGCGCCGGCAGCACCCCCCGGGCCGGTGGCGGCATCCGCGCGCAGTTCAGCACGCCGGTCAGCATCCGCCTCTCCACGGAGAGCATTCCCGTCTGGGCGTCCTTCGACGAGGAGTTCGGCGTCGACATAGACTACCACCGGTCGGGCTACCTCTACCTCGCCCGGACCGAAGGGACCGCCGAGCGCATCCGCGAGACGACCGAGATCCACGCCGACCACGGCGTCCCCAGCGAGTTCGTCTCGCCGGAGACGGCCCGCGAGCACTGCCCCGAACTCGACGCCGACCGGTACGTCGGCGCCACCTACTGCCCGACCGACGGCTTCGCGGACCCCGAGCGGGCGCTCCAGGGGTTCGCGCTCGCGGCGGCCCGCGAGGGCGCAGCCTTCCGCGTCGGGACGCGGGTCACCGGGATCGAGCAGGACGACGACGGCCACGTCGCGGGCGTCCGGACCGACGACGGCCGCCTGGACGCCGACTTCGTCGTGAACGCGGCCGGCGGCTGGGCACCCCAGGTCGCGGCGATGGCCGGCCGGGACCTCCCGATCCGGGCCGAGCGCCGACAACTGCTGGTGGTCGACCCCGGAACGGAGGTGCCGCTGTCGGTGCCGTTCGTGACCGACCTCGACTCGGGGGCGTACTTCCGGCCGGACCGCGGAGGCCTGGCGAAGGTCGGCGGGCACTTCCCGGAGACCGATCCAGCCGATCACGAGGCCGCCGGCCCGGCCGACCCCGAGGCGTCGGCGGCCGACCCGGACGCCTTCGACCGCGGGTACGACGAGGCCTGGGCCGAGCGGGCGCTGGCCGAGGCCGCCGAGGTGGCCGGCTACTTTGGCGAGGGAACGACCGTCCGCGATGGGTGGGCGGGCCTGTACGCCATGACGCCCGATCACCACCCGATCATCGAGGAGCACGAGGGTCTGGTCACCGCGGCCGGGTTCTCCGGCCACGGGTTCATGCAGGCGCCCGCCACGGGCCAGGTCGTCGCGGAACTGGTCGCGGATGGCCAGGCGTCGACGGTCGACGTCTCGGGGCTGGACGCCGACCGGTTCGACCGCGGCGAGGCGCTGGCGGAGACGTTCTACAGCGCGTAGCTACGCGTCGTCCTCGCCCCGAACCTCGACGGTGCGATCCAGGCTATCGTCGCGCCACTTGAGCCGGAACCCGATCGACGAGCCCTCGGGGTACCTGCTGGCGTCGACCTCGAACTCGCGTTCCCACGTCCCGGTCTCGCCGGCTGGGACGTCCAGCCGGATAGAACCCTCGGGTGCGTACAGCGGCTGGACGAGGTTGAGCGCGCCGACGAACGTCCCGGCGGCGTCCCCGCGGTTCTCGACCGTCACCGGGACGGTGATCGTCTCGTCGATTGCCGCGGTCTCCGGCACGTCGAACGACCGTACCTCGAAGGTGGTCGGCGGTCGCCGCAGTCGCGCCAGCGCCTCCTCGCCCAGCGCGCGTTCGCCGTCCGGCCAGGTGATCGCCGCCTCCTCGACGTCCAGCGGCTTCGGAACCTGGACGGCGATCCAGCCCTCGGGGTTCTCGGCCGGCGAGTACGGCCGACCGCGGTCGGTCAGGACATCCGCGTACTCCGCGATCTCCGTCCCGGCGGCGTAGGTCTCGCCGTCCGCCGTCAGCGCGAACTCCTCGGCGGCCGGACCGGACGATCCGTCCGCGACCACGGTCGCGACCACGTACTGCTGCTCCCGACTGCCGAACGTCCCGATCGAGTCGGGAGAGTCCAGCGCCACGACCTCCGGCGTCACGAGTACGTCCCGGACTGTCCCGGTGCCCGCGGGTGCGTCAGTCGAGGAGTCGGTCGGCTCGTCGGTGTCGCTATCGGGCGGTTCGTCCGTTCCCGCGTCGGGCGTCTCCCCGGACCCAGGGGCCGTCGAGTCCTCGAGACAGCCGGCGAACCCCGCGATGCCGACGCCGACTGCAGCCAGTAGCTCTCGCCGTTCCATGTCCGCTCCTTCTTCGGCGACCGGTAAGTGGCTTCAGGAGACTCCAAGAGGCGTTTGACCTACCCCGGCAGGAACCCGTCGCGCAGCGGGTCCCCGGGATCGAGCACGAACTCGCTCCGGCCGGTAACGTGAGCGCTGCCGGCGACCTCCGGGATCACGGCCACGTAGTCCCCGACGGTCGCCCGCGCCGTGACCGGCCCCGCGTCGTAGGTGACGGTCGTCCCGGCGTCCGCTCCCGCACCGTCCGCGGCGACGTCGTCTTCGAGGTCCCGAAGGACGCCTCGGGCCTGCAACTGGAGTTCGACTTCGAGGCGTTCTCGTTCACCTCCCTGGACCGGGTCCGGATCGACCTCACCCAGGAGGCTTCCTCCATCGCCGACCTCTCGCAGGACCCGGCCGTCGACGTCCACGGCTCCGGCGATTCCGTCGAGCGCGACGGCCTGACCGCCCAGCTGAAGGGGTTCGAGACGACGACCCAGGTCGACGAGTTCGCGCAGGCCGCCGAGGGCAACGAGTACACCATCGTCGACGTCTCGGGGCTGGACGCCGACCGGTTCGACCGCGGCGACGCGCTCGCGGAGACGTTCTACAGCGCCTGAGCCGCGAGTACCTGCCGAGCGGTGTTCGTCCGGAGACGAGTGGAATAACTGTAAATCTTATCTAGAGGATTTAAATAAACTGACGTTCTTTCTCCGGCGGCGGTAACGCGCCGTGACACCGATGAACAGACGAACCATCCTGAAGAACGCCGGCGCCGGCCTCGCTGCGACGGCCGGAGTGGCGGGCGCCGCGAACGCCGACGGCATCGACGCCGAGCAACTTCCCCGGATCGACCCCGACGCGGTCCGGACGGCCCTGGCCGACGATCCGGCCCTGCTGGAGGAGTTGGCCGCCGACGGCGTCATCGAGACGTCGTCGGTCGACGAACTCGACCTCGACCCGTCCGCCGACGACGACGTCGTGGTGACCGGAGGGACCGACGGCGAGCGGGACCGAGTGCTGTCGTACACCGCCTCGGTCGAGGGCGGCGAACTGGTCGTCGGCGTCGACCCCGAGGCGGACGCCGCCTTCGCGATCCACCAGCGCGACGGCGACCGCATCACGTACGGGCCGGCCGAGATGAGCGGCTGTTACTGCTCGAGTCCGTGTTGTTGCATTCCCGTCTGTGCCTGTTGCTGCCAGTGGACCTGTACCATCGAACAGTAGTCCGAGACGGCGCCGATTCGCCGTCCGCGGTCGTCACTTCGAGCAGCCCGCCTCCGCACAGGAGAGCATGACGTCCCCGGGGTCGTACCGTTCGAGGACGTCGAACCCCGGGAACGCCGCGTCGTTGCCGTCCGTGTACTGTCCGACGAAGCTGGGCAACGCCAGGAGGTTGTCGCACTCCCGGAACGAGCCGGTCCCCATCCCGGTGTCGAACTCGACGTCCGGCAGCGTCGAGACGACGTCGTCGGCGTCCGTCGAGCCGGCCTCCTCGACGGCCCCGCGGTACATGTTCCCGGAGACCCACGCCCCCCAGCTCAGCAACGACGGGGCGGCGTCGTGTTTCTCCCGGTAGTCGGAGACGAACTCGCGGTTGGCCGCCGAGTCGTGGTCCTGGTCGTACTTCACGAGCGTGTAGTTGCCGACGGCGGCGTCGCCGGCGCCGTTGCGGAAAAGCTTCGTCGAGTTCGCGCCGGCCAGCACCAGGTCGACGTCGTCGGTGAGGCCGTAGTTGTCGGCCTGCTTGACGAAGTTGACCGCGTCGCTGCCGAGCAACTGGACGTACACCCAGTCGGCGTCCGAGGACGCGATCTGGGAGACGTACGCCGAGAAGTCGCTGGTCCCGGAACTGGTCCTGGTCACGTCGACGACGTTGGCGCCGTCGAGGGCGTCGGCTGCTGACTGGACCGAGTCCCGGCCGCTCTGGCCCCAGACGTAGTTCTGGTAGTGCAACCAGAAGTCCGACCCGAGTTCCTCGACCGCCCACGGAACCATGGTGTTGGCGGCCTGAGTCGTCCGCCTGACGACGTTGAACGTCGTCGACCGGCAGTTCCCCCGCGTGATCGAACTGGCCGCCCCCGAACAGATGTACGGGACGTTCTGCTTGTCGGAGTACTGCATGACCGAGAGGACGACCGAACTGGAGAACCCCCCGGCCAGCAGGTCGACACCCTCGGAGTCGATCAACTTCCGCGCCTTCTGTTTGCCGGTCTGGGGGTCGTCCTGGGTGTCCTCGTGGACGCTCCGGACGTCCCTGCCGTCGATCCCGCCGGCGCCGTTGACCTGGTCGGTGAACAGTTTCGCCCCCAGGCGTTGCTCCTCCCCGATGCCCGCGTTCTGTCCGGACAGCGGGTGGAGCCACCCGATAGTGACCTCGTCGGTACCCCCCGTCAGACAGCCCGCGAGCGTGGAACCGGCCACCACCCCGCCACCTGCCGTCAGGAACCGCCGTCGACCGAATGCGCGACGCGTGTCCATCTTCTCCACAACCTATTGGCAAACTAATGTAAATACCTTACTATTATTATTCGAATGAACTTTTCGGTTCTTTTCTACGTCCCGGCGGACCCATCGCGTCGGCGGGCGGCGGGATTCGCGTCCCGAAGACAGGGAGATCGACGACGAGACGGTCGATCCAGCCACCCGGCGGTCGGCGTCCCGCGGTTCCCGTCCGGCGGTTCGAAAATGGTTGGATCGTTATTCTGTTCGGAATACTTAAGTAACGCTCGGGGGTATCTCGGGCGCATGGGTAACCGATCGGTCGCGACGGTCCTCGTGGTCGCGCTTCTGGCGTCGAGCCAGGTCCTCGTGGGGGCGGTCGGGGCCGTCGAGCAGGACGACGGGCGGGAATCGGAGGTTCGGACGGCGATAACGGAGTCGAGGGAACACCTCCTCTCCGAGCAGGACCCCAGCGGGCGGTGGGAGTCGCCGCTTTTCGCGGGCGAAAACGAGTCCGTCAACGTCCGACAGACGCTTTACTACGCGCTCATGCTCGACCACCTCGACGTCGACCCGGAAAACGAGAGCCTCGCCACCGAGTGGGTGCTCTCCAAACGGCGGCCGGGCGGCGGGTGGAACGACACTGACGCCAACTTCGCCGGCATCCTGTTGCTCGAACAACAGGACGAGGACTACGGCGAGGTGATCGCCGACGTCCGCCGGGAGAACGAGCGGTTGAACTTCTCGCTGGAACCGACCGGATCGGCCGTCAGGACGCCCTCGAAGAAGGTCCGTGCGCTCACCGCCCTGGTCTCGGACCGGTACGACGCCGAGGACCTGTTCCGGGAGACGACAATGGAGCGGGCCCGGTATCGGCTCCGGGCGTTGTCCCTGTTGTACGATTCACACAAGGAGGGCGTGGAACCGCCGATTGACGAACTCGGCGAGATGCCGCCGGCGCCCAACCGGACCGGCGAGCACCTGGTCGATAGGGTCCCCTCGAACATCGACACGTCGCTTGCCGTCTCGATGCTGATCGTCCAGCAACGCTACGGGGACGACGAGTCCAGCCTCCTCGAGGACGCCGAGACGATCCTCCTGAAACGACGGATTCCGACCGGTGCCTGGGCCGTCGTCCCGGACACGGTGTTGGCGCCCGTCGCGCTGTACGAGCAGGGCTACGACCCGTCCGGCCGGGAAATCCGGCTCGCGCGAGAGTTCCTGTCCGAGGAGCGCAAGGCCGACAACGGGCGGATGACCGTGTTCCGCATCCCGCTGTGGGACACGGCCTGGTCGATCCGGGCGCTCCGGATGAGCGGGGTGGATCGGCACAACGAATCCGTCGAGAAGGGGGCGCTGTACCTGTACGATGGCCGGATCGCGCCGCTCGACCGGATGGAGGGCAATCCGCCGCTGGATCGCTGGCCGCTGCAGTTCCGGGCGGTCCAGGGTGACGGCTGGGGGTACAAGCCGTACGTGTACGTCGACTGGGACGACACGGCCGTCGCCGTCTCGGCGCTGTCACCGTACGGGTCTTCCGTCGTCGAGGACGACGTGCAGTTGCTGTTCAGGGCACAGTTCGACGACGGAAGCTGGACGGGGTACACCGCACCCACGTCCGAGCGCAACGAGGAAACGGTCGAACTCATGGAGTCGCTGTTCGAGTCCTCGTACGAAACCGAAGACCCGTCGCCGGACGTCATCGGGCACGCGCTGATGGCGCTGGCCGACAACGGGTACACGGTCGAGAACAACGCCTCGGTCCGGGCTTCAGTCGAGTGGTACCGCCGGAACCAGGACGCAAACGGGCTCTGGGGAGGCGTCTGGGGGGAGGGATTCACCTACGGGACCAGCCGGGCCGTCCGCGCGATGGTCGACGTCGGCGTCCCCCGGGACGACCCGGCCATCCGTGACGCCGTTTCCGGCATGATCGCCAGGCAGAACCCCGACGGTAGCTGGGGTCCGGAGGGGTCCTCGCCGACCCACACCGCCTGGGGGCTACAGACCCTGCTGGCCGCCGGGACCGACCCCGGCCACCCCGCCGTCCAGGCCGGCATCCAGTTCCTGCTCGACGCCCAGCGCGCGGACGGCTCCTGGGCGCGGGGCAAGCCGATGCTCTGGCGGACCTACGAGTACAGCCTGACGATCTTCACCCAGGCGGCGGCCCTGCAGGCGCTGGTGATGTACGCCGACGCCGCGGGGATCGAGTACGCGCCCGAGGGCGACGACGCGGAGTCGTCGACGAACCTGATCCCCATCGTCGGGCTGGGCGTGCCCGCGGTCGGCGCGCTCATGGCGCTGGCGGTCCGCCGACGCCGGACCTGATCCAGCCCTCGCAATCGACGTTCGACGGCGGCGACCGACCATGGCGGGTGCGCCGGCGGCGGTATCCGACGTTGACAACGATTTGCATACATTTATTACTCGACACGTGAGTTGAGTTGACACGAATGTCGAGCACGGACCCGCCGGGGCCGGCCGGCCTGCCGATCCTCGGGAACGCCCACCAGTTGACGGACCCGCTCGCGTTCGGCGCCCGCTGCCGGGAGTTCGACGCCAGCGTCGTGGCCGCGTCGGCGGGGCCGGAGACGATCTACGTCGTCCAGGACCCCGACGCGATAGAGACCGTCCTCGTGACCGAGCACCGGGCCTTCCGGAAGCCGGAGTTGCTCCGCGAACAGTTCTCGGGCGCGCTCGGCTACGACGTCGACTACGACGACTCCCTGGGGCTGGCCCTCCGGGCGCCCTGGCAGGGTCCGCCGCTCCGGAACGCCCTGCAAGCCCGGTCGGACGCCGTCGTCGACGCGACGACGGCCGCCTTCGAACGGGCCGACGGCACCGTCCGGGACGTCCACGACCTGTTCCGGTCGCTACTGTTCGAGGCGTTCGAGGCCGTCGTCTTCGGCACCGACTCCGTGGAGGTCGAGGACCTCGGGGGGATCATCGACGCGATCAGCGAGAAGCACGCGCCGCGGCAGGTGGCGCTGGGCGAACTCCTCCCGCTGTGGGACCGGGTCCCGACGGGGACCAACCGCCGGTTCGGCCGGGCCGTAACGCGGCTGGAGGACCTCTTCACCGCCATCCTGGCGGAAAGCGACGAGGACGCCCCCATCGGCCGACTGCGCGAGGCGGTCGCGGGCACGGACGCACCCGGGGAAGCCGTGGTCGTCTCGGAGGTGGCGACGATCATGCTCGGGGCGCTGGAACCGCTGGCGGTCGCCGCCGCGATGGCGTGTGACGCCCTCGCCCGGAACGGGGACGTCGCGCGCCGCCTCCGGTCGTCCGTCGAGGACCTCGACGGCGACCTCGCGCCCGACCGACTCGCGGACCTGGAGTACCTGGACGCGGTGATCTCCGAGACCCTGCGGCTGTACCCGCCGATCTACACCATGTTCAGGGAGGTCGCGTCCCCGGTCGAGGTCGCCGGGTACGACCTCGAGCCGGGCGCCCGCGTCTGGGTGCCCATCTGGAACGTCCACCGGGATCCGGCCCTGTTCGACCGGCCGACGGCGTTCGACCCCGAGCGGTGGCTCGGGTCGACGTCGCGGCCCGGGTTCGCCTACTTCCCGTTCGGCGGCGGGAGGCGCCAGTGTGCGGGCCGGTCGTTCGCGCTGGAGATGCTCCGGGTGTTGCTCGCGGCCGTCGTCCGGACGGCCACGCTCGACCCCGTCGGGGACCGCCCCTCGCTCCGCGCGGAACTCTCGCTGGCGCCGGTCGACGGCGTTGACCTCGCGGTCGAGACCGACCGCGTCTAGTACCGTTCCAGGTCTGCTCTGGATAGTGTTGCTGGCACTGTGACGCCCACGGGGCCAAGAAAGGGTACTGTTCAGATTAGCGAAGGTGGCCGGCACCACCGCACGCGAAGGTGGCCGGCACGCCCGGCAACGCGTTGGTGTCCGGCACGACCCACGCCGGGCGGGACTGAAAGGGGCCGGGGCGCTTCGGGAAGCACGACGATGCAAGCACCGCAGGCGCGACTGAGCGAAGCGAAGGAGCGACGAGGCGCGCAGCGAGGCGCGCGACCGAAGCGCCCCGGGGGCTTTCTGGCTGGTGCTGGGCACGTGATGTCCGCAGAGAGCGCCCGAGGGCTTTCTGGCTGTTGTTGTCGAACCTAAGGAGAGCGCGCGGGGGGGCTTTCGAGGTGGTCCGGCCAGTGGAACCGGCTAATCTGAACAGTGCCCCAAGAAAGCCCTCGGGCGGTTCGACTCCCGCGGCTCGCTGCGCTCCTCACTCACGTCGCTTCGCTCCGTTCGTTGCGGTGCTTGCGTCCCCGGGGTTCGTCGAACCGCCCTCGCCTTTCATTCCACCAGGCGGGGGTACGACCGGCCGAGCGAAGCCCCTTCGGCTGCTAGCCGGTCCACACTTAGGACGGTACTAATCGCGGGCCGGCGCAGTCCCCGACTGGTCGCGCTCCGGTGGCCGCCCCCCAGCCACCGGGGACGTCTCGAACACCCCGTCCCTGGCCTCGAAGTCGAACACCCGCCCCCGGTCGACGACCAGGGTGCGGTCGCCCAGGTCCCGCATCCGCTCGACGTCGTGGTCGACGACGAGCAACGTCCGGCCGGCGTCGTTGATGGCCTCCAGCCGCGACACCAGTCCGTCGACCAGCGAGGGCGCCAGCCCCTCGGTCGGTTCGTCCAGCAGGAGCACCTCGGGGCCGGCCATCAGCGCGCGGGCGATGGCGAGCATCTGCTGCTGGCCGCCGCTGAGCGTCCCCGCCTTCTTGCCCCCGAGGCCGTCGAGGGTCGGGAACCACTCCATCGCCGCCCCGTAGCGCTCCTCGAACGGGGTCGACCGCCCGCCGGCGATCCAGCCCAGCCGGAGGTTCTCGCGGACGGTCATCCGCCCGAACAGTTGCCGGTCGCCCGGGACGAAGGCGACGCCCTCGCGGGCGACCTCGTGTGGCGCGCGGCCGGTGACGTCGGTGCCGGACACCTCGACCCGGCCGGCCGCCGGGGCGACCACGCCCATGGCCGCCTTGAGGATCGTCGTCTTCCCGCTGCCGTTCGGCCCGACCACCGTCACGCACTCGCCCCGGCAGGCGGTGATCGACACGTCGAACAGGACCCGTCGCTCCCGGTAGTAGACGTCGACGCCGTCCATGCACAGCGCCGTCCCCCCTTCGGAGCGCTCAGACACTCGCCTCACCCCCGAAGTACAGCCGCCTGGCGCGCGGGTCGGCGCGGAGGTCCTCGTAGGTCCCCGTCGCCACGAACGAGCCGTCGTGACAGAGACTGACGTCGTCGGCCAGGCGGGCCACGGTGTCGAGTTCGTGCTCGACGAGCACGACGGCCCGTCCGTCGGCCATCGATTCGACGATGCGTTCGACGCGCTCACGGTTGTCCTCGCTGAGGCCGGCGGTCGGTTCGTCCAGCAGGACGACCCGCGGCTCGGTCGCGAGCACCATCGCGAACTCCAGCAACCGCCGCTGGCCGTAGCTGAGGTCCCGGGCCATCGCCTCCCGCTTGCCCGCCAGGCCGACGCGTTCGAGGTACGGCTCGACGGGGCCGACCGCGCGTTCGAGGTCGGTCCAGTACTCGGCGTCCCCCCGGGCGAGCCAGCGAGCGACCCTGACGTTGTCCGCGGCCGCGAGGTGGTCGAACACGTTCGACTGCTGGAAGGACTTCACGACGCCGCGGGCGGCGACGGTCCACAGCGGTTCGTCGGTGACGTCCACGCCGTCAAGGCGGATCCGGCCGGCGGTCGGCTCGTGGACGCCGGCCAGCAGGTCGAGGACGGTGCTCTTGCCGCTGCCGTTCGGGCCGACGATGGCCTGGATGCGGCCGGCGTCGGCGGTCAGGGACACGCCGTCGACCGCCCGGACGCCGGGGAAGGTCTTCACCAGTCCGGTCGCCGCGAGCAACGGGTCGCTCATCGGTCGGTCACCTCCCCTGGGGGTGGCTCGCCCGCCGGCCCGGCGCCGGGGTCGTCCGGCGCGGTCGAGTCGTTTTCGGGACCGTCCAGCAGCCGTTCGACCAGCGTCGCGGCGCCGCGCGGCGCCGCGAGCACGACCACGACGACGCCGGCGCCCAGCAGTAGCTCCCAGTCCAGGACGTACGACGACAGCACCTCCCGGACGCCGATGAACCCCGCGGCGCCGATCATCGGGCCGTACAGCGTCCCGAGCCCGCCCAGCAGCGCGACCACGAGGACGATGGCCGACGTCGTCCAGTGTAGCGTCGTGGGGCTGACGTACAGCTGGTAGGTGGCGAAGAGGACGCCCGCGACCCCGGCGATGGCCCCCGACAGCGCGAACGTCCGCCGCTTGACGACGGCGGTCTCGCACCCGAACGCCTGCATGCGATCCTCGCTCTCGCGGATGCCCCGGAGCGTGTACCCGAACGGCGACCCGAGCACCCGCACGAGCGCGCCGTAGGTCGCCACGACGACTGCCAGCGCGAGGTAGTAGACCCGGGTCGTGTCCAGCAGTTCGACGCCCAGCAGCCGGACCACGGGGACGCCGATGCCGTCGCTGCCGCCGGTCAGCCCCGGGAAGACGAACGACGCCTGGTGGACGGCGACGGCGAACGCCAGCGTCCCGATGGCGAAGTAGATGCCGTCCAGCCGCCGGGAGGCGACCCCCAGCAGCCACCCGAGGGCGCCACAGACGACGACCGCGACGGCCACCGCCAGCAGGATCGAGTTCGAGGCGTGCAACGTCACGAACGCGGTCACGTACGCGCCGCCCCCGAAGAAGGCCGCGTGGCCGAACGACAGCACGCCGAGGTAGCCGACGACGAGGTCGAGGCTGAGCGCGAACAGCGCCCACACCAGCGCCAGCACGACCAGCCCGAGGTGGTACGACGTGAAGACGACGCCGACCCCGAGCGGCAACAGAGCCAGCGCGGCGACGGCCGCGAGCACGCGACGGTCGGCCAGGCTGCGGGGGTCGATGGTCTCGCCGAGGACGACCTTCGCCTCGCCCGGGCGTACGTCGTACTCGCCGAGTAGCCCGGTGGGCCGCACGAGCAACACCGCCAGCATCAAAAGCGAGAGGAAAAAGCCCGTGAGTTCCGGCACCAGCGTCCGGCCGAAGACCTCGACGACGCCGACCAGCAGCGCCGCGAACGCCGAGCCGCGGAAGCTCCCGATCCCGCCGAGCACGACGACGATGAACACTTTCGTGATGACGTCGTTGCCCATGTGGGGGTAGACGGTGACGAACGGGGCGACGAGGACGCCGGCGACCGCGGCCAGCGCCGACCCGAGCGCGAACAGGACGCCGAAGTACCGCGTCGTGTCGACGCCGAGCAGTTCGAGGGCGTCGGTGTTCCTGGTCCCGGCGCGGACGACCAGCCCGAAGGAGGTGTACCGGATCGTCGCCCAGACGGCGACGGCCAGGAGGGCGCCCACGACCAGCACGAACAGCCGGTACTCGGGAAACGAGTAGTCCCCGGCCAGCGGGATCGCCCCCGAGAGCGCGTCCGGTGCGTCGAACCGCTGTGGCGTCCGTCCCCACAGGACCTTCACGAGGCCGTTGAGACAGAGCAACAGCCCGTACGTCAACAGGACGTGGACGTGCGGGTCCTGGTCGTAGTTGCCGGCCAGCGTGGTTCGTTCGAGCGCGAGGGCGAAGCCGCCGACCACGAGTGGGGCCAGCACGAACGCCACCCAGACGTTCCCGGTCAGGCCCGTGACAGTCACCGCGGCGTAGGCGCCGAGCATGTAGAACCCGCCGTGGGCGAAGTTGGCGATCCCGGTCACGCCGAAGATCAGCGACAGTCCGCTGGCGACCAGCAGGTAGACGACGCCCAGCGAGAGACCGTTCAACAGCTGGACGCCGGCCAGCGTCAGGTCCATCCGGAACCCCTCCGTGCGGCAGCGTCGTTCACCTTCCCGGGACTCCCTGGAGCGCCGGCGTCGCTCATGTTCCCCGGACCGTCCTGTGGAACGCCCCCGTCGTCACGGCGACGAGGACGCAGACGTACCCGACCGCGATCAGCAGCGACAGTTCGTCGAACCCCTCGCCGAAACTCGCGTCGATGGCGGCCCGGGTCACGTGGTGGCCGGGGAGCAGGTCCGCGCCAGGCATCGACTGTTCGCTGATCGGGTTCTGGAAGAGCAGGACGTCGACCAGGGGGAGAAACAACATCGCGTAGACCCCGGGGAGCCCATCCAGCGTCAACCCCAGCAGGGCGCCGACCATGCCGAACGACAGCGCCGAGAGGAACACCGCGACCGCGTACCACGTCAGTTGCGCCGGGGTGAACTGGATCGTCAACACTCCGACGGCGACCGCGGTCACCAGCAGACAGGCCGTCGCGATCAGTCCCAGGCGAGCCAGGACCACCTCCAGCGAGCTGTACCCCGCGATCCCCAGGCGGCCGTCGGCGGCCCTGGCGCGTTGCATCACGAACAGCCCGAACACGCCCCCGACCAGCCCGGCCGCCAGCGGCCCCATGAACGCCCCCGTGACGTTCGGCAACAGTTCGTGGACGGTCCCGGCGCCCGGGACCGCCACGGGGACGATCATCTCGGTCGACTCGTGGGTGACCACGCCGACCAGGTCCGCCGGCAGGACGACCAGCAACACCAGCAGGACGGGCGTCCGCAGGTACTGCCTGAGGCCGCTACCCACCAGCGCCAGGACGTGACGGCCCCTCATGCGGACCCCCTCGCGGTGGCCCGCCGGTACGCCAGCAGCGCAACGCCGAACAGGACCAGCGCGTACGCACCCGCGTAGACGGCGTGGCCGGGTTCGATGGTCCCGCCGACGATGGCCGCCTGGAACAGTTCGAAGGGGTAATGCAGGGGCAACACCTTCGCGACGATCCCGCCGTCGCCGACGATGCCCGCGGCGAACACGTTGTCGACGTCGGCCAGGACGACCAGCACCAGCGACCCCTCCAGTTCGCTTGGCAACAGCGATCCGACGAGCATGCCGATCAGCGCGTAGATGACGCCGGCGAGGGCCAGCGCCCCGAACGCCACCAGCGGACGGGCGACGTCGGTGATCAGCGAGAGCCACACCAGCGAGACGTCGGCGATGAGCAGCGTGATGAGGAGGGTGGCGGCGAGTCGGCTCCCCAGCAGTTCGGGGGTCGACACGCCACAGATGCCGAGCCGCCGGTCCGCGGCGCGGGCGCTCAGCACCTGGAAGAGCCCGAGGACGCCGGCCAGCGTCGCCGTGGCGAAGATCGCGCCCGTGACGTACCCGAGCACCTCCGCGCTGGTCGCCCGGCTCTGGATCAACAGCCGTGCGTCGATCATCCCCGCGTGGAAAGTCCCGAACGCCTGGCTGTACAGTTCGATTGCCAGCAGCGGCAGCGCGACCAGCAGGGCGACGTTCAGCGGCTCGCGGAAGAACGACCGCGAGTGCGCCACCATCCCCTGCCGGAAGTCACGCACGGGCATCACTCCACGTCAGGGTCCCGTCCGCCAGTTCGTAGATGCCGTCGAAGCGCTCGCGTTCGTTCAGGATGTGCGAGACGACCGCGATGCCGACGCCCCGGTCGACCAGATCCTCGGTGAGGTCCCAGAACGCCAGGTACGTCTCCCAGTCGAAGCCGGTGTACGGTTCGTCCAGCAACAGGACGTCGGGGTCGTGCATCAGCGCCACCGCGAGGTTCACCTTCTGGCGGTTGCCGCCGCTGAGGTTCCGGACCTGGTAGTCCAGGTACTCCCGGAAGTCGAGTCGGTCGGCCATGCGGTCGACGGCCGCATCGACCTCGGCGTCGGACATGTCGTAGGCGGTCCCGAACAGGTCGAAGGTCTCCGCGACGGTCAGGCGGTCGTACAGCCGCGGCTCCTGGGGGCACCAGCCGATGGTGCCCGAGACCTCGACGGTCCCGGCGTCTTTCGCCAGGGCGTCGACGAGGATCTCGATCAGCGTCGACTTGCCGCTGCCGTTGGCGCCGACGATCCCCACGATCTCACCCCGTTCGAGCCGGAGGTCGACCCCCGTAAGGACCTCCTCGGTGCTCGTGAACGGGAGCCGGGACCCGTACCGCTTGCGAACCCCCGACGCCCGGAGGACGGCCTCCCCGGACCCGGACCGTCGAGAAGAAGCTTGGTCGGTCATCGGACTAGTCGAAAAATTACAGATTATTAAGCTTTTTCTTCAGCTTTCATGACTCGGCCCCGCGCGTCCTCGTTTCGAGTTCCAGGCCACCGAGACGGCGGGTTCCCGGCGTCGAGGCCGGTCGACGAATCCGGTCCGTTCGCTGATAGCTTCCGTCCGGTCGGCCGCCGGGAGTCGAGTGCCGACGGTCACGCGACGAACTCCAGCCAGAGGCCGACCGCCATGGCGACGAACCCGAGCACGCGGTACCACTGCGACTGCAGTTCCCGGCGCTTGAGGCGGTCGTAGTCCCGTTCGAGTTCGCGGTCGTGCTCGATCCCGAGGCCCCCGTACATCGCGTCCTTCATGTCCTGGGTGACCCAGGCCATCGTCCCGAACGAGACCAGCGGCCCGAACGCCAGCACGGCGATGCCGGGACTGACCGTCTCCGACAGCGCGAGGTACCCCGCGACGGTCGAGAGCCACCCGAGGACGAAGCCGAGGTTCCCCCAGCCGGTGACGTACACGCGGTCGTGCAGGCGACCGCCGAACCACTCCAGGTTGTACGCCAGCCCGAGGAAAACCCCCAGGACGACCACGACGAGGTACAGGCGGGTCGTCCACCCGGCGACGACGACCCCCAGCAGGACCCCGACCGCGATCAGGCCGGCCCCCACGACCGACTGGATCCGCGAATCGACCGCCAGGTTGACGTCCGGCGCCGCCAGGTCCAGCGACTTCATGCCCAGGTCCGCGACCAGGAAGCTGCCGGCCGTCGTCGCCCAGAGCACCCAGTCCCACTGGCGACCGTGAGAGGCCGCCGCGACGACCATCCCCATCGTCACCGCCGCCACGGGCAACAGCGAGAACCGCCAGTACTGGTTGACGACCGACATCGAGACGTGGTACCACAACCCCCGTTCGCGCTCCGTCGCCGTCCCCTCCGATTGCATACAGTACATTTCTTAAAAGACACGACATAAATCCAGCGGGTTCGCGGGGTCGACGCGGCGGCCGGTCCCCGCGCTATCCGGGGACGGCGTACCGCTTGATCGTCGAGTACGTGCGGCGTGCGCCGGCGTACAGCCCCCGTGGGCCTGGTGCACCGTCGAGGACCCACAGCGCGACCGCGGCTCCGCCGACGCCCAGTTTCACCAGGAAGTAGGTCGTCGGCTCGACGGCGAGCAGGCGGTCGACGTACGGCGAGAGGTTCCCGCGGATGCCGGCGACGAGGCCGGCCGGGAGACGGGGGCTGCCGACGACGACGACCGGCCACAGCAGGTGGTCGACCGACCACTCGCCCGTCCCGGCGTAGATGGGGACGACGTCGCCCACGAGGTGCAGGAGGTAGCCGGCGCCGAACGCCAGTCCCGCCCTGCCGTGGCCGGTCGCCCGGCCCACCAGGACCGCCGCGACCGCGAGCGGGACGGCGAACAGCAGCGAGTGCGCGAGCGCGTACCCCGACTCGAAGACCCCGAACTCCCAGGCCAGCGGCTTGTCGACCAGGTCCGGGAGCAACGCCGCGACGGCGACCAGAAGCGCCTCGCGCTCGCCCGGCGGCTGCATGGTGCTCGCGCGACGGACGAGCGAGTACCCGAGGTAGGCGACCAGGACGTGCTCCCAGGGCCACATGGACGGAGCAACCCCGCTCGGGCGGTTAGTTATAGCGGCGTTACGGTCGGTAACGCGGCGCTTCCCCGGTGTAGCCTGGGGCCCGACGACGTGTCCCGCTGGCTGCAGCGCGGGGGCCCCGACGACGTGTCCCGTGGCGGTGCAGCGTGGAGACCCGACGACGTTTCCGGCCGGCGGTCCACCGCGGGAACCCGACGGTCTTACCCGTTCGCTCGCTGTACGCCCCGTGCATGGACCTGTCGATAGTCGACATCGCGCCCGTCCGGGACGGGGAGACCGCGACGGACGCCTACGAGGACACCGTCGCCCTCGCCCGGGCGGCCGAACGGGCGGGCTACTCGCGGTTCTGGGTGGCCGAACACCACGGACTCGCCGACGCCATCGCCAGTACTACCCCCGAGGTGCTGATCGCGCACCTCGCCGCGAAGACCGACGAGATACGCGTCGGGTCGGGGACGGTGCTGCTGAACCACTACAGCCCCTTCAAGGTCGCGGAGACGTTCGCCGCGCTCGACGCGCTCGCGCCCGGGCGGGTCGACCTCGGCCTCGGACGAGCGACCGGGATGCCGGCGGCCGACCGCGCGCTGGGTTCGGGCACCGTGCAACACCAGCACGACGACGACCACGCCGGCAAGATCGAGGAGACGGCGAAACACCTCTACGGGGCGTTCCCGGACGAGCACCCGTACGGCGAGATCCGCATCCCCCGTTCGCCGGACGGCGTGCCGGAGGTGTGGGTGCTCGGGTCCAGTCCGTCCAGCGCCGAAATCGCAGGCGAGCTCGGCCTCCCGTACGCCTTCGCCGCGTTCATCAGGCCGACGCTCGCCCGGCAGGCGTTCGAGACGTACCGCGAGCAGTTCCAGCCCTCGGCGTTCGAGGCCGGCCTGGAGGACCCCCACAGCATGCTCGCCGTCAACGTCGCCTGCGCCGGGACCGACCACGAGGCGGCCCGCCTCCGGGCGTCGTCGGAGGCCGCCTACCGGCGGATGGCACGCGGCGCCTTCGGCCCGCCCCCGACCGTCGAGGAGGCCATCGACGAACTCGGCGGGGTCCCGGAACCGACGCCGGAGTCGCTCGACCCCGGCGAGTGGCCCCGGGCGATCTCCGGGAGTCCCGCGACGGTCCGACGGCTCCTCGAACGGATGACCGACGAGGTCGGCGCCGACGAGGTGATCGTCCAGAACCTCATCGAGGACCCCGACGCCAGGA
>CAYTAG010000052.1:0-17708 GCA_964435625.1 uncultured Halobacteriales archaeon | reverse complement strand
ACCGCCAGGCCGCCGGCCCGCCCCCGGCCCTCGCGCGCGTTGCTCGCGCGCGCCGTGACCCTAACTTGGGCGGCTGGGGAGGGGTGTGGTTGCCGGTTGCGGGGCGGGGCTGAAAGGGGCCGCGGGGTCGACCCGGCCCGGACGACGCTCCCGCGAGCATCGCGAGCGGGAGTCAGCGAGCCGCAGCCCGCGTAGCGACGCGAGCAGGACCGTCTCGCGCGATAAGCACCGTAGCGAGCGAAGCGAGCGAGGCGCGCAGCGAGGGTCCCGCGAGTGCAACGAGCGACCCAGCGAGAGCTTGCCTCTCTCCAGCCCCGGCGGGTCGAGCCCGCGGGGGCTTTCTGGGCGGTGTCGACCAGGATACCGTCTCCGGGAAACGCGCGGAAACGCCGCCCGACCGCCGACCCGAAGTGCCAACTTTTGTTACTACGGTGGCCCAACCCAAGCGTAGCCATGCCGACCAAGAAAGCCAACGCGACGTGGCGCGGAACGCTCCAGGAGGGGGACGGAACGATGTCGACCGAGAGCGGCGCCTACGAGGGGGAGTTCTCGTTCGCCAAGCGGTTCGGCGACGAACCGGGCACCAACCCCGAGGAACTCATCGGTGCCGCCCACGCCGGCTGTTTCTCGATGGCCTTCGCCAACGAACTCGACGAGGCCGGCTTCCCCGCCGACGAGGTATCCACCGAGGCCAGCGTCCACCTCGAAGACGGTAGCATCACCCGGATCGACCTCGTCACGGAGGCGCAGGTCCCCGACGTCGACGACGACCAGTTCCAGGAGATCGCCAACGAGGCGAAGGAGGGCTGTCCGGTCTCCCGGGCGCTGACCGGCGGCAGCATCGCGGAGATCACCCTGGACGCGACGCTGCAGTAACCCGTCGACTTTCGTTTTTGGACCCCGCGAACGAGCGCCAGCGGCGCGAGTGAGGAACCGGCCCGGGAGGACGTGACCGGCGGGGACTGAACGGGGCCGTACGTCCGACCGCTACCCGCAGGTTCTTGCCGCTCGCGCCCGCGGTGCAACCATGGCACGTCTTCCGGACGACGTCGTCGGCGACGCCTACACGAGCACGTTCGCGTGGGACCTGCTCGAAGACCTCGTCGACGTCGGCAACCGCATGGCCGGCCAGGCCGGCGAGGCCGAGGCCGCCGAGCGGCTCGCGGACGCCCTCGAAACGGCCGACCTGTCGGCGGTGTCCATCGAGGAGTTCTCCATCCCCGGTTGGTGGCGCGGATCGTCGTCGCTGTCCGTACGCGGCCCGGTCGAGCGCCGCTACGAGGCCGACCACGACGTGATCGCCCTGCCCGGGTGCCCCGCGGGAACTGTGGCGGGCGAACTGGTCGACGTCGGGTACGGGACCGACGAGGAGTTCGAGGACGCGGACGTCGAGGGGAAGGTCGCGATGGCCCGCAGCGACGTCCCCGAGGACCACCGCTGGGTCCACCGCATGGAGAAGTACGCCAGCGCCTTCGAGGGCGGCGCCGTGGGCTTCGTGTTCCGCAACCACGTCGAGGGCGCGCTCCCGCCGACCGGCGAGGTCGGCTACCACGAGCGGCCCGGACCCATCCCCGCGGTCGGCGTCAGCAAGGAACTGGGCACGCGCCTCGCCCGGTACGCTGAAACGACCGCCGATGCCGGGGCGTCGGACGCCAGCGGGGGCTGCGAGGTGACCCTCGACGTCGAGTGCCGCAACGAACCCGCGACCTCGCGCAACGTCGAGGCCGTCGTCGAACCGGACGGCGCGACCGCCGACGAGGAAGTGTTGCTCACCGCGCACCTCGACGCCCACGACATTGCCGAGGGCGCCAACGACAACGGCGCGGGGAGCGTCCTCGTGACCGAGGCGGGCCGCCTGCTCGCGCGGGCCGCCGACGAACTCGACGCCCGCGTCCGGGTCGTGATCTTCGGCGCGGAGGAGATCGGCCTCTACGGCGCCTACCACTGGGCGGAGACGCAGGACCTCTCGAACGTGAAGGCGGTCCTCAACGTCGACGGGGCCGGCACGTCCCGGGACCTCCGCGTCGGGACGCAGGGCTTCGCGGGGCTGGCCTCGGTCTTCGAGGCCGTCACCGACGACCTGGGCGGGCCGCTGTCGGCCGACGATTCCGTGAGTCCCCACGGCGACCAGTGGGCGTTCGTCCAGGAGGGCGTCCCGGCGGCGTTCGTCACGACCGCCTCCGAGACCAGCGGCCGCGGGTGGGGCCACACCCACGCGGACACGCTGGACAAACTCGACCCGCGGGTGTTCCGCGACGTCGCGTTCCAGCTAGCCGAGTGCGCGCTGGCGGCCGCCGACGAGGATCGGACGTTCGAGCGCCGGTCCCCCGAGGCCGTCAGGGACGACCTCGCGGACGGCTACGTGCGGGAGTTGAAGGTCGGCGGCCGGTGGCCGTTCTAGCCGGACCGACCTCAACAGCAGTACCCGGTCCACTCCCAGTCGCCACAGCCCAGGCCGATGCAACACTGCCGCCTCATGTGCGCACCCTGTCCGGAACACCCGTCGCCACACTTGTATTCGTATTCGCAATCGTCTGCGGTCGACGGCGGCTCGTAGCCGTCGTCCTTCTGGATCAGGGCAGCGACCTCGGCCGTGTCGAGGTCTCCCCGGATTTTGACGTTGCTCGGGAGTTCCCTGGCGTCGGACGATCCGGCGGCCAGCGCGAGTCCGCCGACGCCGGCGACGCCGGCTGCCGCGTTCCGCAGGATCGATCGTCGGTCGAACGTGGCATCGTCTCCGTTGGAGTCCTCAGACATACAAAATCCATTACCAGACGTAGTATTTAAATATTATTTCAACTGTAATTAATCCACAGAATTAGGAATTCGTGTCGCGCCCGTAGTCACCGACTACAGTTCGAACGTCTCGTCGCCCTCCAGGACGACGACCTCGGCGTCGCTGCCGGTGGCGTCGACCTCGCGAACGAAGTCCTGCGTGTCGATCTCGATGGGCGGGAAGGTGTCGTAGTGCATCGGCAGGGCGTAGTCGACGTCGAGCCAGTCGACCGCGATGGCCGCCTGCTGGGGACCCATCGTGAAGTGGTCGCCGACCGGCAGGGCGGCGGCGTCGGGTTCGAGGAACGGCGCGATCACGTCGCGCATCTCGGTCATCAGCGCGGTGTCGCCGGCGTGGTAGAACGTCGTGGAGTCCTCGTCGGCGACCTGGGTCGGCTTCGTGTCCGAGATGACGAACCCGGCGGGGATGCCGGCGTCCTGGCCGTACTCGGTGTTGATGCCGTTGGTGTGGTCGGCGCGGTGCATTGTCACGTAGGCGTCGCCCAGTTCGACGGTCCCGCCGAGGTTCATGCCGATGGTGTCCTCGGGGGCGTGTTCGTCGTCGACGAAGCCCGCGATCTCCGGCGAACTGACGACCACGCAGGAGTCGAACGCCCCCGCGTGGGCGACGTGGTCGGCGTGGCCGTGCGTGAGCAGCAGGTAGTCCGGGTCCTCGACCTCCTCGGGCGACAGCGACGTCTTCGGGTTGTCGAAGAAGGGGTCGATCAGCAGGCTCGTCGATCCGACCTCGACGTGCCAGGTCGAGTGACCGTGCCAGGTCAGTTGCATGGTTCGACTCCAACTACTCGCGATTCGCCCTTAAAGGATGACGACCCGGTTCCGACCGTTCCGGCGCGTCTCCCCCGGCCGTCAGCGACTCCACCAGCGGAGCCGGACCTCCCGTTCGTTCCCGTCGTCGGCGCTGCCGTTCCCGTTCGCCTCGACGACCTGGACCTCCTCCACCTGCTCGTCGCGCTCGGGCAACGGGAGGTCGTCGGCCTCGGTCTCGTCCATGCCCTCGTACCGGCCCGTCAGGCCCTCCCGGAGCGAACTGAGGTACCGCGCCGTCTCGTCGGTCGAGAGGGTCTCGACGCCGCCGTCGCCCGTCTGCTCGCCGGCGTAGCCCTCCGTCCCGGACGGCCGGCCGGCGTAGCCCTCGACGACCGCGTTGACGACTGCGCCGATCAACAGCACGAGGCCGCCGAAGTACAGCCACGTCACCAGCACGAGGATGCCACCGAGGACGCCGTAGGTCTCCGACTGGCCGGCGTACCGCACGTACACCTGGAAGAGGCCCTGCAGCACCACCCACCCGACCGCCGCGAAGATCACGCCGGGCAACACCCCCCTCGGGGAGACCTCGGCGTCGGGGAAGACGTAGTACATCGGGAAGAAGGCCAGGGCCAGGCCGAACAGGAGGATCGCGGTCGGCACGAACCGCGAGAGCGGCCCGAGCGGGAAGACGGCCACCACGACGCCCGCGACGACGGTCGCCGCCAGCGCCAGCCCCAGCGAGACGAGGACGACAAGGCCGTCCCGGATCTGGTCGAGAAACGACTCCTCGACCTCCGTCTCGTAAATCTCGGAGAACGCCGTGTCGATCCCCCGGAATATCTTCAGGGCGCCCCACAGCAGGACGACGGCACCGATCAGCGAGACGCTGGAACCGCTCTGGGCGCCCTCGATGGCGCCTTCGAGCAACTCGCCGGCCGCCGGGGCGAACGACGTCACGGAGTCGACCACCTGCTGGGCCACCCCGCCCTGGTCGACCAGCGCGGCGACGAACAGCAACAGCAACAACAGCGGCAACAGCGAGACGAAGGCGTAGTAGGCGATGCTGCCGGCCATGAAGGAGACGTTCTTCTCCCCGACCTCCCCGACGACGGTGCTTGCGTCCTCGCGGACGCGGGCGAGCGTGCCGGCCATATGTTAGCTAGGGACGTAGAGTGCTAAACTCCCGCCGGGTCCGGTAACTATCCGGTCGGTACGAAGGAAGTACGACGCATTAAGACGTACTTCGAGAGCCGTATACGTCCGAGTCTACCAATCTCCGGTACGGTGTCAGGATAACAATCCTTCGTATTGTACCGCCCTCACGTCAGAAAATATTTCACGATTGGTGTTGAGCAATATATTGATGAAGCGGCGCGACTACCTCGGTAGTGTTGGTTCACTGGCCGCCCTGTTAGCTGGCTGTGTCGGTCAAATGGTGGTTACATGGCCGTAGTTGTGGAAAATCGGACGAATTCGACTATCAGTGGACATATCATCCTTAAAGGACCGAATCAAAACGAAGAACCTGTTGGTTTAGATCTTGGTCGTAAGGAAAGCAGAAGATACGACGAATTGATCTATGAACCCGATTACTCGGTCGAATACGAGATGGTAGTGGAACTGGATAACGGGATACGTGGTACTGAACGAATCCATCCTAGCGAGGAGGGAAGAGTTCTCGTCGACATATTCGAGGACGAAATCGTGATCGAACCGTCTTTCAGAATTGAAAATATTCCTCGATCTGGACTCTCCGCTGGCGGATTCGATTTCCCCTTGCCCGGACCAGAAACGACTACTGCGCCCGCCCGAAACGGGGCGTATGCACCGCGTTCGCTTCCGTGGCCCCGCCGGGGCGGTCCGGACCGGCGAGTGGGACGACGACGGCATCCACTTCGGCGCCCGGACGTACGACCCCCCGGACGTCGACCTCCTGCCACCCTGTGAACCGACCAAACTCGTCTGCGTCGGGCGCAACTACGCCGAACACGCCGACGAGATGGACAGCGACGTCCCCGACCGACCGATGCTGTTCCTCAAGGGACCGAACGCGGTCGCCGGCCACGGCGACGTGGTGGAGATTCCCGCCGACAAACAGGTCGAACACGAAGCGGAACTCGCGGTCGTGATCGGCCAGCAGTGCCGGGACGTCGACCCCGACGAGGCCATGGACGTCGTTGCGGGCTACACCTGCGCGAACGACGTCACGAACCGCGACGACCAGCGGCGCGAACAGAACTGGGTCCGGGGGAAGGCCTTCGACGGTGCGGCGCCCCTGGGGCCGGTGCTGGCCACCCCCGACGAGGTGCCCGAGGACGCCCGCGTCCAGCTCCGGGTGAACGGCGAGACGTGCCAGGACTCCTCGTTCGAACACGTCGTCTTCTCGGTCCCGGAGTTGATCGCGGAGGTCACGGCCTACCTCACCCTGGAACCGGGCGACGCAATCCTGACGGGGACGCCCGAGGGGGTCGGCCCGCTGGAAGACGGCGACCGCGTCGAGGTGGAGGTCGAGGGCGTCGGCGTTCTCGAACACGGCGTGCAACGGCGGTGACCGCGCGTCGCCGCAACCGGGACGACGGTCACGGCGCCCCCAATCGCCACGGCGGGTCTCTTGGAGCGCCCTGCTTCGCTGCCGGCCAGCGGCGGTGACCCGACGGTCGCGGCCGGTGCGGTCCGTGTTCCGGAAAATCCGAAGATTCTTGCCCGGTTGTCAGGTACTTCGGTTCGATGACACCGAGCACCGGTACCCTGACCCGACGCGAGCTGGTGGCGGGCGCCCTCGCCGCCGGCGCAGCGTCGCTGTTCGCCGGACGTGTTGCGGGCCAGCAGGACGGTGCGGTCTGGCCCGAACTGAACGCGGACTCCGCGAACACGGCCCACGTGGCGGGTGCCACGGCCCTGGGCAACGTCTCGAAGGACTGGACGTTCGACGCGGACGGCCTGGTCATGCGTCCCCCGACGTTGCGCGAGGGGACGGTGTACGCGGGCACCGATGCGGGGACCGTCTACGCCATCGACGCGACCGACGGGACCGAACAGTGGTCGTTCGCTGCGGGCGACGCCGTCCAGACGTCGCCGGCTGCGTACGACGGGCTGGTCTACGTCGGCAGCAACGACGGGAACGTCTACGCGCTCGACGCCGAGACCGGCGACGAAGTCTGGCGCGTGGCGGGCGAGAACTGGGCCCAGGTCTCACCGACCGTGGTCGACGGCCTGCTCGTGGCTGGCAACGACGGGCTGTTCGCCGCCGACGCGGCCTCCGGCGAGGTCCAGTGGCGGACCGACGGGTTCGTCACCGACACCCCGGCAGTGGCGGGTGGCCGCGTCTACGTTCACGACGACGACGAACTCGCGGCACTGGACCTCTCGACCGGCGAACAGCAGTGGCGGCGGTCCCTGGCTTCCGACGGCGGGACGGCGACGACCGTCGCCGACGGCCAGGTGTTCGTTCCGAACGGGGACGGCCCCGTCTACGCGTTCGACGCCGAGTCGGGCGACCAGCTGTGGGCGTTCGACGAGCCGGGGAAGTTCACCGCGCCCGTTTCGGTGGCCAACGACACGGTGTACGCCGGAACCTGGGACGGCATCTACCTCTACGCCATCGACGCCGAATCCGGCGAGGAAGTGTGGTCCCGCGAGGTCTCGTCGTCCATCCTCTCGGCCCCGATCCCGGCGGGCGAGGAGGTGGTGGTTGCGACCGACCGGCTCCGGGGATACGACCGCGAGACGGGCGACGAGCGCTGGTCCTGGCAGAACGTCGGGACCCGGGGCGGCCCCATCGTCCTCGAAAATCGGTGTTACGTCGGCGACGAGATCGACGGCGCCGTCCACGCCCTCGATCCGGCCCCGGCGGAATCGGACTCGGGGACCGTCCCCGGGTTCGGCGTCGGGTCCGCCCTCCTCGCCCTCCTCGGCGCGGGGGCCGTCAAGCGTCTGTTCGGGTCCTCCACGTAGACGCCCCCGCGAACCGCCGAGATAAGGATACTTAAGGTCCGGCACCCACTTTCGGCGCGTATGGAGCCGCGGGACCTGTCGGGACACGTCGCCTACGAGACGGGCCGTGGCGTCGAGGAGGTGGCCCGCGAACTCGGGGTCGACCCCGACGACCTCGTGACGCTGTCCTCGAACGAGAACCCCCTCGGGCCGAGTCCCGAAGCCATCGAGGCGGTCCGGGAGGCCGCCAGCGGTCTCCACCAGTACCCGAAGGCAGCCCACGTGGACCTCCGGGATGCGCTGGCCCAGCGGTGGGACCTGGACCCCCGGCAGGTCTGGCTGGCGGCCGGCGGGGACGGCGCCATCGACTACCTCTCGCGGGCGACACTGGAGCCGGGCGACCGGGTCCTCGTTCCGACGCCGGGGTTCGCCTACTACGGGATGAGCGCCCGCTACCACCACGGCGAGGTCGCGGAGTACGCCCTCGACGAGGACGACGACTTCGAACTGGCCGCGGACGTGGTGCTGTCGGCCTACGACGGCGAGCGCGTCGTCTTCGTGACCAGCCCGCACAACCCGACGGGCACGGAGATGACCGTCGACGACGTCCGGCTGGTCGCCGAGGAGACCGACGCGGAGACCCTCCTTGTCGTCGACGAGGCCTACGGCGAGTTCACCGACCGGCCCAGCGCGGTGACCCTCCTCGACGACCGCGACGACGTCGCCGTGGTCCGGACGTTCTCGAAGACCTACGGGCTCGCGGGCCTGCGACTGGGCTACGCCCTCGTCCCCGGGGAGTGGGCCGACGCCTACGCCAGGGTGAACACGCCGTTCGCGGCCGGCGAACTGGCCTGCCGGGCCGGTCTCGCCGCCCTCGGCGACGACGACCACGTCGAGGAGTCCGTCCACCTCGCCCGCTGGGCCCGGGAGTTCATGCGCGACGCCATCGCGGCGCCGACCTACGAGAGCGGCGGCAACTTCGTCCTCGTCGACGTGGGCGCGGCCGACGTGGCGCAGGACGCGGACAACGCGTCCGGCGAGGCCGATGGCGACGAGGCGGCGGACGGGAGCGACGACGGGGCCGCGGCGGCCGTCGCCCGCGAACTCCGCGAGCGGGGCGTGATCGTCCGGGACTGCACGAGTTTCGGCCTCCCGGACCACGTCCGGATCACCTGCGGCACCGAACACGAGACCCGCCGCGCCGTCGACGCCGTCAACGAGGTGGTCGGGTCGTGATCCGGTCGCCGACCGGCGTCGTGCCCCGACCGCCGACCGGCGAGGTGATTGGCGCGTGAAGGTCGCGCTGACCGGGACCCCCGGCACCGGCAAGACCACCGTCGCGGACCTGCTGGAGACGGACCTGGACGTCGTCCACCTGAACGACCTGATCCGGGAGGCGGGCCTGCACGACGGAGAGGACCCCGAGCGCGGATCGCTGGTCGCGGATCTGGACGCCGTCCGCGAGCGCCTCGCGAATCGAGAGGGCCTGCTGGTCGAGTCCCACCTCGCGCACCACCTCGACGCCGACCTGGTGGTCGTGTTGCGCTGTCACCCCGGGGAACTGGAGACGCGACTGCGAGAGCGCGGCGAATCAGACGGCAAAGTCGAGGAGAACGCAGAATCGGAGGCGCTAGACGTGATCCTGGCGGAGGCGGTCCAGGAACACGGCCGCGAGCGCGTCCACGAGGTGGACACGACCGACCGGGACCCGGCGGCGGTCGCCCGCGACGTCGAAGCCGTCGTCGCGGGCGATGCCGACCCGGGGGTCGGCGACGTGGACTTCACCGGGTACCTGCACCCCGACGCGGAGGATGCACCCCCAGACACATGACACTGGACCAACTCAGACCGACAGCGAACAGGATACTCGAACCGTTCGTCGACCTCACGGAGCGCCTGGGGCTGTCCCCGAACGGGATCAGCGTCGTCGCGTTGTTCGTCGCGGCGGCCGCCGCCGGCGCGTTCTACCTCGGCGGCGACGCCCCCACGGCGTACCTGGCCGGCGCCGTGCTGGTGTTCATGAACGGCTGGCTGGACCTGCTGGACGGCGCGCTCGCACGTCGACTGGAGGAGGACAGCGACGCCGGCGACCTGCTCGACCACGTGGTCGACCGCTACGCCGACATCGTCATCGTTGCCGGCCTCGCGGCCGGGGTCGAGCGGTATGCCCTCGGGCTAGCGGCCGTCACGGGCGTGCTGATGACCTCCTACCTCGGCACGCAGGCCCAGGCGGTCGGCCTGGACCGGGTCTACGGCGGCGTGCTGGGTCGGGCCGACCGCCTGGTGCTGATCGCCGCCGTCGCCGTCGTGGCCGCGTTCGTCGACCTCACCGTCCGGGGACTCTCGCCGGTGGGCTGGCTGCTCGTCCTGTTCGCCGTCGTCGGCCACCTCACGGCCCTCCAGCGGTTCTACTCGGCCTGGCGGGCGCTGCAGTGAGCGTCCAGGCCGCCGGGCGGCGCTCGCCGTCCTCGACTCCGGGCGCGGGTGACGTCTCTTTCCCGGCAGCGTGCAATTTATTGGAGGTCGTTGCCAACGGTCGGGTATGGTCCAGTGTGAGATGTGCGGTGCCGAGACGTCGTCGCCCAGCACCATCAAGGTCGAGGGAGCGGAACTGGACGTCTGTGGCGACTGCACCGACTTCGGGACCGAAGTGCGCCAGCAGGAATCCTCGGGCACTTCGACCAAGTACTCGACGTCGTCGAGTTCCGGGCAGTCCAGCGGCGGTGGGACGGGGTCGAGCCGCTCGTCCGGTGGCGGGGGCGGCGGCCGGTCCCGCGGCAGCGACATGTTCGACGACGTCGAGGAGCTGGCGGCGGACTACGACGACCGCATCCGGCGGGCCCGCGAGGGGGCCGGCCTCAGCCAGGAGGATCTCGCGAAGGAACTCAACGAGAAGGCCAGCCTGATCCGCAAGCTCGAACAGGGTAACATGCTCCCCAGCGACTCCGTCCAGACGAAACTCGAACGGAAACTGGACGTCTCGCTGACCTCGACCGGCGGCACCGAGGACACCGACTGGGAATCCGACTCCTCCTCGGGCAGTTACACGCTGGGGGACGTCGTCGAACGGAAGGACTGACGGACGGGCGTTTCCGAGCGGTCCGACCTTTCGCCGTCGACGGTTCCGCGTCGCTACCAGGGTGATCGCCGGGCGCTGTGGGTCGTCGGCTTACTCCCGGTGCTGGATGTAGCGGTCGGCGAAGTGTTTCCAGTTCGCCAGTAGATACCGTTTCATCCGGCTGTACTCGTACCCCTCTTCGAGCCAGACTTTTCTCCCGCTGGCGTCTGCCGGGAGGTACAACTGGTCGAGGTGGGGCCGACCGTGTGCGGTGTCCATCCGTACGATTTCCGTGTTCTCCTCTAGCGGGGTCGAGGCCGCCCGGACGAGCGTCACCCCATATTCGTCGGCGTCCACGTCCGGGTCGTAGTTCCCGTATTTGGCAGGATCAGGTTCGACGAACCCCGCGACGAAGTAGTCGTCACCCCGGTATCGACCGAGGTCGACGCGTTCGAATCGATACATTGGCCGGCACGGGCGCCCGCTTGTCCGGCCTTCGTATTTGAAGGTTCGTCCAAGCCTTTTTCACTGTTGCAGAATATACAACAGTCAGGGAACGACGATGTCCGAGTTCGAAGAAGACGCCACGATTCCGGATCCGAACGAGTTCGATCCCGGGGACGCGACCGTCGACTCCCGGCTGGAACTCCGGAACGCGTTCTCGGAGACGCTCGCACAGCACGGCTTCTCGGACGTGCTCGTCCTCGCTCGGGAACGGGCGGGAGACGTCTTCCACGAGCGGCGTCTGGAAATCCTGAACTACCTCCGGGAGGCCGAACCGGACTCGGTCCGCGCGCTGGCGGCGGATCTGGACTACGACAAGGGCGTCGTCAGTCGGGACCTCCGGAAACTCCGGCGTCTCGACGTCGTCGAATTCGAAGACGACGGACGGGCGAAAGCCCCCCGTCTCAAGCACCGTCACGTCGTGATCGAACCGGTGGTCTGAAGCGCAGGACAAGATTCAGACGACGCGTGTTGGGGTGCGTCTCGGAATCGACGTCGCCACCAGCCTTTATGTAGGTGTGAACTTCCTATAAATGACTTAAAGAAACCGGGGTGGGGCGGCCGTTCAGGACTTATAAGGTAGGACACCTTTGACCAACAGTGTTCAGATAAGCCAGGTGCAGTGTTGGAACCACCGCGAAAGCCTCCGGGCGCTCTCTAGAGACGGACACTCCTCCGCCAACAGCCAGAAAGCCCCCGGGCGCTCGACTTCCGTCAGAGGCAAGCTCTGACGACTTCCCACTCGTTTCACTCGCGGGAACGGCCGGGGCGGGCGAGAGGCAAGCTCTCGCTGCGTCCCACTCGCACGCTCCGGGACCCTCGCTGCGCTCCTCGTCGCTCCTTCGCGTCGCTCAGTCGCTCCTGCGGTGCTTGTCTGGCGAGACGGTCCTGCTCGCTGCGCTGCGCGGGCTGCGCCTGGCGAGAGCAAGCTCTCGCTGGCCTTCGCTCGTTCCACTCGCGAAGATCTCGCTGACTCCCGCTCGCATGCTCGCGGGAGCGTCGTCCGGGCGGGGTGAGCGCCCGGCCCCTTTCATCCCCGTGAGCCGTGCGAACGGGGAGTTGAAAGACGAGCACCGCGAGTCTTTCAGAAGTCCCGCCCCGCCGGATGTGCCGGCCACCACCGCTTTGCCGGCTGTGCCGGCTACCGTCGCCAGGCGGCTGTGCCGGCCACCTTCGCGTGCGGTGGTGCCGGCTACCACTGCGTATCTGAACACCGCCCCTGGACCGATCCAACCGGAATTCACTCGTGACGCTATAGGTCGCTTGACGCCGCACGTCACCCGCACTCGAAACCTCTTTTGGTGCGCCGGGCGCGCCTCCCTACATGTTCGTCCTCGTCAACCTGAAGGCCTACGACTGCGATCCGGTCGAGATAGCCGAGGTAGCCCGCGACGTCAGCGACGACAGCGGCGTCCGGGTCGGCGTCGCGCCGCAGGCCGCCCACCTCGAACGCGTCGCCGATACCGGCGTCGAGACGTGGGCACAGCACGTCGACCCCGTCGACCACGGCAGCCACACCGGCACAGTCCTGGCCGAGTCGGCCGCGGACGCGGGCGCGACGGGCACCCTGCTGAACCACTCCGAGCGGCGCCTGAAACTGGCGGACGTCGACGGTGCCCTCCGGGCGGCCGAACGCGCCGGCCTAGAGACTTGCGTCTGCGCCAACAACCCCGACCAGATCGGTGCTGCGGCCGCCCTCGGCCCCGACGCGGTGGCGGTCGAACCGCCGGAACTCATCGGCACCGGCACGCCCGTCAGCCAGGCCGACCCGGAAATCGTCGAGGATGCGGTCGACGCCGCGGCCGCGGTCGACGACTCGGTCGGCGTGTACTGCGGCGCCGGCATCTCGACCGGCGACGACGTCGCTGCCGCAGGCGATCTGGGGGCGACCGGCGTCCTGCTGGCCTCCGGCGTCGCGAAGGCCGACGACCCGCGGGCGGCGCTGGAGGACCTGGTGTCCGGGGTCTGATCCGATGTTCGGGATCTGACCTGGTGGCCGAGGTCCGCGGTGGGCAGGTCACTCGCCGCCGAGCGAGGGCCGAGTTCGGCGGTCGAACCGGGGGGAGGAGGCGTCGGCGTCGAGGCAGTCGTGACACGACAGCAGGCCCTGGACGTTGACGAGCGCGCCGCCACAGGAGTCACATCCCCCTGCTATCGCCGTCGCGGGGTCCGGTTCGGGCGTGCGACCGGTCGCGACCGGCCGCCGGATGGGGAGGTCCCCGGTCTTCAGTGCCGCGATCGCCTCCGAGACGGGGTGGTGGACGTCGCCGTCGGAGTGGGGGTACACCGCGGCGAGTCGGTCGTTGAGGTAGACGGCGACGCTCACGACGGGCGTGACGAGGACGGTCGTCGTCTCGCCGGTGAACCGCGACTCCCGGGCCCGGATGGAGAACGGCGGTCGGATGTGGACGTCGTTCTCGTCCGCCCAGTCCTCGAACTCACGGAACGTCTCGACGACGTCGTCGTACAGTCCGTAGTCCGACACCGACACCTCGCCTGGCCAGGAGTGCACGGCGAACTCGTCGACGGCGCCGTCGGCGGCGAGGTCGCGCAACGTTTCGATCTTGGCGTCGACCGGGTCGAGCAACAGCGCCGGCCGCGTGTACGCCTCTACGGCTACCTCGCTGTGGGTGTTACCTGTCATAGTGGTAGATTCTCCTACCCCCGCCTGGTTCCACGTACAACTCCAACCGGCGTATCCGTATGCCTTCACACCACTTTCGCGTGAGGTGGTTTTGCGTTACTTACTCCCGCTACGGACGGCCTTCTCGTCCCGGCGACCGCCGGAGCCAGCCTGCGGTTTTCGTTCGGTCGGGCGAGGCCTCCGGCCGTGGGGGTTTCGTCCGGTCGGACGGGTCCGTTTCGGTCGGCCGGGCGCCGACGGCCATCACTCGAAGTCCGACAGCGACACCTGGCCGTCGCCGTCCTCGCGTCGGCCGTCCCCGCGTCCGGCGGCGTCCGCGCCCCCGTCGCGGGACCCGCGGCGGGGGCGCTCGCTCGCGGCCGCCTCGCTGCCCTTCCAGGCGTCGAGGTTCGCCTGGTCGGCGTCGTCGAACGAGAGGTTCGAGACGCGGACGCCGACCTTGCGGACGGACTCGTCCTCGAACTCCCCGAGCAGGTCCAGGGCGACCTCCTCGACCAGGTCGGGTTCGTCGACGGGACCCGGCAGCGAGCGCTCGCGGGTGTTGACGTCGAACGGCGGCGTCACGACCTTGACGCCGATGGTCCGGTAGAGGGCGTCCTTCCGGCGGGCGCGGTCCGCAACCGCGTTCGCCAGGGTCCGGACCCGTTCGCGCTTCTCGGCCGGGTCCGCGGTCGACTCGGTGAACGCCGACTCCCGCGAGAGGCTCTTGGGGCGACCTTTCGGGGTCACCTCGCGGTCGTCGATCCCGCGCGCGCGGCGGACGAGTTCGCGCCCGCGCTCGCCGCGGTCGGCCTCGATCTCGGCGGGGTCGGCCGCTGCGAGGTCGCCGACCGTCTCGATGCCGCGCTCGCGCAGGTCCTGGGCGGTCACCGGGCCGACGCCGTGCAGTTCCTCGATGGGCAGCGGCGCGAGAAAGTCCTCGACTTCGTCGGGGCGGACGACCACGAGGCCGTCGGGCTTGTCGTGGTCGCTTGCGATCTTCGCGGTCGCCATGTTCGGCGCGGCTCCGACGCTGGCCGTCACACCGACCTCGCGGTCGATCCGCTGTTTGACGTGGCGGGCGAACCCCTCCGCGACCTCCCAGGCGGTGCAGTCGGTCACGTTGAGGTACGCCTCGTCGACGCTCACCTCCCGGACCGTGTCCGCGACGTCGTGCAGGATGGCCTTGACGTCGGCCGCGACGTCCTGGTAGTACTCCATGTCGACCGGCCGGTAGTAGCCCGCGTCGGGGTCGTCGGGGTGCTCGGCCTTGCGGGGGAGGCGGTCGAGTGCTTCGGAGATGGCCATCGCGCTTTCGACGCCGTACTCGCGGGCCTCGTAGCTGGCGGTGGCGACGGCGCCGTGGTTCTCGCCGTCCTCGTAGCCCATGCCGACGACGAGGGGTTCGCCCCGGAGTTCGGGTTCGCGCAGGCGCTCGCAGGCCGCGTAGAAGCAGTCCATGTCGACGTGGAGGACGATCCGGTCGTCGTCGTCCTCGGTCACGCCGGGCAACTGTCCCCCGCGCTCGGGCATACGAACCGGTAAACGGCCGGCCGTGGTTAACGTTCGGGTAGCACGACGGAAGTGGTGGGATCGGACGGCGGACTACCCGTCGGAAACCCGTCCGAGGATCGCTTCTTCCCACCAGCCCGTGGTGACGTCGATCGATTCGTAGACAGAAGAACCACAGTGGTAAAAACAGCCGTTGTACGAGGTACAGGGACAGTCACACTTGTAACAGCAGACCGGATCGACGGAGGCGGCGGAGGCGCTCCCGTCGCAGTACCCCAGGATGCACGAACAGCAGCGGTCGCTGTCACACCAGTTGTCGCAGCCCGTAGCGTTATAGACCGGGTCACACCACGGATCCTCATCATCAGGATCTTGGACGATGGATGCGTTCCCTATCCACGAGGCCCGCTGAATCGTCACAGAGCCCTGCGTGCTCGGACGGATCTGGACCGAGAGGTTTCGGTTCTCGGTCGCCTCCCGGTAGATTCGGTACTCCGGGACCACCTCGCAGTTGTACACTGGTGCCTCGACGAACACGCCGGCGTCGCTGCCCTCGACCAGGCCCTCGTCCGTGATCGCGTCCCGAAGCCCCTCCAGACTCTGTAGCGCCTCGATCAGTTGCTCCTCGTTGCCGTACTCATCACAGACCTGCCTCCGTTCCTCCTCGGTAACCTCACACTCCTCGGCGGAGGCCACCGTGGCCAGTCCGGACGCCGCCGTCGCGCCCGCGACTGTCCCGCGTAGCACGCCTCGACGGGTCCGTGAGCGTCCGTTCTCCGCGTTCTCGTTCGTCATTGAGTTACCTCAGATATCAGATTGTACCTTTACGTTATAAACCTATTTAAATAAACCAAGAACAATTTGCGTTGATACATCGACGTCCGGCTTGCTCGGCAGAGACACCGGCGTGCTTGCGGTGGATGCCGGAATCGGCACTGCCGGGGTGGCGTTAGCGTCCCCCGCCTTATCCGCCTCGACGCTGTAGCATGGCCATGAGCGGGCGCCTGCAACGGGCCCGATCGGTGGGGATGGCGGTCGTCCGGGAGGCCCGCCGCGAGGACGTCACCTTCATCGCGGCAAGTATCGCCTACCACGCGTTCGTCTCGATGCTGCCGGTGCTGCTGTTGCTGACGCTGGTCCTGTCGACGGTCGGCGGCGAACAGTTCGTCGACGAGGTGCTAGAGTTGACCGCGACCGTCCTGCCGGAACCCGGCCAGGGCGTGGTCGGGACCGCCCTCCGGAACGCGTCCGGTAACGTCGGCGCGTCGCTGGTCGGGGTCGTCGCGCTCGTCTGGGGGACCGTCCGCATCTTCCGGGCGATGGACGCCGCCTTCGCCGAGATCTACGACACCGACCGGACGACCTCGCTGGTCGGCCGGGCCCAGGACGCGCTGGTCGTGCTCCTGGCGCTCGGGGCGGCTGCCATCGTCGCGGTCCTGTTCGAGTCGCTGATCGAAGTCCCCGACGCGGTCCCCCTGGCTGGCCTGCTGGACGCGCTCCTGGCAGTGTTCGGGCTGGCGGTCGCGTTCTTCCCGATGTACTACGTCTTTCCGAACATGGACGTCTCGGTCCGCGAGGTGGTCCCCGGCGTCCTCGTGGCGGCGGTCGGCTGGATGGCACTGCGGTGGGCGTTCGACCTCTACGTCTCGGTTTCCAGCAAGCCGGACGTCTACGGCCTGCTCGGGACCCTGCTTTTGCTCGTCATCTGGCTGTACGTCGGCGGCCTCGTCCTGCTGGTCGGCGCCGCAGTGAACGCGACGCTCGCCGGTCGGGACGGCGCTCGCGGGCCGGGCGGCGAGCGGCGGTTCGGCCGGCAGGTTACGGACGCCGACTCCTTCGAGGCCGGCGTCGACTCCCTGGTCCGGGAGGCCGCGGACGCCGGCGTCGCCGACGAGGAGGTTGGCCGGGTGCTCCGTGGCCGGGCCGAGCGGGTCGAGGGCGGGCGGCGGGAGACCGCGTCGGACCGGAGGTAGCCGTTCCGCCACAGCCGACGTCGGGGGTTCGCGCCGGTTTTGGGTCGCGCAGGTTCCGGCCCGCCCACTAGACCGTGATTCCGCGGGGCCGATCAGTGCGGCCCCCGGACCCCGTAGCCCTGCTCTTCGAGCGCGTCCGCAAGCGCCGACAGCAGGAACGAGACGTTCTTCGGGCGCGCGGAGTAGCCCATGCAGCCGATCCGCCAGATCTCGCCCGCGAGGTCGCCCAGGCCGCTGGCGATTTCGATGTCGTAGACCTCCAGGAGGTGGTCGATGACGGCGTCGCCGTCGACCTCGTCGGGAATCCGGACGGCGTTCAGCGTCGGCAGCCAGTACGTCGCCTCGGGGTTCAGTTCCAGCCCCAGCGATTCGAGGCCGTCCCTGAGCGCCCTGGCCATGACGCGGTGGCGTTCCCAGCGCTCCTCGATGCCCTCCTCGGCCACGAGGCGCAGCGCCTCCCGGAGCGCGTAGACGTTCGTGATCGGCGCGGTGTGGTGGTAGGCGCGCTCGTCGCCCCAGTAGCCCTCCAGCAGCGAGAGGTCGAGGTACCACGAGC
>CAYTAG010000051.1:0-17844 GCA_964435625.1 uncultured Halobacteriales archaeon | reverse complement strand
AACGACTCCGGCTACGCCGTCAAGACGATGGAGAAGCCGCGGGACCTCCAGGTCGGCCCCGAGATCACCCAGTACACCGCGCTGGCGGGCGACATGGCCAAGACCGCCGACTCGCTTCTGATGGTGCGGCCGGACTACACCATCTACGACGAGGTGCGCAAGACCGAGGACTTCGAGGTGTTCGCGGACATGCGCCTGGCCGGCGTCGGCATGATCGGCGTCGTCCACGCCACCCGCGCCATCGACGCCCTCCAGCGACTCGTCGGCCGGGTGGAACTCGGCATGATCCCGCAGGTGGTCGACACCGTCGTCTACATCGAGGCCGGGGAGGTCACCAAGGTCTACGACGTCCGGACGGAGGTCAAGGTGCCCGAGGGCCTCACCGAGGAGGACCTCGCGCGCCCGGTCATCACCATCCAGGACTTCGAGACCGGCCGGCCGGAGTACGAGATCTACACGTTCAACCGCCAGGTCGTGACGGTACCGCTGACCGAGGACGACGGCCCTGGCGGGGACACCGGCGTCGACCGGATCGCCCGCCAGGAGATCGAACGCGAGATCCGTTCCATCGCCCACGGGCACGTCGACGTCGAGTTGCAGGGCAAAAACAGCGCGGTCGTCTACGTCGAGCAGGGGGACATCTCCTCGGTCATCGGCAAGGGCGGCGGCCGCATCCAGGACGTCGAGAACCGCCTTGGCATCGACATCGACGTCCGCACCTTCGACGAGCGGCCGAACCCCGGCGGCGGGGACGGCGGTTCGACCGCCGAACCGGACGGGGAGGTCGTCCAGCCGGAGGTGTCCTCCCGTCACGTCGTCATCTCGCTCGACGGCCACGCCGGCGAGACCGTCGAGGTCCGGGCCGACGGCGAGTACCTGTTCACCGCCACCGTGGGCCGCGGCGGCGAAGTGCGCGTCTCCCGGGGCAGCGCCATCGCCGAGGAACTGGAACGCGCCATCGACCGCAGCCAGCGGATCACCGTCGTGCCGGCCTAGGCCTCCTCGCGGGGACCGGTTACCGGGAGAACGAAACGGGTGGGCAGTTCCCGCGGCGGGCGAGAGAGGAGACGTTCGCAAAACGGGAGCCGGCTGCCCGGGCAGGGGACGGCAACCGGCGGTCGATCAGTCCGAACAGCAGGGTTCCTCGCCGCCGTCGGCCTCGGCCTCGTGGCGGGTCGGGACCTCGGTGACCTCGTAGAGGTTCTGTCGGGCGTCGGCGAAGTAGATGTCCTCGTCGACGACGCCGATCTCCTCCAGGCGTTCGAGGGCGTACCGGACGGTCCTGGCCGAGAGCATCGACTCCTCGATGATCTCCTTCTGGGTGAGCGAACCCTTGTACTCGAGTACCTTCAGGACGAGTTTGGCACTCGGGGGCAGGTCTTCGAGCTCCTCGCGCGTTGCTTGACTCATCGTTACGAATCGAAATACCTCCTGTAGCATAAAACTTGATGGCCGGCAGGGACCACCGCGTCGGGCTGGGGTTTACCGTCCAGGGACGCCTCACGGCCGACGTTTCTCCGATGCGGAATCCTTATTTTACGGTTTTTCGACGTAGATCCATGTCCATCTCGCGGTTGCAGTCGGCGTACCTGTTCGTGGGGATCGGGGTCGTGCTGCTGTTGAACCCGCTGTACGTTTCGGCGCTGCCGGTCGACGACCCGACCTACCGCTACGCCGCCGTCGAGGTCGCGCCGAGCGACGACCCGGACGTTCCCCTGGAGACGGCCGAACCGGTCAACCGTCTCGACGACGACGTGATCTGTTACGGCGAACAGACGCGGGCCTGTCAGTTCGAGCGCGACCTGCTGGCGGGCAACGAGGTGGAGGCCGAGTACGTGGTGGAGGAGGCAATCCCGTTCGGATCGCGGTACGCGTACCTCGACGGCGAGTTCTACGAGCGGACCGTGACCGAGCGAAACGGGACCCTCTACCTCGATCTGGAGCGACTCTCGGCCGGAGAGTTGCTCGTGAAAGCGTCCTCGCCGGTCGAACGGACGTCGAACCCCGGGCTGATCCGGCGGGCCGTCGACCGCGGCGAGGTGACGACCGGCGAGCGACTCGAAGTCGACGGCGTTCCGGTGGACGCGGGCACGCTCGTCGAGGTCGACGGGGACTACTACGTCCTCCGGGAGGTCGAGGACGCGAAACCGGACTGGCGGGTCCAACCGTACCTGGTCGCGGCGGGACTGGTGGTCGGGCTCGGCCTGACGCTTCTGGGCCAGCACCGCTGGCTCACGTCGGTGTGACGCCGCGGGGCGAGCGGCAAGCGAACTCCTTTTGTCGTCCGGTGTCGGACGTGAGGACATGGCCACCAACGTGTTCGACGTCCCGCAGGACCACTACCGGTCCGTGACGGTGACGACGCTGACGGCGCTGTCGGGGATCGCGGCGGCGCTGGTGTCCTCGGCCGTGGTGAGCGATCCCACGGCCAACACCGGCGTCTACGTGATGTTCGCCTTCGTCTTCCTGCAGTTCCCGCTGTATCACGTGCTCGGGATCGACATCGGGGACTTCTCGACGAAGGACCACCTGTACGTCGTCTTCATGACGTTCTCGATGTGGTTCGTCGTCTGGACGATCATGCTGACCAGCGGCGTGAGTCTATAGATGGCCGACGACAGCATCGCGGTCGTCCACCTCGACCGGTGCCAGCCCGACCGGTGTAACTACGAGTGCAAGAACTACTGTCCCCCCAACCGGACGGGCAAGGAGTGCATCACCCTCCGGGGCGAGGACGCCGAACAGGGCGACCCCGACCAGGTGCACATCAGCGAGGAGATCTGCCTGGGCGAGACCTGCGGCATCTGCGTCGAGAAGTGCCCGTTCGACGCCATCTCGATCATCAACCTGCCACAGGAACTCGAGGAGGACCCCACCCACCGCTACGGCGAGAACGCCTTCGCGCTGTACGGCCTCCCCGTCCCGGGCGAGGGGAAGGTGACCGGCATCCTCGGCCCGAACGGCATCGGCAAGACGACCGCCGTGAAGATCCTGGCGGGCGAGTTGACGCCGAACCTCGGCCGACACGGCGATCCGCCGGGCTGGGACGCGGTCCAGGAGGCCTACCGGGGGACCGAACTCCAGGACTACGTCGCGGCGGTCCGCGAGGACGCGATCACGGTCGCGCGGAAACCGCAGTACGTCGACCACATTCCCGACCGGTTCGACGGCAACACCCGCGAGTTGCTGGCGTCGGCCGACGAGCGCGGCGCGCTGGACGAACTCGTCGAGCGACTGTCGCTGTCGCCGGTGCTGGACCAGGGGATCGGCGACCTCTCCGGCGGCGAACTCCAGCGGACGGCCATCGCGGCGACGCTGGCGCGGGAGGCGGACTTTTACTTCCTCGACGAGATCACGCCGTACCTGGACATCGGCCAGCGCGTGCGGGCCGCCAGGCTGATCCAGGAACTGGCCGAGGAGGAGGACCGCTCGATGCTGGTCGTCGAACACGACCTGGCGGTGCTGGACCTGCTGGCCGACTCGCTGCACGTCGGCTACGGCGAACCCGGGACCTTCGGCGTGATCACCGATCCCAAGTCGGTCAAAAGCGGCATCAACGAGTACCTCTCGGGGTACCTGGAAAACGAGAACATGCGCGTCCGGCCGGAACCCATCGAGTTCGAGGAGCACGCGCCCAGGCCGGCCGTCGACCACGATGTCCTTCTGTCGTACCCTGCGATGACCAAATCCTTCGGCGAGGGCGAGTTCGACCTGGCGGTCGAAGCCGGCGAGTTCCGCCGGGACGAGGTGCTGGGCATCGTCGGCCCGAACGGCATCGGGAAGTCCACGTTCGCGAAGCTGCTGGCGGGCCGCATCGAGCCGACCACCGTCGGCGAGGACGGTAGCGGCCCCGGCGGCGAGTTCGAACTCGACCTGAACATCTCCTACAAGCCCCAGTACGTCGAGGCCGACCAGCCGATGCGGGTCGACGCCTTCCTCTCGTCGATCACCGACGAGTTCGGCACCTCCTACTGGAACACCGAGATCGCCCAGCCCCTGCAACTGGAGCGGATCATGGAGCAGCAACTCACCGACCTGTCGGGTGGCGAGCGCCAGCGGGTCGCCATCGCGGCCTGTCTCTCCCGGGAGGCCGAGATGTACCTGCTGGACGAGCCCTCCGCGCACCTCGACGTCGAACAGCGGGTGCGCGCTACTCGCGCCATCCGCCGGTACGCCGAGAGCCGGGACACGACCGTGGTCGTCATCGACCACGACATCTACATGATCGACCTGCTGAGCGACCGCCTGCTGGTGTTCGACGGCGAACCGGCCGCCGAGGGCCGTGCCAGCCAGCCCCAGGACATGCGCTCGGGCATGAACGACTTCCTGGCGAACCTGGACGTGACGTTCCGCCGGGACGAGCGGACGGGCCGGCCGCGGATCAACAAGCCCGGCAGCCAGAAGGACAAGGAGCAAAAACGGGAAGGTGAGTACTACTACGCGCCGGAGTAACGTAAACGCCAACGGGCGTCATCCCCGGCGAGTAGAACTCAGTACGTCTCGACGGCGACGCCCTCGACGCGCTGGAAGTGATCGATGTTTCGCGTGAGAACCGGCTCGTCGACCTCCTTCGCCGTCGCGGCGACGACGGCATCGCTCACGCCGATAGGTTCGCCGCGGTTCATCAGTTGCCCCCGTATTCGACCCGTCGAACGCATGATCCCAGCGTCGGCCGAGTGCGTCGACCGACCTTCCAGTACGGATCGAATCCTTCGCGCGCCATCGCGTCCTCGTCGCCCTGCATGAGGTCGACGAAAAACGTCGTATCGAGGATCACCGGAACTCCTCCGCGACTTCCTGGGCCCGGTCGTCCAGTGACGACCGGAACTCCTCGATCTCGCGTTCGAGTTCGGCCGCCTCCTCGTCGGACGTGATCCCGGCGAGTTCCCGCAACGGCGGGCCCTCGATGAGTCGGTCGACGGCCTCCGAGAAGGACTCGTCGTCGCGCTTTCGACGCTCCACCTTCTCGTAGACGTCTTCGTCGATCCGAATCGTTCTCGTGCCCATCCGTGTGTCGACGTTGGCTCGGCTTCGCTTATAAGGTTACGCCGCCCGGACTACAACACTTCCCGTCGACAGGTGCCACAGAGGTTCTCCTCTTTGACGTCGACCTCGCGGACCGTCGGTGAGAAACTCATGACACAGCGGTTGTTCGAGCAGTGTTCCAGGCCGATGGTGTGGCCGATCTCGTGGACGACCTCCTTGCGGACGCGGTCGGTGAAGACGTCCGCGGGGTCGCGTTCGGAGAAACTGTCGTCGATGGCGGCGCCCCCGTCGGCGGCCGGTCGGTCGTGCTCGTCCCGGAGGCGGTACGTCGAGATGACGCTGCCCTCCCCGTCGAGGTATGCGAGCCCGAAGACGTAGTTGCGGCGGTGGTAGTACAGGTCCTCAGTGGTGATGGCGATGTTCTTGTCGCCCGTGCCCGTCCGGCGAGCGAGCTGGATGAAGTCCTCCGCGCGGTACTGCTCGCGGCCCTCGTTGTACGCGCCCGACGGCACCTCCTGGTCCGCCGTGACCCGGACGTCGCAGTCGTACACTGAGCGCAAGGCGGCGGACCCCTCCCGCTTGACGTCGGCGGGGACCTCGCCAACGGGCACGATGTCGACGAGCATACCGAACGGTTATCGCCGCCGTGGCATAAACATCCCGGCGTGAACCCTGCCACCGTCGAGGCCATCGCCGACGCCCTCGTGCCGTTCGACCGCCTGGTCGAGGTCGGGATCGGGACCCGCACCGCCGTCGCGGCCGCGCTGGCGACCGCAGACAGGCGGGTCACCGCGACCGACGTGGTCGAGCGCGAGGTCCCCGAGGGCGTCCGGTTCGTCCTCGACGACGTGACCGACCCCGACCCGCGAATCTACCGCGACGCCGACGCCGTCTACGCGCTGAACCTGCCCCCGGAGTTGCATCCGCCGACCCGACGGCTGGCCCGGCGGGTCGACGCCGCCTTCCTGTTCACCACCCTCGGCGGCGACGAACCGGCGGTCCCAGCCGACCCGGAACAGATCCCCGACGACGTGCTCTACCGGGCGCGGTGATCAACCCCTCCGGCCACGTCCCTCCGGCCGCTTCCCTCCGGCCACGTCCCTAGAAAAACGCCAGGTCGTGGACGCGCGGGTCGCCGGTCAACTCCGGGTGGAAGGCCGTTCCCACCACCGGGCCGTCGCGGACCGCCACGGGGCGGCCGTCCCATCGCGCGAGTACCTCGACGTCCGGCCCGACGTCTTCGACCACGGGCGCCCGGATGAACACGGCGTGGAAGGGGTCGTCGAGTCCGGCGACGTCGAGCGGCGCCTCGAAGGAGTCCGCCTGGCGGCCGAAGGCGTTTCGCTCGACGGCGACGTCGAGCAGGCCCAGTTCCTCGACGCGGTCGTCGTTGGCGTCGCGGGCGGCGACGATCAGGCCGGCGCAGGTCGCCAGCACTGGCTTGCCGGCGGCGACGTGCTCGCGGATTTCGGGGGCGATCCCCTCGCGGTGGAGCAATCGGGAGATGGTGGTCGACTCGCCGCCGGGCATCGCCAGCACGTCGCAGTCGGGGACGACCCCCGACGAGCGGACTTCGCGGACTTCACAGTCGCGGGCAGCGGTGGCGCGCTCGACGGCCGCGGCGTGCTCGCTGACGTCCCCCTGGACGGCGACGACGCCAGCGACGAGCATCTACACTTCGCCCTGGATGGCGGCCTTGACGACCATGCCGATGGTGAGGCCGCCGAACGCCGCGATGACGATCCAGAGCACGAGCGACCCGCCGCCGCCGGCGCCGATCCCGACCGCGTTGATCACCTGAACGAGGACGCCGAACAGCACGGCCCAGGCGACGACCGTCTTCGGGTCGATCCGGATCGCGTTCTGGTCCTCGGAGTCGAAATAGCGGACCAGACCGGCGCTGGACATCAACCCGCCGGAATCGTCCTTCTTTGCCATGCCCGCTACTCCCCTTCGGTACGGCGTAAACCTTTCGCACCGGGTCGCCGAACCGGCGCGGGATCCGCCGGCGTCCCCTCGGCCGGACGCCGGATTCGCCCGGCCGTGGCTCGTGCGCGCTCGTTGCAGGATGGGAAAACCCTTTTGCGGTCCGGGATGGTACATCCGCTCTAGCAATGTCTGTCACCCTGAAGGACTTCTACGCGGACTGGTGTGGCCCGTGCAAGACCCAGGACCCGATCCTCGAGGAACTGGAGGACGAGTGGGGCGACCGCTTCGACCTGGAGAAGGTCAACGTCGACGAACAGCAGGACGTCGCCAACGAGTACCAGGTGCGTTCGATCCCGACCCTCATCGTCGAGAACGACGAGGGGGTCGTCGAGCGGTTCGTCGGCGTCACCCAGCGGGACGACCTGGAGTCCGCGCTGGAGGAAGCCGGCGCCTGAGCGGGACCGGGTCGGGACCGGGCGGGGAGTCTCTCACTCGAAGCGCACGCCGAGGTCGTGCATCCCCTCGTTGTGGCGAGCGACGTTGATGAGCAGCGGGGTGAGGCTCTCGACCTCCGGGGCGTTGCCGAGCGGGCCGGCGTCCAGCGCGCGCAGTCCCTCGATCCCCTCGGCGAGGTCGGCAACGATCCCCCTGGCGTCCGGGTCCTCGCCGACGACGAGCGTGTCCTGGTCGAGGTCGTTGTCGAGGTTCGCCAGCCGGTCGGCCGAGAGGTTGTGGAACGCGCCGACCACCCGGGTGTCCGCTGGCGTGGCCTCCGCGGCGAGCGCGGTCACGCTGCCGACGCCGGGCGGGTCGTACCGGAGGCCGGCGTCGTCTTTCCCCATCCCGACGGCGGGGCTAACCAGGATGGCGTCGTCGAGTTCGTCGGCGACGGCCTCGACGGTGTCGACGACGTGGTAGGCCGGCACCGCCAGCACGACCACGTCCGCGCGGGCCGCCGCCTCGGCGTTCGCCGCGCCCTCGATGGTCCGCTCGACGCCGCGGCTCTCCAGTTCCGTCTCGTACTCCTCGGCCTTCGTCTCGGCGCGCTCGCGCTCGCGCGATCCGACGACGATGCCGTGATCGGTGTCGTACGCCCACCGTAGCGCCAGGGCCTGGCCGATGTCGCCGGTCCCGCCGAGTAGCGCGATGTCCATGTCCGGGCCGTCGTCCGGACCGGGCAAAAGCGCGTCGTTCCGGGCGGTTGGTCCTGGCCGACCGGTCGTCGAAGGGATCAACCACGGTAACGTTCCGTGGCCCAACAGCCCGACCCACCTGTGGACGGGCCGAACGACTCCTGGGGCGCCCGGCTGCAGACAGCCCACAAAGTCTATCCGGTGTAAATTACAACCCATTTCGCATGAATAGGCGTGAATTCTGTGTGTCGATGGGTGTTGCGGCGGTGGGTGGGACGGTCCGAGCGGAACCCGCGACGCCGCCAGGCGTACTCGCTCGCCGGACGTACGACGACCTCCTGGTGAAGGATCTCACGATTGCTCACGATGGTGGACTCGTCCTAGTCGGTCGTGCCGCCGACTCGACTGGGATGCGGGTCGCCGTAGCGGACGCCAGTGGACGGATCCGGAACGCACGACGGCTCACGCCGCCGGAGGAGATGGAAGGAATTGCCGTCCCCGCGATCACGCGAACCGCCGACGGGTACGCGGTGAGTTCGGGCGGATGGATCGGGATACTGGCCCCGGACCTGACCGTGGAAGCGAAGACCGCGCACCCCGTGCGGAACACTCTCGGAAGGACACAGACGCTGACCGCCGGCCCCGGTGTCGTCGTCGCCCACGAGCACGACATGCCGAATCACGTGTCGGTCACGTTCACCGGGTACGACGCGAACGGAAACCATCGCTGGCACCGCCACTACGGCGATCCGTCCCGGACATTCGGGTTCCTCGTCCCGGACCCGGACGGCGTCGTCGTCGGTGGTGGCAACCTCGCTACAGGTGGGCTGTGGACGGCCGGACTCAAACCTGACGGGGACCAGCGCTGGTCGTCCACGAACACTTCGCTCGACCTCGAGAACTATCCGGCGGCGGTGTTCGACGACGGACTGGTCATCTTCGACGGGACGACGCTTCGGAGGCTGGACGACAGTCGCTCGGTCGTCTGGGAGCGAAGCTACGATTCGTTCAGCGACCTTCGTCCTCGGCTCCATTCGCTCCCGGACGGCGGAACGCTCGCCGGGACCGAGACCACCATCGGCGCGTTCGGTCCGGACGGCCGGCTCCGGTGGGTACGCGAGTACGATATCGACGGCGAGACTCTCGGGGGACTGCTCGTCCTCCGTGATGGGGAGTACGTCGCCGCCGGTTCGAAAACGGTCGGCGATGTCGCAACGGGATGGTTCCTCCGCCTCTCGTCGTCCGTCACTCCCACGGCGTCGCCGACTCCCTCACCGACGGCGTCGCCGACTCCCCCACCGTCGACCGCCACGCCCCAGGTGACGTCCGGTCGAACCGCGTCAAACACGTCGGTCCCTGGGTTCGGCCCCCCGGCGGCGTTCACGGCCCTCGCCGGAATCGCCGTCTGGCTCCGTCGCCTGGCCGATTCGTAGTCGCCGAATGGACGACGCCGGCCGATGGCTTTCGCCGGGATCCGTCACAGAAGCGCCACGAACATCGCCAGAATGCCCAGGACGCAAAGGGCAGCCCCGAGCCCTTGCCACAGGGTGAACCCCATCTGATCCGCTGGAACGCCGTCGGTCCACACAGGCCAGTGACGAATTTCGAACATTCTCCGTGGATAACGGACGTTCCCCAGGCCGACGGCGAACAGGAACAGTCCTGCCAGGAACAACGGTCCGTTCATTCTCCCGCATTCTCCGAACTCCCGCCTGGCGACCCTACGTACACCAGCGCGTACGCCACCGCGAGCGCGAGCACCGACAGGCCCACGTCGACGGCGTAGGAGCGGTTCCCGACGGCGGCGTTCAGCGCGAACGTCGTCACGACCTTCAGGACGACCGCCACGGCGACGAACGCTGCGAGGGCCTGGGCGGCCGGGACCCGCGGGGAGTACAGTCCGCTCGCGCGCAGGCGGTCGTACCCGTCGCGGTAGACCAGGTACCAGGCGAGCGGGACCGCCAGCACCCACTGGGGCACCAGCGCGATCAGGAAGGTGAACGGGTCCGGCGGCGCGAACAGCGCGGACAGCAGCCAGGACAACAGCAACAGACCGACCAGCGTCCGGAGGAACCGCCACAGGTGCTCGCGGCCCTCGCGGACCGGGGGACGACGCGACGACTGCACTCGGCGCTCGGGGCCGTCGGCCTCGTCGTCGCGCCGGGGGCGGGCCCCATCGCCCGACCCGTGGTCGGCGGCGGATCCGTCGTCGGACCCGCCGGTCACTGTTCGCCCTCCAGCACCTCCGGCAACTCGTTGACGTCGTCGACGACGGCGTCGGCGCCCTGCAACTCGAACTCGACGCGGCCCTCCTCGCCGCTGAGGCCGCCGCTGAGGACGCCGACGGCGTGGTAGTCGCGGTCGTCGGCCTCGTTGGCGTTGACGACCGTCTCGACGTCGTCCAGCGAGTCGCCGACGTAGACCAGCGAGTCCGCGGGGAGCCGGTCGGCAAGCGTCACCAGCGCGTCCGGGTCGGGCTTGCCACCGTCCCAGTCGTCCATCGTGAGGACCAGTTCGCCGTCCAGTCCGAGACCCACCCGCTCCAGGGCGATCTCGGCCTCCGGCGCCGGCCGACCGGTGAGCACCGCGAGGTCGTACCGCTGGAGGAGGTACTCGATGGTCTCGGGAGTGATCAGGGGCTGTTCGTCGTAGATGAACCCCGTCACGTCCAGGTCCGGTTCGGTGCCCTCCAGGCGTTCGTAGAGGTCCTCGCCGAGGTACAGTTGCTGGAACACGTCCCGGAGGCGCTCTTTGTTCCACTCGTTGCGGACCTCGGTCATGTCGTCTTCACCGAGGATTTCCTCGACGACATCGACCGCCGACTCGAGGCCGCCCCCGTCGAGCGCGACCTTGTCCGTGAAACTCTGGAGGCCGTCGGTCAGGCCCCGCTCGTGGGCGAGCAGGTACAGCGCCGCGGCGTAGGTCAACTCCCAGTCGTTGTTGAACCCGCCGGCGTTCTTGAACATTTGCACCTGGTCGCGGTCGATGGTCTTCCCGTATACCCGTTCGATGGACTCCACGATGGCCCGCCGGTAGGAGTTCTCGACGTCTACCAGCACGCCGTCCACGTCGAGGACGACGGCGTCCACGTCCATACCTACGGCTTCGGAGTGGTCACCTCTTAAACGCATTGACTGTCGAACCGGCTCCCCAGACCGGGTCGACCGGTCCCGGCAAAGACTGCCAGACCCGATCCGCGAGTGGGCCATTGCCCCCCGCGTCCGCCGGCCGGGCCACGGCGAAGCGACGGGTAGAAGGCCGTCGGGCGGCCAGGTCGTCCCATGAGCGACGAGGGCGAAGTCCCCGAGGGTGCGGCCGAGGTCATCCAGCACTTCCTCGAAGACGAGCACGGGTTCATGTCCTGGCTCGACGTGCAACTGGAGGACTTCGAGTACGGCCGGTGTGTGCTCTCGGTGCCGTTCGACGAGAAACTCACGAACCCGACCGAGCCGCCGTCGATGCACGGCGGCGTCGCCTCGACGCTGATCGACACCGCCGGCGGACTGGCGCTCCGGCCGATGCTGGCGAACCCGATCGACGGGTCGATGGCGACCATCAACCTCAACGTCAATTACCTGCAACCGGCGACGGCCGACCTCGTCGCCACGGCCGACGTCGTTCGCGCCGGGTCGACGGTCGGGGTGGCGACGGTGACCGTCGAGAGCGAGACGCCCGACGGGGAGGTTGACCCCGTCGCGGTCGGGCAGGGAGCCTACCGGCTATTCCACGACGGCTGAACCGCGTCAGTCGACCACGACGGTCGAACCGCGTCAGGCGAACTCGAGTTCGTCGCGGGCGAGGACCTCGCCGAACAGCCAGTCGGCGTGCTCCAGTGCGTACTCCCTGTGGCTCTCCTCGATGTAGCCCACGGCGTCCTCGACGAGGATCGGTCGGTAGTCTCGCAGCCCCGCCGAACCCGCGGTGTGAAGCACGCAGACGTTCGCTAGCGTGCCACAGAAGACGAGGTCGTCGATCCCCCGGGCCGACAGCCAGCCGTCCATCTCCGTCTTCTGGAAGGCGTCGTAGGTGTGTTTCTCGATGATGTGGTCCTCGGGGCGGATGTCCAGTTCCTCGACGATTTCGGCCTCCCAGGACCCCTCGACGACGTGTTCGCCCCAGCGTTCGAACTCGTCGTAGTAGTGGGCGTCCTCGAACTGCTCGGGCGGGTGGACGTCCCGGGTGAACACGACCTGGGCCCCCGCGTCGCGCGCCCGCTGTACCAGTTCGCTGATCGGGCCGATGGCCTCCTCGCTGGGCGGCGCGTACAGGCTCCCGTCGGGATGACAGAAGCCGTTTTGCACGTCCACCACTACGACCGCAGTGCCGTCCGGCTGGAGTTGCATGGTCACGCGGTGGTAGGACTCTGATCGGCAAATGTCTTCGGTTCCCCGGACTGATGAATATTCATCTGCAACCTGCCGGGGGACGGGACCGGCCAGTCGTCGTTCGACCAATCGTTACTTTTTACCAGAGGCAAACAAAGCTCGGACTATGCGTAAACTCGCGCTGTTGTCGGTCGCGCTGATGGTCGCGCTCGCGGGATGTGGATCGTTTACGGGCACGTCGACGCCCGACGCTACCGGGACGGCGACGCCTACCCCGGGAGACGGGACGCCGGACGCGACGCCGACCCCGGCCGAGACGCCGGACCAGCCGCCGGAAGGTGACGAGAACACGTCCGGGTACGTCAACGGGGTGTGGCACAACGAGTCCCTCGACGTCGACGCAAGCGGCGGACTCGACGAAGAGGAGTTGAACCAGCTCAAGTACCGCACCATGGCCCGCCTCGAGGTGATCCGCGGGCTGCAGTTCGACGAGGACGTGCCGGTCGAGATCAAGACCCGCGAGGAGTACCAGCAGGAACTCCAGGAGGACGGGACGTTCGACGGCTCCGAGAACGAGCGCATCCACCAGAACGTGAAGTGGGAAGCCACGTTCGTCGTCGACCAGGAAACCGACGCCATGGACGAATTGCAGGCGTTCTACGGCGGCGGCGTCCTCGGCTACTACGACCCGGCGGCGGACGAGATCGTCGTCATCTCGCCCTCGGACGAGGACGGCGTTCCGTCCGGGCTCGACGAGATGACTCTCGCGCACGAACTCGCCCACGCGCTCCAGGACCAGCACTTCAACATCTCCAGTCCGGAGTACCAGGGGCCGACGACCGAGAAGAACAACGCCCTCAGCGGCCTGATCGAGGGTGACGCAAGCTACACCGAACACCTCTACCAGCAGCGCTGCGGCGACGACGAGTGGGAGTGCCTCGAGCGGCCCGACGAGGGAGGTGGGACCAGCGACTACAACATCGGCCTGTGGGCGACCCAGTACGTCCCGTACAGCGAGGGGCCGACGCTCATCCAGGACCGCCACGAGAACCAGGGCTGGGAGGCCGTCAACGAGATGTACGACGACCCGCCGGCGAGCACGGCCCAGCTCATCCACCACGAGAAGTACCCCGACGAGGAGCCGGTCGACGTGACAATCGAGGACCGGAGCAGCGACGGCTGGTCCGTCCCCGAGATGGAGGGCGGCGTCGACTACGCGTCGTTCGGCGAGGCCGGACTGTTCGTGATGTTCTGGTACCCGAGCTACGAGGCGACCCAGTCGAACGGCCAGTTGACGAACGTCGTCATCGACTACCAGGACTTCTTCAACTTCCAGGGGGCAGGTGACGAACTCGCGGCCATCGGCCCGTACGACTACAGCCACGAGGTCAGCGCCGGCTGGAACGGCGACAAACTGCTCCCATACGCCAACGACGCTGGCGAAAGCGGCTACGTGTGGAAGCTCGAGTGGGAGTCCGACGAGGACGCACAGCAGTTCGTCGACGCGTACCGGCAGTTGCTCGGGCACCACGGCGCCGAACAGGTCGACTCCGGCACCTACCGCATCCCCGACGGCGGGTTCGAGGACGCCTACTCGATCACCAGGGACGGGTCGACCGTCGTCATCGTGAACGCGCCGAGCACCGACCAGCTCGACGAGGTCCGCGACGGCGCCGGCTCGTAGCGCTTCGGGACCGCGCTGGGACTCGGGACGGATTTTTTGGCGAACTGGCGGCACGTGGGTTGGGCACCGATTGGAGTTCGAACCGGTGCCGGCGGCGTCCGGGACGTCGTGCCGCGCTACCGCGACCGCCCCGGAGCAGTCCTCAGGTCACGGCGGGTCTGGTCCCGTCTTCGTTCAAAAGGGTTCGGCCGGCCCATCGAACGGTTTAACCCGTCCAATCCCGTAGTTTCGGGTGGCAGAGGGTGCCCGGCCACCGCGGCGCCGTCGGCGCGGACTCCGCGACGGCGGCCACGCGAGGAAAGTCCCCCCACCGCCGGGCAGGCGACCGGGCACAAGCCCGGAGCGGGAGACCGCAGGGCACTGGAACAGAAACGACACGCCCCGTCCCGACCGATGAGGCGCGCGAACCCCGAGCGAGGAAAGGTACCGAGGAAAGCGAGGGGGAGTTAACCCGCCGAGGGGCGACGGACGGGAACCGGTGGAACGGCCACCCTTCGCCGGTGCAAGCCCGCGCCACCAAGGTAGCCCGGCTGGAGTCGGTCCGCCGACTCCGGTGCCGTCAGGCACGCGGGCGCGGGTGCTCAGCCGAATGCCGGGTCGAAACAGAAGGGGGCTTACTACCCTCAGCCGTTCACTTCCGTAGCCGCCGGGCCGCGAGCCCACCGGCTGCCAGTCCACCCGCCGCCAGCGCCGCCAGTGCGCCGAACCCCGGCGTCGACTCCGTTTCCGCCGTCTCGGTTGGTGACGCTGTGCCCGTTGGCGTCGCAGTGGGCGTCGCCACGCCCGCCCGGGATGGGTCGGCGTCCGGTGCTTCGCGGTCGGGGAAGACGTACAGCCCCGCGTCGCTGGCGTCGTCGGCCACGCCCATGTCGCTGGCGACGAAGTGCTCGCCGGGGACGACGCTCTCGGCGGTCCAGAACTTCGCTTCGTCCGGGCGCTGCCACCACGTCAGTTCGGCGGGCTCCGCGGGATCGCTCACGTCGTGGACCTTGACGCCCCCGTGGTACCACGACGAGTACAGGCGGCCGTCCGCGAAGTCGACGTTGTGGGCCGTGGTGAAGTCGCCGTCCCGCGTCTGGTCGCCGGTCGGGGACGGCGGCGGATCGATGGTCGCTACCTGCTCGGGGTCGGCCGGGTCGGAGACGTCCCAGAGGTCGACGCCGCCCGGCCCGCCGCGGCCGTCCGCCGGGTCGAGGTCCCACGATTCCGTGCCGACCGCGAGCAGCGTCCCGGCCCCGTCGAGGACGACCGTGTGGACGTTCCCCGGTGGCTGGAGGCCCTCGGCGCGGACGGCCTCGGCCCCCTCCCCCGTCACCGCCTGGAGGCGCTCGGGGCCGAGTCCGCCGAACCTGGAGACGTGCGTGGGGTCCGCGGGATCGCTCACGTCGAGCACCTGGACGCCGGCGTCCCAGTGCGCCAGGTAGGCCAGGCCGTCCTGGACCCAGAGGTCGTGGAGCTGGTAGAGCCCGTGCTGGACGGTCGCGTAGCGGTCGTCGTGGTCGACGATGGACCACTCGCCGACCTGCTCGGGGTCGTCGCCCACGTCGTAGACGACCAGCGGCTCGTTCACGGACCCCGTTCGCGGGAAGTACAGGTGCTCGCCCTCCAGGACGCAGTTGTGGATGCCACCGTCGACGGCCTCGAACGCGGCCTGCTCGGGGTCGGCGGGGTCGCTCACGTCGTACAGGGCGAACCCCTGGAGCTGGCTCAGGTTCGGGTTCGACGGGCCGACCGCGACCAGGCGGTCGCCGTCGACCTGGACGTCGTGGACGGCACGTAGCGGGCCGTCGGGGTGGTCGTCCTCGATGCCGTCGACGCGGGCGAGCAGTTCCGGCGACCGGGGGTCCGTGACGTCGGCCACCGCGTACCCGCTGGCGACCGCGACGTACGCGGTCGTCCCCTGGACCGTGGCGTCTTTCGCGCGGGGGAGGTCCAGGACCGAGAGCGGGCGGTAGGGGTCGCTGGCAGCGGCGGGGTCGACCGCGGGCAGCGACAGGGCGGCCGCGCCGGATCGGAGGAAGGTCCGGCGGTGCATGGCTTCGGCGTCGGCGCGACCGAGGATAAGTCTTGTCGGCGCGGCTACCGCCGGTCTCCCGTACCGCCTGCGGAACCCCTGGCGTTGCTCCGGAGCGCCTACCGGCGCATCCGTCGCCGGTCCCCAGTGCCTCCGGTCAACGCGCTGGCGAGCGCCCCGCGGACGACGACGTCGTCGCCGAACTCGGTCAGCCGGACTTCCGGCACGTTCGTCATGACCATCTCCTCCAGGCGCTCGCGGATGGGGTCGACCACGAGGGCCTCGTTGTTCAGCGCGACCGCGCCGCCGACGGAGATCACCAGCGGCGCGTACGCGTGGACGACGTTGGCGACGCCCATCGTGTTCCAGTGGGCCACCTGACCGATCACGTAGTCCGCGAACGCGTCCTCGCCGGCGTGGGCGAACACGTCCGCCGCCGAGAAGTCCGGATCGGAGAGGGGGAGGGCGGTCTCCATGCCGGCGGGGTCCTCGGGGGCCGCCCCCGTTGCGCTCCAGGCGACGTCCTCCTCGTGGAGCAGGCGGGCGAACGCCGGGATGGCCTCCCCGGAGCAGTAGGCCTCCCAGTGGCCGTCCTTGCCGCAGCCGCAGGTCATCCGGCCCGCGGGGTCGACCGTCATGTGGCCGACCTCTCCCGCGTTGCCGTCCCACCCCGAGAGGACGTTGCCGTCGACCGCGACGCCGGCGCCGATCCCCGTCGAGATGGTGAGGTACACCATGTCGTCGGGGTTGCGGTCGCTGTGGAACCGTTCGCCGACCGCGCCAGCGTCCGCGTCGTTGTGCAGGTACACCTCCTCGCCGCCGACGAGTTCGCCGATCGGCCCCGTGAGCGGGACGCGGTCGACGTCGTCGGGGAGGTTCGCCGGGTCCACGATTGCGCCCGCCGCCAGGTCCAGCGGGCCGATGCTGCCGACCCCGGCCGCCCGGATCTCCGCGGGATCGACGCCCGCGTCCTCGCAGGCCGTCCGGAGCGTCGCCAGGACGCCCTCGGTCACGTCGATGCCGGTCGGTCCCTGTGGGGTCGACCGCCGGTCGCTGCCGATCACCGTCCCCACCTCGTCGGCGACGACGGCCCGGAGGTTCGTCGCCCCGACGTCGACGCCGGCGTAGTACGCCATCTGCCTCCACGAAGGCCCCGCCCGTACTTAATTACCCAGATTTTACTCGCCGTCGAGTTCCCCGGACGGCGCCAGGTCTATTGATCGCGCCGTGTTATCGATATTCATGAGTTCGGAGACGGAGGGGGAGCCCTGGGAGGGACTCAGCGAAGCCGAGATCGAGGCGCTGCACGAGGTGCAGGTGGGCTGTGAGTGGCTGGAGCGCGCCCAGGGGCACCTGCTGGCGTTCCACCACGCCGTCGGGCACGGCATGGACCACTTCGCGGCGGCCGAGGACCTGCTCCGGGCGGAGCGCCACCCCGGGCTGGCGAACGCCATCCGGGACGACGTCCTGCCACGGGGCGTCGACGGCGACCGGTGGTCCTACGGCGTGGTCGAATCCTTCGAGCGGACGATGCTCGCGGAGGTGCGGGACGTGGAGGCGGTCGTCCGCGAGGACCTGGCGGACGGCCAGCGTCACGTCCACGAACGCCGCCAGCGCAAGCGGTGGCAAGAACGGGCGCGGGAGTAGAAACGCTGGTCCACGTCCGGCGAGTACGAGTTGCGTCTCGGGGTGTACGAGTTGCATCCCGGGGTAGGCCCCGGCGCGCGCGAGCAACGCGCGCGAGGGACGAGTAACGGAGCGAAGCGAGTAACG
>CAYTAG010000050.1:0-18182 GCA_964435625.1 uncultured Halobacteriales archaeon | reverse complement strand
TCAGCGTCTCCGGCTACTCGGGGACGCTGAACCGCCACCCGAAGGCCGGGCTGGGCGACAAGGTGACCGTCTCGGTCACGAAGGGCACCCCGGAGATGCGCCGCCAGATCCTGGAGGCGGTGGTCGTCCGGCAGCGCAAGCCCATCCGTCGCCCGGACGGCACGCGGGTGAAGTTCGAGGACAACGCCGCCGTCATCATCGACGACGTGGGCGAGCCCCGCGGGACCGAGATCAAGGGTCCCATCGCGCGGGAGGTCGCCGAGCGGTTCGGAAGCGTCGCGAGCACGGCAACGATGATCGTATAACATGAGCAAGCAACCACACAAACAGCGAACGAGTCAGGAGACGGCTCCCCTCCACGAGCGTCACAAGCAGGTCCGGGCGACGCTTTCCGAGGACCTCCGCGAGGAGTACGGGCAGCGTCGCGTTCGCGTCAACGAGGGCGACACCGTCGAGGTCATGCGCGGGGACTTCGCCGGCGAGGAAGGCGAGGTCGTCGAGGTCGACCTCAGGGACGCCGTCGTCCACGTCGAGGAAGTCACCCTCGAGGCGGCCGACGGCGAGGAGGTGCCCCGGCCGCTGGACGCGAGCAACCTGCGCGTGACCGATCTGGACCTCTCGGACGACCGTCGAGTACAGCGACTGGAGGGCGAATCATGACGAACCACCAGAAGCGCCTCTCGGTGCCGAAGTCGTGGCCGGTCGAGCGCAAGACGGACACCTTCACGGTCAAGGCTGGCGCCGGCCCGCATGGCGAGGCTGGCGTGCCGCTGCTCGTCGTCCTGCGTGACGTGCTCGGCTACGTCGACGACCGCAAGGAGGCCCGCTACGCCCTCGACCAGGACACCGTCCTGGTCAACGGCGACCCGGTGTCGGACGAGACCCGGCCCATCGGGATGTTCGACATCGTCGCGTTCACCGAACGCGGCGAGTACTTCCGGGTGTTCCCCGACGAGGGCGGGCGCCTGGCGCTGTCGACCATCGACGCCGAGGCCGCGGGCTCGAAGCTGAACAAGATCGAGGACAAACACCACGTCGCCGGCGGCGACGTCCAGTTGAACTTCCACGACGGGACGAACGTGCGGCTCTCCCCCGGGGAGGCCGCCGAGTACGGCACCGGCGACTCGCTGATCGTCGACAACGACGACGGCTCGGTCGTCGCGCACTTCACCTACGAGGAGGGTGCGCTGGTGACCGCGGTCGCCGGCCAGCACGCCGGGGAAATCGGCCGCGTCGAGACCATCCAGGTCACGCCCGGATCCGGCGACAACAACGTCGTCGTCGAGCCGGTCGGCCCGGACGGCGAACCCGTCGAGGGCGACGGCTTCGAGACGGTCGAGGACTACGTCGTCGTCATCGACGAGAACTTCATCGACGCCGACGCGGTCGAAGAAGCCGCGGCCGACGCCGCGGACGCCACGGACGCCGCCGAGGAGGTCGTCGAGGGAGGTGACGGCGAATGAGCGAGACGGAAGCAGGGTTCCACGACATGCGCGAGCCGCGCGTCGAGAAGGTCGTCGTCCACATGGGCGTCGGCCAGGGCGGCCGCGAACTCGCCGACGCCGAGGAGATCCTCCAGGAGGTCACGGGCCAGCACCCGGTCCGGACGGAGGCGAAGTCGACCGAGCCGGAGTTCGGCATCCGCGAGGGCGAACCCATCGGCGCGAAGGTGACCCTGCGCGACGAGGAGGCCGACGAGTTCCTGGAGACGGCGCTGCCGCTGGTCGAGTTGTCCCCCGGGCAGTTCGACGACACCGGCAACTTCAGCTTCGGGATCGAGGAGCACACCGACTTCCCGAGCCAGGAGTACGACCCGAACGTCGGCATCTACGGGCTGGACGTGACGGTCAACCTGGTGCGGCCCGGCTACCGCGTCTCCAAGCGCGAGCGGGGCACCCGGTCGCTCCCGTCGAGCCACCGGCTCGACGCCGAGGACGCCATCGCGTACCTCGAAGCGACGTTCGACGTGGAGGTGCAGAATGACTGACGAAAACGAGGCCGAAGCCACGGGCGAGCACGCGTCAAAGCGCACCGGCCAGCTAGAGGCCTGCCAGCGGTGCGGCCGCGAGCAGGGGCTGGTCGGCAAGTACGACATCTGGCTGTGTCGGCAGTGCTTCCGCGAGGTCGCCCGCGAGATGGGCTTCAAGAAGTACGAGTAAGCATGACGGCAGACGACCCGCTAAGCAACGCGCTCTCGGGGTTGGACAACGCCGAGAGCGTCGGGCACCTGACGCACGACGTAACGCCCGCCTCGGACCTGGTCGGCTCCGTACTCGAGGTCTTCTACGACCGCGGGTACATCGACGGATTCGAGTTCGTCGACGACGGCAAGGCCGGCGAGTTCGAGGTCGAACTGAAGGGCGCGATCAACGAGTGTGGTTCGGTCAAGCCCCGCCACGCGGTGGGCGCCGACGGGTTCGAGAAGTGGGAGAAGCGGTACCTCCCCGCCCGGGACTACGGCACGCTCGTCGTGACGACCAGCCACGGCATCATGAGCCACTACGAGGCCCGCGAGGAGGGCGTCGGTGGCCAGGTGATCGCGTACGTGTACTAACAATGCCAAGAATCGAGATCGAACTTCCGGACGACGTGAGCGCCGAGGTGGACCACCTCGAGTTGACCGTCGAGGGGCCGGAGGGCAGCGTCACGCGCCGCCTCTGGTACCCCGACGTGTCCGTCGAGGTAGCGGACGGCCAGGTGGTCATCGAGAGCGACGCCGAGGACGCGAAGACGACGTCGACGATGGGCACCTTCGAGAGCCACGTCAGGAACGTGATCCACGGCGTCACCGAGGGGTGGGAGTACCGGATGCAGGTCCTGTACTCGCACTTCCCGATGCAGGTGAGCGTCGAGGACGGCGAGGTGGTCATCGAGAACTTCCTCGGCGAGCGCGCGCCGCGGCGTGCGCCCATCCACGGCGACACCGAGGTCGAGGTCGACGGCGAGGAACTGATCCTGCGGGGCCCCGACAAGGACGCCGTCGGGCAGACCGCCGCGGACGTCGAACAGTTGACCCGCGTGAAGGGCAAGGACACCCGCGTCTTCCAGGACGGGGTGTACATCACCGAGAAACCGGGCAAGGAGGCGCTGTAGCATGGCAGAGATCGAGGAAATCGAGGACATCGGCGGCGTCGGCGCCAGCAAGGCCGATGCGCTACGGGAGGCCGGCTTCGAATCGGTCGAGGCCATCCGGAGCGCCGACGAGGACGAACTGGCCGACGTCGATGGCATCGGCAACGCGCTGGCGGCCCGCATCAAGGCCGAGGTCGGCGACCTCGAGGTCGAGGAGGAGGCCGAAGCCGACGTCGAGGAGGCCGACGAAGACGCCGGCGGGGCCGCGGCAGCGGCCGACGAGGCCGAGGCGGACGAGGAGCGCGACCTGGAGGACGTCAGCGGCGTCGGCGCCAGCAAGGCCGAGTCGCTGCGGGAGACCGGCTTCGAATCGGTCGCGGACCTCCGTACCGCGACCCAGGAGGACCTGGCCGACGTCGACGGCATCGGCAACGCGCTGGCGGCCCGCATCAAGGCGGACGTCGGCGACCTCGAGGTCGAGGAGGAGGCCGAGGCCGACGTCGAGGAGGCCGAGCCGGTCGAGGAAGAGCCCGACGAGGAGGCCGAGACGCGGCTGGAGCCCCGCGGCCTGGCCGAGAAGACGCCGGAACTGTCCGACGAACAGTCGCGCTTGCTCCAGCAGCGGTCCCGCGAGGGTACGCCGCAGTTCAACCGCCAGGACTATCACAAGAAAAAGCGCGTGCCGACGTCCTGGCGGCGGCCGAAGGGCACCCTCAGCAAGCAGCGTCGCGGCATCAAGGGCAAGGGCGACACCGTCGAGGCGGGCTTCCGTTCGCCGACCGAGGTACGGGGTCGCCACCCCAGCGGCTTCGAGGAGGTGCGCGTCCACAACGTCGACGACCTCGAGGGCGTCGACGGCGACCGGGAGGCGGTCCGCATCGCCTCGAAGGTCGGCGCCCGCAAGCGCGAACGCATCGAGGAGCGCGCGGAGGCCGAGGGCATCCGCGTGCTGAACCCGACCTACGTCGAAGTGGAGGTGGACAATGAGTAACCTGAGCGCACAGCGCCGGCTCGCGGCGGACGTGCTGGACGTCGGGGAGAACAGCGTCTGGCTCGACCCCGAGGCCCAGGACGAGATCGCGGAGGCGATCACCCGCGAGGACGTCCGCGAGCTGGTCGACCAGGGAATCGTCCGAGCGAAGGAGACGCAGGGTAACTCGCGGGGTCGGGCCCGCGAGCGCGACGAAAAGCGCGCCTACGGCCACAAGAAGGGGCCGGGCACCCGCAAGGGGAAAGCGGGCGCGCGTAGCGATCCCAAAGACGAGTGGCGAAACGACATCAGAGCACAGCGCCGGAAGCTCCGGGAACTCCGCGACGAGGGCGAGCTGTCGCCCGGCGAGTACCGGGACCTCTACCAGAAGGCCGGCGGCGGGGAGTTCCGGAGCGTTCGGTACATGCTGAACTACATCGAAAACGAGTACGGTGATCGATAATGGCGAGTGGACCAAGGGACACGGTGCCGATGCGACGGCGCCGGGAGGTCCGGACGAACTACCATCAGCGGTTGCGCCTGTTGAAATCCGGCAAGCCCAGGCTGGTTGCACGGACGAGCAACAAGCACGCCAGGGCGCAGCTGGTCGCCACCGGACCCCTCGGAGACGAAACGGACGCGAGCGCACACTCCGGCGATCTGGCGGAGTACGGCTGGGAGGCGCCGACGAGCAACCTCCCGGCCGCGTACCTGACCGGCCTGCTGGCCGGCAAGCGCGCGGTCGCAGCCGGCCTCGAGGAGGCCGTCCTGGACATCGGGCTGCACTCCCCCACCCCGGGGAGCAAGGTGTTCGCGATCCAGGAGGGCGCCATCGACGCGGGCCTGGAGATCCCCCACAACGACGACGTGTTCGCCGACTGGCAGCGGACCCGCGGCACCCACGTCGCGGAGTACGCCGAACAGCGCGACGAGCCGCTGTACGGCGGGGACTTCGACGCGACCGACCTGCCCGAGCACTTCGACGAGGTACGCGAGACCATCATGGAGGCTGAACTATGAGCGAACAGGACGACTACAACGGCTGGCAGCCGCGAACGCGGCTGGGCCGCAAAGTACAGGCCGGCGACGTCACGTCGATGGAGGGGGCCCTGGAGTCGGGGCTCCCGCTGAAGGAGCCGGAGATCGTCGACCAACTGTTGCCGGGGCTGGACGACGAGGTGCTGGACATCAACATGGTCCAGCGGATGACCGACTCCGGGCGCCGGGTGAAGTTCCGCTGCGTCGTCGTCGTGGGCAACCGCGACGGCTACGTCGGCTACGCCCAGGGCCGGGACGACCAGGTCGGCTCGGCCATCCAGAAGGCCATCGACATCGCCAAACTGAACATCATCGACGTCTCGCGGGGCTGTGGGTCCTGGGAGTGTGGCTGCGGCCGCCCACACACGGTCGCGCTGCGCACCTCGGGCAAGGCCGGCTCCGTCGAGGTCGAGATCCGGCCAGCCCCGCGCGGGCTGGGCCTGGCGGGCGGGGAGACCGTCCGCAAGGTGCTGGAACTGGCGGGCATCGAGGACGCCTGGACGCACTCCTCGGGCAACACCCGCACCACCGTCAACTTCGCGAAGGCGACGTTCAACGCCCTGCGGAACACGGCGGAGGCCCGGGTCCCCCGGCACGCCCGCGAGCAACGCGAGGTGATCGAGTGATGCAGGCGGTCGTCCAGTTGCGCGGCGAGGTCAACCAGAACCGGGGGGTCACGGACACCCTGGAGATGCTGAACCTCGGTCGCGTCAACCACGCGACGCTGGTGCCCGAAACCGACACCTACCGCGGGATGATCACGAAGGTCAACGACTGGGTCGCCTACGGCGAGCCCAGCGCGGAGACGGTGGCGCTCGTGCTCCGGCGCCGCGGCGAACCCGCCGAGGGCGACGCGTCCTCGGAACGGGCCAGCGGGCCCGTGGACGACGAGTGGGTCGCCGACGAGACCGACTACGACGACGTCGAGACGCTGGCGGAAGCGCTGCTGGACGAGGAGACTACCCTGCGCGAGCAGGGGCTATCGCCGACGATCCGGCTGCACCCGCCGCGGGGCGGTCACGACGGCGTCAAGCACCCGGTCAAGGAGGGCGGTCAGCTCGGCAAGCACGATCCGGACGGCATCGACGACCTCCTGGAGGCGATGCGATAATGACTGACAAGAAAAAGCGCCAGCGCGGCTCGCGCACGCACGGTGGCGGGACCCAGAAGAACCGTCGTGGTGCCGGCCACCGCGGCGGGCGCGGCCGTGCGGGCCGGAGCAAACACGAGTTCCACAACTACGAACCGCTCGGCAAACACGGGTTCACGCGCCCCGAGAGCGTCCAGGCGGACGTTCTGGAGATCTCGGTGCAGAAGCTCGACGAGGACGCCTCCCTGTACGCGGCCGAGGGCCTCGCCGAGGAGACCGACGACGGCTACGCGGTCGACGCCCGCGAGGTCGTCGAGGACGGCTTCGAGGCCGACGCGGTGAAGGTGCTCGGCGACGGCCAGGTGCGTAACCATCTGGAAGTGACCGCCGACGCGTTCACCGCCGGCGCGGTCGAGGGCATCGAGACGGCCGGCGGGGAGGCGATCCTGAGCGAGCGCGCAGAGGAAGCCGACGGATCGCAAGACGTAAACGAGGAGACCGACGACGGGTGAGACGATGAGTTGGAAGGAGACCGCGGAGCCCATCCTCTCGCGGATGCCGGGCGTCTCGCGCCCGGAAGGGCACGTGCCGTTCAAGCGCAAACTCGCGTGGACGGCGCTCGTGCTCGTGGTGTATTTCTACCTGACGAACGTCCCCGTTTACGGGGTGCCCACCGGCGAGAGCGCCGACGCCTTCGGACAGTTCCGGTCGATCCTGGCCGGCGCCCAGGGGAGCATCCTCCACCTGGGAATCGGCCCCATCGTCACCGCGAGCATCGTCCTGCAGTTGCTCGGCGGTGCGAACCTCCTGGGACTGGACACCGACGACCCCCGGGACCAGGTGCTGTACCAGGGCCTCCAGAAGGTGCTTGTCGTCGTGATGACGATCTTCACGGCGCTGCCGATGGTGTTCTTCGGCGGGCTGTTGCCCGCCGACCAAGCCATCGCCCAGTCGCTGTTCGGCGCCACGGACGGCTCGGCCATGGGCGCCCTGCAGTGGCTGATCTTCGCCCAGATCTTCGTCGGCGGGATCCTCATCCTGTTCATGGACGAGATCATCAGCAAGTGGGGCGTCGGGTCCGGCATCGGGCTGTTCATCGTCGCCGGGGTCAGCCAGCGACTGCTCGGCGGCCTGTTCGGCTGGCAGCCCGTCTTCGACCTCACCGGCGTCGTCGTCACGTGGGGGTCGATCCTGCTGTCGCCGCTGGGGCTGGCCTCCGGGCCGGAGAACATCCCGCCGCTGGCGACCGCCGACGGCGTCTACTGGATGGTCATGGGCAACGGGGACTTGCTCGCAGTCGTCACGACGCTGTTGATCTTCGGCATCGTCGTGTACGCCGAATCGGTCCGGGTCGAGATCCCGCTCAGCCACGCTCGCGTGAAAGGCGCCCGGGGTCGCTTCCCCGTGAAGCTCATCTACGCGAGCGTCCTGCCGATGATCCTCGTCCGGGCGCTGCAGGCGAACCTGCAGTTCCTCGGGCGCATCCTGCATAGCCAACTGGGCGAGGGTATGCCCGCCTGGCTCGGCCAGTACCAGCAGGGCAATCCCGACCCCATCGGCGGGTTCTTCTACTACACCAACCCCATCCAGGCGCAGAACCAGTGGATGTGGTGGGCCGGCTCACCGGCCTCGAACTTCGAGGTCTGGCAGATCCTGCTCCGGATCGCGGTCGACCTCGGGTTCATGATCGTCGGCGGCGCCATCTTCGCCATCTTCTGGGTGGAGACGACCGGCATGGGCCCGGAGGCGACCGCCCGCCAGATCCAGGGTTCGGGGATGCAGATCCCCGGCTTCCGGCAGAACCCGGGCGTCATGGAGAAGGTGCTGGAACGGTACATCCCGCAGGTGACGGTCATCGGCGGCGCTCTCGTGGGCCTGCTGGCCGTCATGGCCAACATGCTCGGCACCATCGGCAACACCAGCGGGACTGGGCTGCTGCTGACGGTGTCGATCACCTACAAGCTCTACGAGGAGATCGCCGAGGAGCAGCTCATGGAGATGCACCCGATGATGAGAGAGATGTTCGGGTAACTCCGAACGACGTTACTCTTCGTCTATGTGGTTTTTGTTCGGACGCTTTGACGTGGTATTGTAATTCATGCATCGAAATTTTGAATTTTCTGATGGTATTACTTAGGGGACTATCGACGGAGGTTGGAGTCAGATTCTCGGTGCGAGAACGCCTACTTTTCATAAAAAATGAAATATATGTAAAAATCATAGCACTAATATGAACATAAAGGTTTAATTAGTCTATATTCATACATGGGGTCGCAATGTACAAAGAAGTAGAGAGTCAAAGCCGGAGGACAGTACTAAAATCGATAGCTGTTGGTGCAGTTGCGGGAGCAGGTGGATTTTCTAGCCCGGTAGTAGCTGAGGGGCTAATGGATGAATATTTGAACGAAGACGTAGCCGAGGTGACGTTCCAACAACATGCATCAAATATCACAAGCACACTTGAACAAAAAGGGTATATCGATAGTGCCTCAGTTGAAGAATTGTTTACGAACGGTGAAGTGGACGCGGACGAAATGATCATAGGCGAACTTGTCACAGCTGAACGGGCGACAGCACAACTCCAAGTGTCTACCGAAAGGAAAGATGGGGAACTGACCGTCGCTGTTCAACCCCACGAGAAGAGCGTTTATGCTCTGTTTGAACCAACGAGCGCAGAAGGCGTTGATTTGATTCGGCCGAGCGACTGTCAGTCAGTTGGTACGGAGTGTACAGGCAGGGAATGTGACCAGGTGGAAAGTGATTGTTATTCAACTACTAAATGTAGTGATCCACACTTCTGGGACACATGTACCTACAAATATTGTTGCGACGACGGAAGCTGCGAATGGAAATACACTGACGATTGTTGTTCTTCTGATTATGATTGTTGAGTCTGATAATATAAATATCATGTAACATTTATGGGGTAGGATAGCGTTGCTGAAAATGTTGAACCGGAAGATGGCACGGTGACGGCCAGCTTGATCATAGCTTTGGCGCCCTCGTGGGCCTGCTGGCCGTGATGGCCAACATGCTCGGCACCATCGGCGGCACGACCGGGACCGGACTGCTGCTGACGGTGTCGATCACCTACAAGCTCTACGAGGAGATCGCCGAGGAGCAGCTCATGGAGATGCACCCGATGATGCGGGAGATGTTCGGATAGCCCCCGCGCTCTCCCTTCGAAGTCGGGCGATGCAGTTTTAAGTCATCCGCCGGAGTACCCACAGGTATGAGCCGAATCGTGGGAACTGCGGGCGGTGGTCGGCGTGAGTGACCTGCTGTCGAAGGTGGTCGTGCCCGTCGCCAACGAGGACGTCGCCGGGGAGACCGCGGCGCTGGCCCGCGAGTACCTCGACGACGGGACGGACGTGACGGTCGTCCACGTGGTCGCCGACGAGCAGGCGTTCGACGAGGCCTCCGACGAGGAGTGGGAGGCGTTCGCCGAGGACGCCTTCGAGCGGTTCCGGGAGACCTACGGCGCGGACGTCGGGACGGAGGTCCGGTACGGGACGGACGTGGTCGAGGGCATCTTCGCGACCGCCGCCGACGTCGACGCCAGCGCCATCGTGTTCAAACCGCGTGGAGGGAGCAGGTGGCGACAGCTCATGTCCGGCGACGTGGCACGCGAACTCGTGACCGAGTGCGACCGGCCCGTGATCGCGCTCCCCGGGAGCGATTAATTCCCGGCCCGAAACCGATCAACCGTCCGAAACATTTTTTCTCCCCTGGGTGATACGCAGTTCATGGCAACGAGCCAGCATTCGAGTCCGCTGGACGGCGTTCCGACGGCGAAATCGGTCGGGTACGGGATCGGGGCGTACGTCGTCAGCTACGTGATTTTCTACGTGCTGAAAGGATCCCAGGGGGTACAGGACTTCAGCCAGGGGTTCGAGTCCGGCGCGGGGTCGACCTTCGAGCAACTAGGGATCGACCCGCCGTCCGCGTTCGAGATCGCCGGGTGGATCTTCTACCTCTCGCACAACGCGGGCATCGAGATCTCGGTTTCGGCGATGGGCCAGTCGCAGACGCTGAACATGAACCCCGGGCTCGGCAACGAGGCGTACCTGATGGCCATCCCGCCGCTCGTGCTGGTCGCCGCGGGGTACCTCATCGCGACGCGGGAAGCGCCGGCGGGTGCGTCGCTGCCGAAGGTCGGTGCGTCGCTCGCTGCCGGCTACGTGATCCTGAGCCTCGTCGGCGTGTTCGCGTTCACGTGGAACGCCACGATGTCGGGCGGACTCGGCCAGGAGGCCACCCTCACCGTGAAGCCCCAGCTCGTCATGGGACTCCTGGTGGGAGCCATCTACCCGGCCATCTTCGGCGGCGTCGGCGGGTTCATCGCACAGAGCCAGGCGCCCGACCGCCGGACCCACGCCGGTGGCTCCTACGGCGGCCAGACCCAACGCGGCCAGCAACCGACCCACGGCCAGCAAGCCCAGTACGGTCAACAGTCCCAGCGCGCACAGCAGGACCAGCGTTCCGCACAGGGCCAGCAGTCCCAGTACGGCCAGCAATCCGATCAAACCCAGTACAGTCAGCGGACTCAACGCGGCCAGCAGAGCCAGCAGACCCGGTACGACCAGCAGAGCCAGAACGACCAGCAGAGCCAGAACGATCAACAGGGCCAGCGAACGTCACGGGATCGCCGATCTGAAACGGAGCACTCCGACGACGAGCACTCCGACGACGAGCACTCCAACGGCGAGCACTCCGACGACGAGCGGTCCGACCGCCACCGGTAACGGACGGCGGTAGATTCTCATCCGATTTCCGGGTACCCCAGCGAGAGCTATTTCCCTGCCCGGCCCGTATGGCCGGGTCCGAGACGCGTGAGCGAAGCATCGACGACGACGGTAACGCGGGAGGCGGAACGCGGGATCAGGTACGGCTTGCTCGCCGTGCTGGTCGTGGGCCTGCGCCGCCGGAACCCCGGCGCAGTCGCGAACGCCGCCGTCGCGCTGGCGGCCACTTACCTCCCCAGGGTCGTCGAACGCCGGTACGACGTCGAGTTCCGCCCGTGGCAGCGCGTGTACGCGGAAAGCGCCATGCTCACCCACGCCGTCGGGATGCTCGGCCCGTACGACGACCTGTGGTGGTGGGACCACGTGACCCACACTCACTCCGCGACCCTGCTCGGAAGTGCGATCCACGCCGTCGCCCGTCGCCGCGGCCGTGACCCCCGGCCACGGGTGCTCGGCGTCGTCGTCGGGGGCGGCGTCCTCTGGGAACTCATGGAGTACCTCGTCCACAGGAGCGCCAACCGGCTGGGGTTCGAACCGCTGCTGGTCTCCTACGGCAAGGTCGACACCGTCCTGGACCTCGCGTTCAACGTCCTCGGGGGACTCCTCGTGCTGGCGTTCGGCGACCGGGCCCTCCGGAACCTCACCCGGGACGCGGAGTAGCCGACCAGTTTTCGTACCCGAAGATACAACAATCACGGGAGTACACGTCGAATCGAAGATGGACGGCTCACCCGGGGATCGCAGGACGGATGACGGCCGGGAGACGCTCGCCGACCAGGGGTTCGAACGGATCGGGGACCGCCACCTCGCGGACGGACGAGTCGACGCGGAGCACTGCTGGCGACGCGGGTTCACGTTCGCGGAGGTCGGGCACGGACTCCCGGTCGCCCGACGGGACCCCCGGACCGGGGCGTTCGTGACCGACGACCTGCTGGCGGTGCTGGCCGACGGCGAGTCGGTCGCGCTGCTGGGGCCGCCCGGCGTCGGCAAGACGACGACCGCCCGGATGGTCGCCGCGCGATGGCACTGCCGGCCCGACACCGGTACCGTCTACTACCACGACGGGACCGAACGGATCGAGGACCCGGAAGCGGCGTCGGACGCGCTGGCGGCCGAGGCCGACGGGCCGGTCCTGGTCGTCGTCGAGGACGTGCCCCGACCGAACGCGCGGCCGGTGCTCGACGTCGTCGCGGACCTCGACGACGTGCGCTTTCTCGTCGAGGCCCGCGAGTGGGAGTGGGACGCGGTCGATCCCCGGGCCGGACGGAGCGACGCCGTTGCGGTCCCGCGCCGGGACCGCAGGGAGGCCCGGGCCGCGTTCGACCGCCACCTGACCGAACGGTACCATCCGCCGTTGCTCGACGAGGACGCGGTCGAGCGCGTCCGCCGTCGGTTCGAGGCCGCGACCGGGACGCGGGTACCTGCGGGGACGGACGAACTGGCGGCAGCGGTACAGTCCCAGCACGGCGTCAGCCCGGGGTTGCTCCTGTCCCATCGGCTGGCCGGCGGCGGCCCCGGAGAGGACCACTACGACGCGCTCCACGCCGACGTCGCCGACGCGTTCCGTGCGGTCGCGGCGGCCGGCGAACGGTCCTGGCCCCACGAGGAGGCGGCTCCCTGGCCCCGGACCGTCCGGGAGTCGCCGGGGACGCTCCGCGACGTGGCCCTGCTGGCGAACGTGCTGAACGCCGCCGGCCTCGCCGTCCGGCGGGAGTGGCTACACGCGCTGGCGGCCGGGCCGGACGGCCCATCCCACCGGCGGGTCGACGGGGTGATCGACGCCCTGGCGGGCCGCCTGTTCTTCGGCGAGGACGAGGGGGTGCTGGGGACCCACCACGAACTGTGGTCGACGCTGTACCTCGACCGGTACCTCGCGGACGCCGCGGCCAGGGATCGGGTCGAACGGGTCGTCAACTCCCTGTTCGGACTGCTCGACGCCCCCGATCGACGGGAATCGGTGCGGTCGTGGCTCGACGATGCGAACTCGGCGGCCCGCGCGGACGGGATGCCGGAGACGGCACCGACGGCCCGCGCCGACGAGGTGGCGACGGCGGTGTTCGAACTCGGCAAGCGCCGACCTGGATTCGCCCCCCTCTACGGGACGCCCGGCGGTTCGACGCTGGACCTGCCCGAGGCGTGCTCGGCCGAGACGGTCGTCGACTGCGCCTTCCGGCGTGGGTCGATGCACCTCCTGGCCGGGAACCACGACGTCGCCGAATCGGCGTTCGACCGGGCGCGACGGCTCGGCGGGCGACTGGACGCGGACCCGGGGTACGTCATGGCGGGGTACTACACCCGGATGGCGGAGCTTGCGTTCCACCGGGGACGGTCGGCGGTCGTCGAGGAGGCGACCCGACGACTGCACGAACTCCTCGAGGCGCGGTCGGACCGCGTCGGCGTCGCCGAGAGCCTCGACGCCCTCGGGACCGCCGCCCGCGAACGAGGCGAGGACGAACGTGCGCGGGCGTATCACCGCCGGAGCCTCGGGATCAGCCGGGATCTGGGGGACCGGCGGGGGCAAGCCAGGAGCCTCGACCACCTCGGGATCGTTGCCCGGCGGCAGGGGGACCTGGGGACGGCGGCGGAGCACCACCGTGAGAGCCTCCGACTCAGCCGGGACCTGGGGAACCAGCGAGGCGAAGCCGAGAGCCTCGACCACCTCGGCCGCGTCGCCCGCGAGCAGGGTGACTACGGGGCGGCCGTGGAGTACCACCGTGCGGGGCTGGCGGTCGAGCGCGGGTCGGGCGACCGCGGGGCGGAGGGCCGGCGCCTCGTCCGGCTGGGACGCGTCGAGCGGTTGCACGGCGACGACGAGGCGGCCGCGGAGCACTACCGGGCGGCCCTCCGGATCAAGCGGGACCTCGGCGACCACGCCGGCGAAGTCACCTGTCTGGACGAACTCGGGTTGCTCGCCCGCCGGCGGAGCGACCACGAGGCCGCCCTGGAGTACTACCGGCGGAGCCGGGATCTCGAGCGCGAACTGGAGGACCGACGGGGCGAAGCGAACAGCCTCGGGAACATGGGCATCGTCGCCGGCGACCGTGGCGACCACGAGGCCGCGGCGGTGTACTTCGCGCAGGCGGCAGAGATCTTCAGGGGCCTGGACGCCACCCGGGCCCTGCTGGACGCCTACGAGAACCTCGCGCTGGCCTACGAGAACCAGGGCAAGCCAGAGGACGCGCTCCGGACGTGTACCAAGGCGCTGTCGGTCCTCGAGGAGGCCGACGACCCGCAGTTCGCGGACGCCCGGCGGTCGTTCGTGGAACTGGGCCTGCGCGTGGACGACTCGATGGAGGCGACCAGCACCCTCTACGAGTTCGCCCTCCAGGCCGTCATGCGCGACGAAGGTAGCGAGGCCCGGGAGTTGCTGGCGACCGTCTGGCGGCGCCGCGAGGAGTTCGAATCGGTCGAGGAGACCTCACCGGTCGTCCTGGGGGCCGGCGTGGGCTTCACCGCCCACACCGTGTTCTACGACCACGAGGACGCCGCCGCCGACCGTCGGGCCGTCCTCGACGCCGTGGAACCCCACCGCGACCAGCTCTCGGACCCGGCGGCCGCGCTCTACGACTACCTCGTCGGCCGCGATCCCGGGGTGACCCGCGAGGACCTGGTCGATTCGCTGGCGGTCGATTCCACGGTCGACGTCCGGGACCTCGACCTCCCGGCGCTGGAGGCGCTGGCGTACGGGAAGGTGCTGGAGTTGCTGGCGGACCGTGGCAAGTCGGCGTAGGACGTCAGGTCCTACCCCCAAGTCGGGGTTCGGCGCCGGTGATGGTTCCCCCAGGATCGACGTCCAGAGGACGGCGACGACGGCCGGTAATCGAGTCGACTCTCGGTTGACGCGTTCGAGGGTGATCTCCGGGACGTTGTAGTCGGCAGGAACGAACTTGGCGAAGTCTGCGTCGTCGGTCAGGACCGTGGGGACGCAGTCGTGACGTTCGAACTGACGTGGAGGAATTCGTTGGTCGCCGGATCGACCGCCCCGTACAGCCAGTAGTCGTGGCCGTTGACCCGGATCACGTTCTCGTCGATGGCGAGTTTCGCGTCGGTCACCGTCGACGGCGGCGGAACTCGGCGGTGTGCACCCAGTCGTGGCTCGCAACGTGACTCCGTGAGATCCCCAACTCATCGAGAAACCGACTCCCTCTCGCAATGACATCCCGGCCAAATGATATCGGATCCCGACTCGAATCGCCCACGGCGGCGTCCGCTCGCGCTCCACAAACGACAAGCCGATCCACGTGATAGCGTCGTCGAGGCGTTCGATTTCGGGCATAGGTACTCGAACGTCGAACGCCTCACTCTCTAACGTAACGCGACCGTGGAACGTGACCAAAGGCTTAGTACGCCACCCGGCGTACTCCGAGACATGGCAACTGTCTCTGGCCCGGACGCGGACCCGCCCTCGGGGGTCGAGTTCGTCCACGAAGACGACGGACGGGTGACGGCCCGACACGTCGAGTCGGGTGTAGCGTCGTTCGGCGATACCGAGGCCGAGGCACTCCGGCAACTCGCCGATGCACTCGACAGTCACTTCGGCGACGGGGAATCCATCGACGACCCCGAGGCATATCTCGAAGACGTGGGGATCGACGCCGAAATCGGCGAAGAAGGCCCGCCCCCATGGCTCGAATAGCGTGGTCCGAACGACGTTTTCCTCGCGGGAAGTAATCACGACGCTCACGAAACACGGGTACGTCCCCGTGGGCGGGAAGGGAAGCCACACGACGCTCCGGTATGAAAACGATGATACCGGCGAAGTACGGACGGTGACGGTTCCCAAAGCTGACCCGATCCCGACGGGGACGCTACAGGATATTGCCGACCAAGCCGGGGCCGACGACTTTCACGAGTTCTGCAAGTGGGTCGACCGGACAGGCTAACAGGGAACGGCAACGGAATTGAACCAGGTAGCAGGCGTGGGTACGACACCCACTGATTGCTCTCTTTCGTATACTCGAATCGCAAGAGGGTGTTGAACCCTTTTTAAGTATGCCCGGGGAGGGCTCCGAACCCTCGATCTCCGCATGTCCCAGGTCCGAGGCTCGGCGGGCCTCGTGGGCATGCGCAGGTGGTAACCGCACCGAAGCTCGTGACCCTATGAGTGCGGCGCTATGTCCAGCTAAGCCACCCGGGCGCACGACGAGGTAGGGCGAGGCCGCTCTTGAAACTTCTTATCTCGGGCGCGGTTGCGCCCGCGGCCGGCCGGCCGGCGGCCCGCGGCAGGTGGGGCCGACGGCGACCGGGCCGGCGGCTGGGACCGGCCGAACGGTTCACGGCGGGGTAGGATCGCGTTACCTCGACGGGCAACCACCCGGCGGATTTAAGCCGGGGGACCGGTTCAGTGGTGATATGAGCGTACCGGGAACCGTGCAGGAGACCCTCGGCGAAGAAGGCGTCGCGGCCCAGGTGGGTCTGGGGGGCGAGGACGAACTCTACGTCACGCCGACGCGCACGCTCATCTACCGGAGCGAGGGGCTGCTGTCCGACGAGACCGTCGAGGAGTACCCACACGAGGCCGAGCGGGTCGAGGTCTCGAAGGGCCGCCGGAAGGCCAAGATCGTCCTCCAGCACGGCATCGAGGGCGAACGCGCCTTCTCGCTGCCCGCCGACCGGCTCGACGACGCCCTCCACCCCGTGTTGGCCGGCGTCCTCAACGCCGCGGGCGTCACCGAACCGGGCGAGACCGTCAAGCGGACCTTCCTGTTCTCGGAGTTGACGCTGATCGTCACCAGCCGCCGGCTGGTCAAACACATCGGCGAGGCCGTCTGGGACGCCGACTACGAGGAGTACCCCTTCGAGGACGCGACCGACCTGACCTTCGAGGAGGGCAGCGTCGCCACGCAACTCGTCCTGGAGGTCGGCGGGCGCCGCGAGCGGATCAAGGCGCCCAACGAGCGCGCGCCCGAGGTCCGCGCCGAACTGGAGGAGGCGCTGTTCGAGTTCCACGACGTCGCCAGCGCCGAGGGGCTCCGCTCGAAGGCCGCAGAGGCCGACGACGACCCGGCGGACGCCGCGGCCGACGCGACCGACGACGTCTCCTTCGAGAGCGGAATCTCGCCGCTGGAAGCCGTCGGCGGGGACGACGACGGCGGCAGCGTCGACGTCATCGAGACCGGCTCCCCGGAGGAGGGGACCCGGGCCGAGGCGGACGCCGGGACCGCCGGCGCGAGTGAAACCGCCGGCGGCGCCGGGCGAACCGATGCAGGTGGGACGGCCGACGCAGGCGGGACGGCCGACGCGGGTGAGACGACCGGCGCAGGTGGGGCGGCCGAGCCAGGGAGCGCTACTGGCGCGGAGGGTACTGCCGACGCCGGCAGGTCAACCGGGGTCGCCGCGACAGCCGACGCGGCCGCCACGGAGACGCCGGACGCGACCGAACCCGCGGACGCCGACCCGGCCAGCATCGACGACGCGGCCCTGGTGACCGAGGAGGGGGTCTCCAACGACGAACTCGCCGAGCGCCTCGACGAACTGACCGCGGCCGTCAAACGACAGAACGACCTCCTGGCGACCCACGCCGAGACCATCGAGCGACTCATCGAGGAACTCAAGCGCCGCGAGTGATCGCGGTTCGCCGGGTTCGTCGTCGCTTCTTCACTCCCGGCCAGTCACCTTGCGGATGCAGGTCGAGCCGAACGGGCCGACCTCGCCGCCGTCGAGGTCGATGAAGTACCCCGTCGAGAGGCCCGTGCCACAGCGCCGACAGGAAAATTCCCCTTCCTTGCTGACGACTTCGCTCTCGAAGCGCACGAACGCGCTGCCCTGCGGTCGGACGACCCCGCCGTCGCGCTCGACGATGCCCCGCCGGTCGGCCGCTTCGAGGATCTTCCGCTGGGTCGGCGGATTCCGGGTCACCGCCTCGATGCGATCCAGCGCCTCCTTGACCGACAGTTCCTCGTCCTCCAGGCGTTCGAGCAACTGGAGCCCGAGTTCCACGGGGTCGCCCTCGGTCACGGTCCGGAACTCGGCCGCGAGCGAAATTAACGTTGTCCACGTCCCGGAGGTGATTTCGTTATCACCAGAAAGCTGTCGCGCTCTGCTGTCGGTATTTTGGTCAACAACACGTAGAAAGCCCCCGCGCGCTCTCCCTGGGCGGTGTTTCCGACAGCAACGCCCAGAAAGCCCCCGCGCGCTCGACTCGGGGGGCTCGCTGCGCGCCTCAGTCGCTTCGCTCCTTCCGGTGCTTACGTCGCCCGCCGTCGTCCAGCACGCGGCCCCTTTCAGTCCCGCCCGACAGCTCGGCCAAACCACCAGCCTCCCCAGC
>CAYTAG010000049.1:0-18256 GCA_964435625.1 uncultured Halobacteriales archaeon | reverse complement strand
TTCTGGAACACCTGGCGCAACTGGCTCCGGTCGCCCTCGACGCGGGGGAGCGACTCGACGGTGATCTCGGCGTCGTGCTCCTCGATCTGCATCCCGAGGTCGTCGCGGACGTCCTCGAAGACGGCGTCCAGCGCGAGGGGTTCCAGCGGTTCGCCCTGGGTCTCGATCCTGGAGTACTTCAGGAGGCCGTCGATCATCTCGCGCATCCGGTCGGCGCCGTTGACCGCGAACTCGATGAACTCGCGGCCGTCCTCGTCGAGTTCGTCCGCGTACCGCCGCTCGACGAGTTGCAGGTAGCTCGACACCATCCGCAACGGTTCCTGCAGGTCGTGGGAGGCCGCGTACGCGAACTGTTCGAGGCGCTCGTTGGACTCCTCGAGCCTGTCGATCAGTTCTTCGAGTCGCCGCTCGCGCTCGACCCGCTCGGTGACGTCCTGGACGGCTCCGCGGAACGAAACGACGTCGCCGTCGACGATTTCGGGTACTCCCTGGAGCCGGAACCAGCGCACGTCGCCGCCGTCCGTGTGGACCCGCGCCTCGACGTCGAACGACTCGCCGGACTCTAACGCCGTCTCGACGGCCTCCTCGACGATCGGCTGGTCCTGGTCGTAGTACATGGCCAGCGCCTCCTCCAGGGGCGGTTCCTCGTCGGCGGACACTTCCAGGAGGTCGAAGATGTGGTCGGTCCAGAACACTTCCTCCGTGTTCACGTTGATCTCCCAGCCGCCGACGTCGGCGATGCGTTCGGTCTTGTCGAGCAGGTCCAGCGCCCGTTCGAGTTCGCGCTCGCGCTCGATCCGCTCGGTGATGTCTTCGCCGATGCCCACGATGCGGACCATCCCGCCGTCGTCGTCGGTTACCCTGGTACCCCGGGCGTAGACCCACCGGACCTCACCGTCGGGGTGGACGATCCGGAACTCCTCCTCGAAGTCGCTGTCGGGGAGCGCAGTGAACTGCTCTCGCACGCGCTCGCGGTCGTCCTCGTGGACTGCGTCGAGAAACGCCAGTGGGTCGTCGTACAACTGTTCGCGGTCCAGCCCCCACACCTCCTCGAAGGCGGGATTGAGGTAGATGAACTCCTCCCCGTCCGCGGAGGTCATCCAGACGATCTCCTCCAGGTTCTCGGCGAGCATCCGGAACTTCGCCTCGCTCTCCCGGAGTTCCTGCTCCATCTCCTTGCGGTCGCTGATGTCCTGGACGACGAGCATCCCCGCGTAAACCTCGTCGTCGGCGTCCCTGGTGGGCAGGGTGTACGCGAGCAGGTGCCGGCCGTGGAACTCGACCTCGAAGGAGTTCGCCTCGCCCGCCAGCGCCGCGTGGAAGTACGGTTCCACCTCCTTGACGATTTCGTCCGGGTAGAGTTTGTGGACGCTGCTCCCCACCCTGTCCTCGGGGTCGACGCCGGTCGCGTCCACGAGTTGTCCGCCGACGGCGGTGTAGCGCAGGTCCTCGTCGAACAGCCCGACGGCGCCGTTCGGGAAGTTCTCGACGAGCGTGCGGTAGCGCCGTTCGGACTCCTCCAGCGCGCGCTCCTGTTCTTTCCGCTCGGTGACGTCGCGGACGACGCCGACCCGCTCGTACTCCGCCTCCTCGGAGGGCAAGAGACCGAACGTGGCCTCCGCCGGGACCTGCCCGCCGTCGGCCGTCAGGAGTTCCGCCTCGATCATCGTCCGGTCGCGTTCGCCGGCGACCAGATTCCGTTCGAGCGCTTTCGCCGACTCCGCGACCTCGTCGTCGATGACCATGGAGGCGTCCGCTCCGACCAGTTCCTCGCGCGTGTAGCCGGTCATCTCGGCGTAGGCCTCGTTGACCATCGTGAACGTGCCGTCGGGGGCGACGGTGTAGATGCCGTCCTCGACCGTCTCGACTATCGTGTGGTACCGTTCCAGTTCCAGCTCCCGCCGTTTGCGGTCGGTGACGTCCTGGAAGTACACCGACAGTCCCGTCTCCGAAGGGTAGGCGTTGAGCTCGACCCAGATGTCCAGGGCGTCGTACTGGATCTCGAAGTCGACCGGCTCCTGTGACTCCATCGCCTCGTGGAACCGGTCCCAGATGACGGTGTCGGCGGCGTCGGGGTACACGTCCCAGAAGCGTTCGCCGAGCAACTCCTCCCGGGTGTGCTGGAGGAGGTCCTCGGACCGTTCGTTGACGTGCGTGAACCGCCACTCCTCGTCGAGGGCGTAGAACGCGTCGGAGATCCGGCCCAGGATCTCGCTCAACTCCGTCTCGAGTTCGCTCTTGCGCTGTTGGAGCTGTCGTTCGTGCTCTTTGAGTTCGGTGACGTCCTTGCCGGTCGTGACGACGCGCTCCAGGTCCCCGTCGGCGTCGAAGATCGGGGCGGCGTTGACGGAGAGCCACGTCCGCTCGCCGTCCGGGTCCTCGATCACCAGTTCCTCGTTCCACACCGGCTCGCCCGTCGCGCGAACGCGGGCCGACGGCGTCTCGTCAGGCTCGACCGGCTCGCCGTCGACGTCGTACACGTCCCGCACCTCCGCGACGGTGGGGTCCTGGAGGCTCCCCTGGTCGTCGAGTCCGAGCATCGTCCGGGCTTGCTCGTTCGCCAGGAGCGCGTCCCCGTCGGCGTCCTCGACGACGATCCCGACCGGTGCCGTTCGCACGAGTTCCTGGGTCTGGTTGCGCTCGTGGCGGAACTGCTGTTCGTACTCCCGCTGTTCGGTCCGGTCGCGGGTCACCTTCGTGAACCCCTGGAGGGTCCCGTCGTCGTCCCGGATGGCCGTGATGATGACGTCCGCCCAGAACTCCGAGCCGTCCTGGCGCACCCGCCAGCCCTCGTCTTCGACGCGGCCCTCGTCGGCTGCCACCTGCAGGTTCCGTTCCGGCACCCCTTCCTCGACCGCGCCGTCGGTGTAGAAGGCCGAGAAGTGCTCGCCCAGGATCTCCGCCTCCGCGTAGCCCTTGATCCGCTCGGCCCCTTCGTTCCAGCTGACGACGTTCCCCTCGGGGTCGAGCATGAAGATGGCGTAGTCCTTGACGGCTCGAACGAAGGCGCCGAACTGTTCGAGTTGCGAGCGGTCGCCCACGCTCGACCAGTCGGCGTCCGACGGCCGCCACCAGACGCGACTCCGGGCGCCCGTCTTCTTGGTGTTGACGTCCCCGCGCTCGACGAGTTCCTCCAGCTTGCGGTGTGCCGTCCGCCGCGTACATCCCAGTTCGTCCGCCACCTCGGACGCGGTGAGCGGCGTACACGGATGGTCCGACTGCGCGAATATATCCAGGACGTCCTCGAGGGTGACGTCCGGCGTTGGCCCTGGCGTTCCCATACGGGCAAGAGGCCGCGAGCGTTGATAAACGTGTCCGTCGAGGGAATTGTCTGGTTCGTGTAGTGATGTTTCGACCGATGGGGTCAGTCGTCGAACGCCGCGTCCCGCCGGTCGGATTCCTGCACCGGCGCGTCGGCGTCCAGCCCGAGGACCGTCGCCGCGGCCTCGCCGACCGTCGAGACGTCCGCTGGCGGCGCGTAGACGCCGAGTCGCCAGCGCGTCCGGCCGGCAGCCCGCAGCGCCTCGACCAGCGGTGACTGTTCGTCGAGTCGGCGGACCGTCCCGTTGACGATCACCCGGACGGAGGACTCGGTCATGCCCGGACGGTCCGGCACGTCGAGGACGACCGTCTCCGGGTCGACGCCGGCCGCGGCCGCGATTTCGCGCTCGCGCTCCCGGCAGGCCTCGTAGTCCAGTCCGAGGAGCCGGTCGGGGACGGCGTCGCGCTCCGCCCACACCGCCCGCTTGTAGAGGTCCCTGTCGTGGATGCGCGCGCCGAGGTCGGCCGTGGCGTCGGTCTCCCGCAGCGCCGCCAGCAGGTCGTGGTCGGCCATCCGGCGGAACCGCTCGATCCCGACGCCGGCGGACAACAGTCGTTCGCTCGCGCGTTCGAGCATCGCGCCGGCGATCCGGGAGACGTGGTGACGGTAGACGGCGGCGTTCATCAGCGCGCGCGCCACCAGCAGTCCCTCGGCAGTCTGGACGTTGCCCTCGGCGAGCACGAGTTCGCCGTCGACGAACTGCAACGACCTGACGAGCCGTTCGTGGTCGACGGTCCCGTAAGGGACGCCGGTGTGGTGGGCGTCCCGGACGAGGTAGTCCATCCGGTCGACGTCGAGTTCGCCCGACACCAGCGGGCCGAACTCGTCGTCGCCCGCGACGAGGTCCGCGACCCGCGAGGGGTCGAGGTCGTGGTCGGTCAGCACCTGCGCGACCGCCCCCCGCTCCAGCAGGTCGTGGACCTCGTCGTGGTGGACGCCGGCGTGGCGCTGGATGACGTCCTCCGTCTGGTGGCCGTAGGGGCCGTGGCCGACGTCGTGGAGCAGGGCGGCCGCCCGGATCCGTTCGGCGCGGCGCCCCTCGACGCCGAGGTGGGCCAGCGCCCGGTTGGCGAGGTGGTAGACGCCGAGGCTGTGCTCGAAGCGGGTGTGGTTCGCCGACGGGTAGACGAGCCTGACGGTCGAGAGCTGCTTGATGTGGCGCAACCGCTGGACTTCGGGGGTATCCAGCAGGTCGAGCGCGACCTCCTCGACCTCGATGTGGTCGTGGACGCTGTCCTTGATGGCGGTCATTGTCCGACTGGTGGGTGTGGCGGACCTTAGGCGCACCGCACTCGTGGTCCGCCGATCACTCCCCGGGGACGGGGTACGGCTGGCTCCCTGGTGGCTCGCGCTCGCGGAGATACAGCGTAGCGACGACGATCCCGCCGACCAGCGGGAGCAGGAAGAAGGCGACGAAGAACCCGACCGCCCACATGTCGGCAGCTTCCATCCCTCTCCGTTTGCCGTCGCGGTAGATCAACGCCGAGACGAGAAAGGCCAGCGGGAGGGCGACGTACAGGCCAATCTCGATGCTGATGGTCGCCATACCGGCGTTTCCGGTCGCGCTTTTATATTTTCTCCGGCACGTTCCGCTCCCGAAGCGTCGCCGCGGACGGGGCGTTTAACTCGGCGGGCGGAATACGCCAGCACATGGTCACGTTCCTGTCGGGCGGCACGGGGACCCCGAAACTGTTGTGGGGCGCCGGCGAGGTCTTCCCGCGCGAGGACACCACGGTGGTCGCAAACACCGGCGACGACGTCGAACTCGGGGGGCTGTTCGTCTGCCCCGACGTGGACGCGGTGCTGTTCGAGCGTGCCGACCGCATCGACCGGGACCGCTGGTGGGGCGTCGCGGACGACACCGAGCGGACCCAGGACGCGCTGGTCGACCTCGCCGAACGGCTCGACGCCGGCGACGGGCCACGCTACCTCGCCGAGGACCGCCAGACGGCGGGCCGCGAAATTGCAAGGTGGCGACGGTTCGCCGCCGTCCCGCCGTTCATGACCCTTGGCGACCGCGACCGCGCGATCCACGGCGTCCGGACCTCGCTGCTCGACCAGGGGTACTCCCTCACCGAGGTTACCCGACGAATGGCCGACGCGTTCGACCTCGACGTCGACCTGCTGCCGATGAGCGACGACCCCGTCGCCAGCATCGTCCACGCGCCGGCCGGCGAGATGCACTTCCAGGAGTACTGGGTCGCCGAGCGGGGCGGGCCGACGGTCGAATCCGTCGAGTTCCGCGGGGCCGAGAACGCCGCGCCGACCGACGCCGTTCTGATGGCGCTGGAGGAACCGGTCGTCGTCGGTCCGTCGAACCCGATCACGAGCGTCGGGCCGATGCTGGCGCTTCCCGGCGTGCGCGAGGCGCTGGCCGAGACGTCCGTCGTCGCGGTCTCGCCGTTCGTCGGTGACCGGGTGTTCTCCGGCCCGGCGGACGACCTCATGGCGGCCGAGGGGTACGAGCCGAGCACCGCCGGCGTCGCCGACGCCTACCCGTTCGCGGACGCGTTCGTACTCGATTCGGCCGACGACACCGACCTCGATCGACCCGTCGTCCGGACGGACACCGAGATGGACGACCGCGCGGACGCGACCCGCGTCGCTCGCGCCGTCGACGAGGCATTGGAGGCGGTCCGATGAGCCTCCAGTTCCGTCCGCGGGTCGCGGCGGCGAGCCTCAGCGGGGAGTCCGACGCGGAGTGGGCACGGGCGGCCGCTCCGTACGTCGGTGCGGCGTTCCTCGGCGGAATCGCCATCGACGGGCCGACGAGGGAGGCCGCCCGTGCGATGGTCGACCGCGACCGCACCGAGTTCCTGCCGGCCGACCCCGTGGCGTTCGTCGACCGGCAACTCGCCGCGCTCGAAGACGAACCCGTTCTGCCGGGCTTCAACGTCCGGACGACCAGCGTCGACCCGCTCCGGGCGGTCGCGCGGGTCTGTCGCGACCGCGACGCCGTACTGGAGGTGAACGCCCACTGCCGGCAGGCGGAGATGTGCGCGGTCGGCGCCGGGGAGACGTTGCTCGCGGACACCGACCGGCTCCGGAGGTACGTCCGTGCAACCGCCGACGAGGGCGCCCCGGTGAGCGTCAAGGTCCGCACGGAAGTCGACGGGGTCGACCTCCCGGCGACCGCTCGGCGGGCCGTCGAGGCGGGCGCCGACGCCGTCCACGTCGACGCCATGGACTCGGAGGCGGTCGTCGCCGACGTGGTGGCGGCCGTCGACGCGGCCGGCGGGGCGACGGTGATCGCCAACAACGGCGTCCGGGACCGCGAGACGGTCGCCGAGTACCTCGGACACGGCGCCGACGCCGTCAGCGTCGGCCGTCCCAGCGACGACCCGGACGTGCTCGAACGCGTCCGGGAGGCGACTGCGTCGTGGTTCGGCCAGGAGGCATGGACGTGACCGCGCGCTCGCCGGCCGAGAACGCCCAGTTGGCGCTCCTGATCGAGGTCTCCGGCACCCCCAAACCCGGTAACGTGGACCGCGACCGGGACCTGCCGGACCTCCGGTTCGAGCACCTCGTGGCCGGCGCCGTCGGAGCGGGCGAGGGCCTCCGGGCGGCCGCGGACGGCGCGCCAGTGGGGGACGCGTTCGAGACCGCCATCGCCGGAATGAGCCAGCAGTCCGGCGGCAACACCCAGTTCGGCGCCCTGCTGTTGCTGGTGCCGCTGGTGCGGGCGGCGGCGGACGACGACCTCTCGCCGGCCGGCGCGACCGAGGTTGCCGAGGCGACTACGGTCGAGGACGCGGCCGCGTTCTATCGGGCCTTCGAACACGTCGACGTCGGGGTGGACGATCTGCCCGAAGACGCCGCGGTTCCGGACGTCCGGCGGGGTGCCGACGCCGTCCCCGAACTCGCGGAGCGTGACCTGACGCTGTACGACGTGATGGCGGCGAGCGCCGACGTCGACGGCGTCGCGCGCGAGTGGGTCGGCGGTTTCGAGCGGACGTTCTCGGTGGCGGACGCGATCACGTCGGACGCTGGCCCGGTGCCCGATCGGGCCGCACGTGCGTTCCTCGACCTGCTCGCCAGCGAACCGGACGCACACGTCGCCAAACGGCACGGCCGGCAGGTCGCGCGCAACGTCATGGTGCGCGCCCAGCAGGCCCGCGACGGCGGTCCGGCCCTGGTCGAGGCGTTCGCCGAGGCGCTGGTCGAGGAAGGCGTCAACCCCGGGACGACCGCCGACGTCGTGGCCGGGGGGTTATTCGTCGCCCTCCAGCGGGGGTTGCGGGTGTGACCGAGGGCGCCCGGGCGGACGACGACTGGCCGGTCGAGTTGCGCGGCGTCACCGAGACGGTCACGACGACGCCCGGCCCGAACGACCGGTGGAACGCGGCGGCGCTGGGCGTCCACGCCGGCGACCCCGCGACTGCACGGACCTGGGGCAACACCCGGACCAGGCGGAACTTCCGCCGCGAGGGCGAGGGGTACGTCCAGTTCACGACTGACCCGGTCCTGTTCGTGGAGGCCGCCCTGGGAATCGAGGAGCGCGAGGACCCGGTGCTGCCGGAGGCGGACGCCTGGGCGCGCGTGACCGTCGAACGCGTGGACGCGGGCGAATCCGACGGGACGGAGTGGATCGAGTGGTCGCTCGCCCCGGTCGAATCGTCGGTGATCCGCGAGCGCGTGCCGACGATCAACCGCGGATTCGCCGCCGTGGTCGAGGCGACCGTCGCGGCGTCGCGGCTGGACGTGCCCGCCTACGACCGTCCGGAACTGGTGGCCCGGCTGGAGTTCCTGGCGGACGTCGTCGGCCGGTGCGGCGGCGACCCCGAGCGAGCCGCGTTCGACCGACTGGTCGAACTGTCGGACTGGAGCGGGACCCGGTGACGGGTCGAGTGGCCATGGTGGCGTACAGACGGCACGTGGGGTAGCCCGGACCGGTGTGCCGTACTCCCGCGAGCCGGCCCGGGGCAGCGGTCAGATCACGCGACCGGTTTGCCGCGTCATCCCGGATAAGGATGCGGGAGGATCGAACCCTTTTAGAGTCCGTCAGGGCAAAGGATCGAACATGCCAATCAAGCCGGACTACGTAAAGAAGACGGGCGAACTCCTCCTGGAGCGGTACCCGGAGGCGTTCAACGACGACTTCGACCAGAACAAAGAATCCGTCAGGGAACTGACCACCGTCGAGTCGAAGGGCGTCCGCAACCGCATCGCCGGGTACGTCACGCGCAAGCAGGGCCGCGAGGAGTAGTTCTCTCCGCAGTGCGAACGGGCCACGCCGCCGACTAGCGACGGCCGTCCGACCGGTTCGCAACGTCCGACGCGACCCAAACGGTTTAGACGCGCAAGGTCCCTACTGCGTTGCAATGACCACCCGCGTGGCCGTCCTCGGCGCGACCGGCGCCGTCGGACAGCGACTCGTTCAACTGCTCGCCCCACACCCGGACTTCGAGATCGCCGCCCTGACCGCCAGCGAATCCTCGGCCGGCAAACCGTACGCCGGGGCGGCCGACTGGCGCATCGACGCCCCGTTGCCCGACGGCGTCGCCGAGATGCCGGTGGGCCGGACCGACCCCGGGGCCGTCCCCGACGACGTCTCGCTGGTCTTCTCGTCGCTGCCCTCGTCGGTCGGCGCCGAGGTCGAACCCGCGTTCGCCCGCGAGGGCTACGTTGTCTCCTCGAACTCCTCGAACGGCCGGATGGCCGACGACGTCCCGCTTGTGATTCCCGAGGTCAACCCCGACCACCTCGGCCTGCTGGAGGTCCAGCGCGACGAACGCGGCTGGGACGGCGCCCTCCTGAAGAACCCTAACTGCTCGACGATCACCTTCGTCCCGACGCTGGCGGCGCTCTCCGGGTGGGGTCTCCGGCGCGTCCACGTTGCCACCCTCCAGGCGGTCACCGGCGCCGGCTACACGGGCGTCGCCTCCACGGAGATCATCGACAACGCCATCCCGCACATCGGCGGCGAGGAGGAGAAACTGGAGACCGAGTCCCGGAAACTGCTCGGGGAGTTCGACGGCGGCGAGGTCCGCCACCACGACGTCGAGGTGGCCGCCTCCTGCAACCGCATCCCGACCATCGACGGCCACCTGGAGAACGTCTGGGTCGAGACGGCCGAGGACCCCGGCGTTGACGAGGCGAAAGCGGCCATGCGCGAGTACCCGTCGCTGGACCTCCGGCACTCGCCCGAACGGTTGATCCACGTCTTCGACGACCCCGAGCGGCCCCAACCCCGGCTGGACCGGAACGTCGAGGGGGGCATGGCCGTCGCCGCCGGCGGGTTCCGGGAGTCGACGTTCGGCCTCCAGTACAACTGCCTGGCGCACAACACCCTCCGGGGCGCGGCCGGCGCGAGCCTGCTGAACGGCGAACTGCTGCTCGAAGAGGGGTACCTCTAACTACTCGACCGCCTCGGCCAGCAACTCGACCGGGTGCGGCGGCCGCTCGTGGCCGGGTCGGTCGCCGAGTTGGGTCCGACAGGAGTTCCCGGGCGCCGTGACCACGTCGCCGCCGCTGGCGTCGACCTGGCGGAAGAGGATGCGGCCGATTGCCCGCGAGAGGTCGTAGTGCTCGGCCTCGTAGCCGAAGTTGCCGGCCATGCCACAGCAGGTCGAGTCCAGCGGGTCGACCTCGTAGCCCGCCCGGCGCAGGACGCCCACCGCGTGGTGGTCGGTCCCGAGCGCCTTCTGGTTGCAGTGACCGTGGTAGGCCAGTGCGTCCTCGACCTCGCGGAACGGCAGGTCCTCGTCGAGGCGGCGCCGGTCGAGGAACTCCATGACGCCGTGGGCGCCGGCGGCGACTGCGCGGGCGCGGTCGTCGTCGGGCAACAGGTCGAGGTACTCGTCTTTGACCATCGCCGCGGCGGACGGTTCCACGAAGACCACCGCGTACCCGTCCTCGACCGCCGGTGCCAGCGCGTCGACGTTCGTCCGCGCCCGTTCGCGCGCGCGGTCGAGGAACCCCGTCGAGTACGCGGAGCGACCGCTGTCGACGACGCCCCCGGGAACCCGGACGTGGCACCCGGCGGCCTCCAGAACGGCCACGGCGGCCTTCCCGGGGCCGGGATAGCAGTAGTTGGTGTAGGTGTCGGGGAACAGCAACACCTTCTCGGCGGCCTCGGCCGGCGGGACGGGGTCGCGCTCGTCGGCCCACGTCCGGAGGGTCCGCCGGCGGAACGTCGGCAGTTCCCGCTCGCTGGCGACGCCGAAGACGCGCTCGCCGAGCGTCCTGGCGCCCGGGAGGTGTTTCGCACGGTTCGCTACGGGCGCCAGCTTGCTGCCCAGCGCCACCAGGCGGTCGATCTCCGCGAACACTCGGTCGCGGAAGTCGGCACCCTCCTCCTCGTGGTACCGGTGTTTCACCTCCGCCTTCAACTTCGCCAGGTCGACGCCCGTGGGACAGTCGGACTTACAGCCCTTGCAGCCGACACAGAGGTCCAGCACCTCCCGCTGGAACCGCTCTGTGTACAGTTCCCCCTCGGGGAGTTCGCCCGAGATGGCCGCCCGCAACAGGTTGGCCCGCCCGCGGGTGGTCTGGATCTCCTCCCCGGAGGCCCGGTAGGTCGGACACATCGTCTCGTTGTCCGTCTGCCGGCAGGTGCCACAGCCGTTGCACAGTTCGACGAGGTGGCTGAACCCGCCCTCCTCGGAGAAGTCCAGCTCCGTCTGCGGTTCCAGGGACTCGTAGGTCGCCCCGTACCGGAGGTGCTCGCGCACGTCGGTCGGGTCGTCCTCGCGGTAGACGACCTTCCCGGGGTTGCACAGCCAGTCGGGGTCGAATGCGGTCTTGACCTCCTGAAACGCCGCCCAGAGGTCGGGCCCGTACATCTTCGGGTTGAACTCGGTGCGGGCCAGCCCGTCGCCGTGTTCGCCCGAGAACGCCCCGTCGTACTCCAGCACGAGGTCGGTGACGTCCGCCGCGATGGCGGCCATCCGCTCGACGCCGCTTTCCTCCTTGAGGTTCAGGATCGGTCGGATGTGCAACGTCCCGCTGCCGGCGTGCGCGAAGAAGGCCGCGGAGGTGCCGTGGTCCGCCAGCACGTCCCGGAACCGCTCGACGTACGCCGCCAGGTCCGTCGGCGGGACGGTCGCGTCCTCGATGAACGGGTAGGGTTTGGGGTCGCCGTCGAGGCTCATCAACAGCGGGATGGCCGCCTTCCGGAGTTTCCAGAGCCTCGCCTGGTCCTCGGCCTCGAACGCCTCGATCACGTGGAACGCGTCGCCGTCCTCGTGGAAGTGGGCGTTCGTCTCCGCGACGGCGGCCCGGAGGTCGTCGTTCAGTTCGGAGTCGAACTCCAGCATGAGCGCGGCCGCGGCGTCCTCGGGGATCGGTTCGGCGTACGCCGCGTAGCCGTCGGATCCGCGGGCGAGGCGGAACACCTCCTCGTCCATCAACTCGACCGCGCCGACGTCGAACGACAGCGCTTCCGGGACCGCCTCCATCGCCTCCCGCAGGTCCGAAAAGCAGTACAGCGCCAGCGCGGTCTCCTCGGGCACCGTCACCAGCGACAGCGTCGCCTCCACGACCACGCCGAGGGTGCCCTCCGCGCCGACGACCAGTTTTGCGGGGTTGAGGACCGTCTCGCCGTCGTCGTTCTCGTAGATCACCCGGTCGAGGTTGTAGCCGCTGACGCAGCGCTTCAGGTCGGGGTAGCGGTCGGCAATCGCGGCCTCGTTGTCCGCGACGACCCGGCGGATCGTCCGGTAGATTTCGGCCTCTCGGTCGCCCTGCTGGACGATCCGGTCCCACTCCGCCGAGTCGAGGACGACCTCGCGGGCGTGCAGCAGCGAGCCGTCGGCCAGGACGACCTCGCACTCGTCGACGTAGGCGTCGGTGATGCCGTAGCGCACGGAGTGGGCGCCGGTGGAGTTGTTGCCGATCCCGCCGCCGATGGTGGCACGGTTCGAGGACGCCGGGTCCGGGGCGAACTTGAGCCCCCACTGCGCGAGGTGGTCGTCCAGGTCGTCCTGGACGACCCCGGGCTGGACGGTCGCTCGTTTTCCCTCGGGATCCACGTCCAGGATCGCGTCCATGTGCCTGGAGAGGTCCAGCACGACGCATCCGGGGCCGACGGCCTGGCCCGCCAGCGAGGAGCCGGCGCCTCGGGGCAGAATCGGCGTCCCGTGGTCGGCCGCGACCGCGACCGCGGCCCGGACGTCAGCGACGTCGGTCGGGAAGACGACGCCCGCCGGTCGCGCCTGGTAGATGCTCCCGTCGGTGGCGTACAGCACCTGCGCGTACTCGTCGAACCGGACCGCCCCCTCGACCGCGTCCCGGAGGTCGCTCGCCAGCGCCGCGTACTCGGCCACGTCCGGGTGCTCGCGCCCTCGGTCGTACGCCGACAGGTCCGGGGCTGTCGGATCGTCCTCGACGGCCATTACCGGACACACGGGGATGGCGGGGATAAACGCTGTGCCAGTGGCTACCGCGGGCCCCGCGTCGCGGTCCGTGTGAGCCACCCGCGGAAACCGGAAACCCCGGCCGCGGGCGGAGGGCGTTTAGTGGACCACGGCGTAGCCGGCGGCAGTGAGCGACGAGGCCGAGGGCGGCCGGGAGGCGCGTCGCCAGCAGGCGCTGATCGCGCTGGCCGGCGCCAGCCGTTTCATGACCGGCATCCTGATGGGGACGGTCATGGCCGTCTACGTCGGCCGGGTCGGCAGCGAGTTCGCCGTTAGCATGGTCCTGACGGCCTACTACCTGGGCGTCACGTTCTTCGCGCCCGTCTGGGGCGCCGTCGCGGACGTCACCGGCCGCCGCCGCGCGGTGATGGTCGGAACGGGCGCGGTGGCGACCCTCGCGGTCCTGCCGCTGACCGTCGCGTCCGGCGCCTGGACCCAGATCGGCCTGCGAGCGCTGTACGCCGTCTTCGCCATCGGGTTCATGCCGGTGATGTTGACCGTCGTCAGCACCCGCGGTGGCGAGTCGGGGCGCGGCCGGTCGCTGGGCTTTTTCAACAGCGCTCGCGCGGTCGGGTTCACCGGCGGGCAGGTGCTAGCCGGGGTCCTGCTGGGTCTGCTGGCGCCCGCCGAACTGTACCTGTTCATCGCTGCGACCAGCCTCGTCTCGACGACGGCGGCCGCGTTCGTCCACGACCCGACGCCGACGCCCGACCGGAAGCCGACAGTCGAGGAGTTGCTGGCCGAGATCCGGAGCCGCCTGCTGCCGACCGTCGCCGAGCGCGCGCACCTCCGGACGAACGGGTTGCGGTGGCTGTACGTCGGCCTGGCGCTTCGGAACATGACCGTGATGGGCGTGACGGCGCTGGCGCCGCCGTTCCTGTTGAACGCGGTGGGCGTCACCGAGTTCGTCATGGGGCTGGTCCTGGCGCTGAACCCCGCCAGCCAGACGCTGTTCATGTTCCTGTTCGGGCGGATCGCCGACACCGCCGGCCGCAAGCCGCTGGTCGTCGGCGGGATGGCCGGCAGCGGCCTGTTCGCGCTCGTGGCGGCCGCCGCGGCCCTGCCGGGGACCGGCCTCGGCCGCGCGGCCGTCGCCGCCGGCGCGTTCGTCTTCCTGGGGGCGGCGTTCTCGGCGATGACGACCGGCGCGCTCGCGTTCATCGGCGATGTCGCCCCCGCGGATCGGCAGTCCGAACTGATGGGCCTGCGCTCGACCGCGAAGGGCGTCGGCGGCGTCGTCGGCCCGCCGATCATGGGCGCCGTCGCCACCGTCACTTCCATCGGCACCGCCTTCGCGGCCGGAAGCCTGCTAGCGTTCGTCGCCGCCACCCTGGTGGCCCTCGCCCTCGTCGAGAGTCGACCCGGCGGCGCACCCGCCGACGCCGCGACGGGCGACGACTGAGGTGACCCGGCCGACGCCGTGAGAGCGACGATTGACGGTTCCCTACTTCCCGCGGAACGTCGGCTCGCTCTCCGAGAAAAAGGCCTCGTAGCCGTAGACGTAGTCGTCGGTGGTCGCCAGCCGCGCCAGGGCGTCCGTCTCGGCGGTCAACTGCGAGCCCAGATCGCGAGCGTAGCTCCGGGTCAACAGCCGCTTGATGGCGGCGTACGCCCGGGTCGGTCCGTCTGCGAGGTCGGCGGCCACCTCGGCGAGGCGGTCGTCGAACTCGTCGTCGCCGGCGAGTTCGGTCGCCAGGCCGTCTTCGACTGCCTGCGCCGCCGGGATGGGCTCGTTCCGGAGGGTGATCGCCATGGCGCGGCGGAGGCCGACCAGTCGCGGCAGGAAGTACGTCGCGCCTCCGTCGCCCGACAGGCCGATGGCCGGGTACGCGAACTCGAAGCGGGCGTCCTCGTGGGCGACGACGAGGTCGCCGGCCAGCGCCAGCCCGAAGCCGGCGCCGGCGGCGACCCCGTTGACGCCGGTCACGACGGGTTTGGGTGCCGTCGCCAGGTGCCGAATCGTCTGGTGGAGCCGACTGGCGAGTTTCCGGAGCCGTCGGGCGTCGCTGGGGTCGCCCTCAAGGGTCGTCAGGTCGGCGCCGGTGTTGAAGACGTCCCCGGCCCCGGTCAGCACGAGCGCGCGCACCGCGTCGTCCTCGACGAGTTCGGGGACGGCCTCGGCGAGTTCGTCGGCCATCCCCCGGTTCAGCGAGTTGTGGTGGTCCGGCCGGGTCATCGTCACGCGGGCGACGCCGTCCGCACGCTCGACGTCGATTGTCTCGTACATGGTCGAACGGGCGGCTGGCCGGGCCTTGAAGCTACCTCACGGCCGGCGGCCGCTCCGGAAGTCGGAGCCATTTATTAGCCCCCGGGGACTGCCGACCGGTATGGAGCACGTTGACGTCGCCATCGTCGGCGGCGGCCCCGCGGGTTCCTCGGCGGCCGCCGAGGCCGCGAGCGAGGGGGCCGACGCCGTCGTCTTCGAGAAGGGCGTCCCCAGGTCCGACCGCGAGCAACTGGGACCGGACTCGACGGACGCCGCCGGCTTCCTGGACTACTGGGTCGACGTCGCCGACGTCGACTACACGGAGATTCCCGACGACGTGGTCCTCCAGGAACTGGACTGCGCGGAGTTCATCGGGCCGTCCGAGCGGGTCGTCCTCCGGGACACGAACCTCCCGTCGTCGTACCCGGGGTTCGGGTTCACGTTCCACCGCGCGCGGTTCGACGACTGGCTCCGCGAGCGCGCCGACGACGCCGGCGCCGACTACCGCGTCGGCGCCGGCGTCCGGTCGGTCGAGACCGAACTTGGAGGCGGGCACGTCCACAACCTCACGCTCAACGATGGCTCGGAGGTCGAGGCCGACTACCTGGTGCTGGCGGACGGCCCCCAGCGCCAGCAGACCATCCCGACGCTCGACCAGTTCGTCCCCGAGGGCCGCAGCGTCTCCGAGGCGCTGAGCCCGCCCGAGGCCAACCACATCGCCTACCAGGAGTACCGCCGGTTCCCCGAGGACGCCTTCGAACCGGGCAACCTCAAGTTCTGGTGGGGCTGGATGCCGGGCGAGACCGCCTACCCCTGGGTGTTCCCCAACGACGGCCGGGTGGCCCGCGTCGGGTTGACGATGCCCATCGGCATGGACGTCGACGCGGTTGACGGCCGCGAGGACTACCGACTCCTCCACGCGGACGACGACGACGTCCCCCAGGGCGGCGTCTACGTCCGGCGACTCCTGGAGGAGGTCTACCCGGAGTACGACCTGGAGGACTTCCCGCTCGTCGAGGACCGCGGCAAGTCCGGCGGCACGGAGACCTACCCCATTTCGTCGACCCAGCCCATCGACTCGCCGACGCGGGCGGGCGTGGCCGTCGTGGGCGGCGCGATGGGCACTACGTCCGCGTTCCACGAGGGCGGCGACCACGTCGCGATGCGCACGGGCAAACTGGCGGGCAAACTGGCCGCCACCGACCGCCTGGCGGCGTACAACGACGCCTGGAAGGACGCCATCGGCGCCGAGATACTGCGGAACGTGGCGATGGCCGAGGTGGTCGAGGACTTCGGCCCGGCCGACTGGGACCGGTCGTTTCGGGCGGTCAACCGCGTCCTGTCGGTCGACCAGTCGGCCACCCCGACCCCCAACCGGGTCCTCAAGTGGGCGCGGGCGGCCGGCTTCCAGGGGTTCAAGCTCGCGGCCGCCTACAGGTGGCAGAAACGCCGGTTCCGTGACGGCAAGTACGTCCAGTTCGGCGAGGACGAGTACGTTTACTCGTGAACCGCAGCCGACTGGCCCGGGCGTTCGCGGTCGGCCTCTACGCTGGCTTGCTCCTCGCGCTGCTGGCGACCGTCTCCTGGGCGACCGGTCGCCCGTTCGTGTTCCCGAGCCTGGGCCCCTCGGCGTACGCCCTGGCGACCGACGGCGAGGGACGGCTGACCGCCCGCCGAGTGATCGGCGGCCACGCCGTCGGCGTCCTCGCCGGCCTCGCTGCCTACCACCTGCTCGCCGGCGGCCTGAGCCTGGCGTCGCTCCCCCCAGCGCACTCGATGGACGCGCTCAGGCTGGCCGGGAGCGGCACACTCTCGGTCGCGCTGACCGCCACCGGGATGGTCGCCACCGGGACCGACCACGCCCCTGCCGCCGCGACGACGCTCATCGTCTCGCTGGGCCTGCTGGCCGACCCCGTCGACGGCCTGATCATCCTCGTCGCCGTCTCGGCGCTGTTTCTCACGGATCGGGCGGCGGCCCACGGCCCTGCCGAGGCCGGGTGGTCGGTACGGGATTCTTAAGGGCGGGCGGCCCCTACTCGAACTGCGTGCCCTAGTCCCCGCCCGAGCGGACCCGACAGGGTGCGATGACAGCGCGGAGAACCCAGGCACGCAACAGACGCCTGGTCGCACGTACCGCGACCTGCGCTCGCGGCTGACGCCGCTCGCGCGTTCGGCGACTCCGACGGAGTCGCCCGCCCGGCACGAGGGTTAGCCGGCCGACCGAGGCACGCCGCCGGGGATGACGCCGGTCGTTAGTGTTCCGGGCGACATTCTACCTCGCCGATTTCGGTTTCAGCGACGATTCCCGAACCCGCTCGAACGCCCGCTCGTTCTCCCGTTCGAACTCGCGCATCTCCTCGACGTTCGCGTAGTAGTACGAGAGCGCTTCGTACACCTCCGAGAGGGTGACGTCGAGCTGGTCGGCCACCTGCGCCGGGGATTGATCTCCGTCGATCACCCGCGCAGCGACGTGCCGGACCCCTACCCTCGTTCCTTGGATTCGGGGCTCCCCACCGAGAACGTCGTCGTCGCGGGCGATGGTCATGCTAGTACGCTGGCGGCGTCATCGCTTATAAGTTTTCGACGTCCAGGGTTAGCCGGCCGACCGAGGCACGCCGATCTATCGGACGACATCGGGAGAAGGGTAGACCAGCGGAACACGTCACGTCCCGGTACGTCGGAATGGGACACGTCCACGAAGAAGACCGTGGCGGAACGCCATTGAGGCGGCGTCGACGGCCACCGACCCCGGACTCTCGACCTAGCTCACTCCAGGTCGAAGCGATCCAGGGTCATCACCTTGTGCCAGGCGTCCACGAAGTCCCCCACGAACTTCTCCTCCGCGTCGTCGGTTCCGTAGACTTCCGCGATGGCTCGAAGCCGGGAGTTCGACCCGAAGACGAGGTCCACGCGGGTGCCCTTCCACTCGACTTCTCCGGTCTCGCGGTCGCGGATCTCGAAGGTTTCCTCGGACCCCGAGGTCGCCTCCCACTCGTAGTCCACGTCGAGCAGGTTCACGAAGAAGTCGTTGGTCAGCGTCCCCGGCCGGTCGGTGAAGACGCCGAGGTCCGAGTCCTGGTAGTTCGCGTTCAGCGCGCGCATGCCGCCGACCAGGACCGTCATCTCGTCGGCCGAAAGCGTCAGGAGGTCCGCCTTGTCCACCAGCAACTCCTCCGGCGGTCGGTCGACCTCGGCCTCGATGTAGTTCCGGAACCCGTCTGCCTTCGGTTTGAGCGCGTCGAAGGAGTCGACGTCGGTCTGTGCCTGCGTGGCGTCGGTTCGTCCCGGTTCGAAGGGGACCTCCACGGCGTAGCCGGCATCTCGCGCCGCCTGCTCGACGGCCGCACAGCCGCCCAACACGATCAGGTCGGC
>CAYTAG010000048.1:0-18378 GCA_964435625.1 uncultured Halobacteriales archaeon | reverse complement strand
CATCTGGGGGTTGACCGCGTTGCGCGCGATCTGGTTGATCAGTTGTTTGCGCTTCTGTTCCTGCATCTCCCGGCGCTGCTCGGCGGTGATCTGGATCTCCCCGCGCTCGATGACCTGGGGGATGATCTCCAGGGGATCGGTGGTGTCGAACACCTCCTCGAGGGCGTTCTCCGGCGGGCGGTCCCCGCGGGAGGCGTCCTCGAAGACGTCCTCGGCGGCGATGACCTCCTCCAGGTCGCCGTCGAACTCGCCCCGCTTGATGGCGAGCGCCGCGTCCGGGTCGACGAGCACCTCGAACCGCTCCCCGTGGGACTCCAGCCTGGCCGTCACCGCCTCGTCGAGCGATATCATACCCGGCCATACTCCGGCCCGATTAAAAGGGTTTTCCCGCTCCGTCCGGTCGCCGCGAAAAGAAGAGCGGATGGCATTCTCGATTCGGAACGCCCCGGTTCGACGTCTTCCCGCTCGTTGCACCGCGGGAACGGCCGGGGCGGGCGAGGGCAGGCTCTCGCTGGGTCGCTCGCGCGGCTCGCGGGGACCTCGCGCGCGCCACGGGGTCGAGTTGGGATCACGGCGCGCGCGAGCAACGCGCGCGAGGTTCCCGCAAGCGTGCGAGCGGGGGCTCGTCAGAGCTTGTCTCTGACGGTGTCTCCGCGAGTGAAACGAGCGGAGGCTCGGAAGTCCCAATCCGCGCAGCGCAGCGAGCAGGACCGTCTTCCGGTGGACGAGCACCGCAGGCGCGACCGAGCGGAGCGAGGGAGCAACGAGGAGCGCAGTCGGCTGGGGAGGCGAGGGTGATCCCTGGGTGTCGGGCGTCGCTAGACGTGCTATGAAACTCGGCCTCTCCCTGTCACTCGTACCGTAGCGCCTCGATTGGATCGGTCCGGGCGCCGCTCCAGGCGGGGTACAGCCCCGAGAGCACGCCCACGGCGACGCCGACGGCGACCGCGATTGGGAACCACTCCACCGGGAACGTCAGCGGGAAGTCCAGCAGGGTCGTGACCGCCCAGCCGCCGACCAGGCCCAGCAGCGTCCCGATGACGGCGCCGATGACCCCGATGATGCTGGCCTCGACGATGAACAGCGTGAGGACGTCGCTCTTTTTCGCACCGACGGCTTTCATGATCCCGATCTCGCGGGTCCGCTCGGTCACGGACACGAGCATGATGTTGGCGATGCCGATGGCGCCGACGATCAGCGACAGCACCGCGATGCCGGTGATGAACGCCGTCAGCTGGTCCAGGATGTCCTGTAACTGTTCGAGCAACTCCTCGCTGGTCTGCACCTGGAAGCCGTAGTCCTCGGGAGCCAGTTGCCCGGCGTCGGACTCCTCGGCCAGGTAGCCCCGCACGCGGTCCTGGGTCTCCTCGACGACCTCGGGGTCGGTGGCCCGGACGAGCAACAGCGAGTACACCCGCTGGGTCTCCCCCTGGGAGGGACTCTCGACCTGGGTTCCGTAGAACGGGTCGGTCGGCACGTACACCCGCGCGGACGCGCCGAACCCCTCGAAGGCCGACTGCCCCTGCGAGCTGTCGAGGACGCCCGCGACCTCCGCGTCGGCGGTCGAGCCGTTTGCCAGCGTGATCGTCACCGTGCTGCCGACGGTGGCGTTGTCCTCGAACTGCTCGGCGGCCGCGGGGTTGAGCACGACCTGGCGGGTGCCCGCCTCGAAGGGGCCGCCCTCGCGGAAGTCGACGTCGTCGAAGTAGGCGGGCGCCGTGGCGATCACGTTGCTGGTGGCGACCCGGTCGCCCCCGTGCTCGACCGCGGTCGTGGCGACCTGGCCGTAGGGGATCACCGACTCGACGTCCTCGACGGCCCGGAGGCTGTCGAGGTCGTGCTCGGTGAACACCGGCTGGGCGCCGAAGCCCGGCCCGCCGCCGCCCTGGGCCTGCTCCGGGCCGGCCCACACGTTCATCGTCTGGGCCTCGCCCCCGCCGACGTCGCCCACGATGGCCGTCGACAGGCTCGCCCCGAGGGTCACGAACGTGATGACCGCGGCGATGCCGATGACGATGCCCAGCGTCGTCAGCGTCGACCGGAGCTTGTGGCCCTTGATCGCCCGCCAGGCCATCCCGAACGCCGCGCCGAGCTTCACGCCTGCTCACCCCCCTCGTCGGCGTCTCGGCGCGCCCCGGGGCCGGTCCCGTCGTCGCCACCGTGGTCGGCGTCCGGGCGCTCGCCGGCCCCGTGGCCGCCGTCCGCCCCGGTAGCCCCCGCGTCCGCCGGCGCGCCGGCGCCGGCCAGTTCCTCCACCTCCTCGATCTCGCCGTCCAGCAGATGGACGATCCGCTCGGCGTGCTCGGCGACGTGGCGCTCGTGGGTCACCATCAGGATGGTGTTGCCCTCGTCGTACAGTTCCTCGAACAGCCCCATGATCTTCGCACCCGTCTGGGTGTCGAGGTTGCCCGTCGGCTCGTCGGCCAGCAGGATGGCGGGGTCCGCGATCAGCGCCCGGGCGATGGCCACCCGCTGGCGCTGGCCCCCGGACAGTTCGTTCGGGCGGTGGTCGACGCGCTCGCCCAGCCCCACGCGGTCCAGCATCGCTTCGGCACGGTCGTGGCGCTCGTCCTTGCCGACGTCCTGGAACACCAGCGGGAGCGCGACGTTCTCGCGGGCGGTGAGCCGCGGCATCAGGTTGAACGTCTGGAAGACGAATCCGACCTCCTCGCCGCGGATGCGGGCCAGTTCCTTCTCGCGGAGGCCGCCGGTATCCCGGCCGTCGACGGTTACCGTCCCCTCGGTGGGCGTGTCCAGACAGCCCACGAGGTTCAACAGCGTGCTCTTGCCCGAACCGCTGGGTCCCATCACGGCCGTGTAGCTCCCCCGGGGGACGTCCAGGCTCACCCCGTCCAGCGCGTGGACCGGCTCGCCGAGCTGGTAGGTCCGCCGGACGCCCGTCAGCGAGACGGCCACGTCCCTCTCTTCCATGGCCGAACCGTGTCATGGGTGCCCAAAAAGCGCGTCGGTCGTACCGCTGGCCCGCCGCGAAACCGTTCGGCCCGACGGGCGCGCTCGAATTGCCGATTACGAACCGTTCACCGGTCCGGTTTACCCGCCGTCGGCAGCGTGAACGTGAACGTCGCTCCGTCGCCCGGCTCGGACTCGACCCGGATTTCGCCACCGTGCCGTTCGACGATCCGCTTGCATATGGCGAGTCCGATGCCGCTTCCCGGATAATCGTCGCGGACGTGTAGCCGTTCGAATACCTCGAAGATACGTTCCTGGTCGTCCGGTCCGATGCCGATCCCCTCGTCGTGGACCGATACCGCACACCTGGTTCCGTTTCGCTCGGCGGAGACGGTGATCCGCGGTGGTTCCTCGCCGCTGTATTTGATCGCGTTCCCCAGCAGGTTCTGGAACACCTGTCGTAACTGATCGGCGTCGCCCCGGACCCGGGGAAGGGACTCCGCCGTGACCTCGGCCCGGCTCTCCTCGATTTTCATCTGCATGTCCGCAAGGGCGTTCTCGAAAACGACCTCCAGGTCGACCGACTCCAGCGGCTCGCCCCGGCTCTCGACCCTGGAGTACGCCAGCAGTCCCTGGATCATCTCGCGCATCCGGTCGGCACCGTCGACGGCGAATTCGAGGAACTCCTCCGTTTCCCCGGAGAGTTCGTCGTCGGCTCGACGCTCGATCAGTTGCAGGTAGGAGGTGACCATCCGCAACGGTTCCTGGAGGTCGTGTGACGCAGCGTAGGCGAACTGTTCGAGGCGCTCGTTCACCGTCTGTAGCTGCTGGACCGTCTCTTGCAGTTCGAGTTCGCGCGTTTTGGCCCGTGCGTCGTGGATGCCCGCGGCACCTCCGGCAACGCTCCCGATCGCCGTGAGGATGAGGACGTTCTGGACCGGGTTTCTCAGTCCAGCAGCCAGCGCCGTGAGACCGAGAAGGGCGAGCATCACTCCGATGCCACCGACACACCACCTGGTGACGGTAGGGAAGACCTCGGAACGGATACCGGATCGAGGTAACCGGTAGCTCCCATAGAGGAGGACGAGACCGGGCCCACCGACCAAAATTGCCATGACCAGGTCGATGCCGATCCGCGTGTCTATGACGATCGGATACCCGACAGCGGACGCGACGTACGATCCGCCCACGATCACGAGAGCCCCTCTCCCCCCGATTTTAGATGGAATGGAACTCTGTCGGACCACTCTCGGTGTTTGGGCCGTCCACAGTTATCAAGGTAGCGCTCCTTGACCCCACTCGAAAGCGTACGTCCGCAGGAACTGCCGCCGACCACGACCGTCGTTATACACCTCGAATCGGTGGGAACCCTCCTAGGTGTATTAGGAAACGGTTTAAGATCGCGTCCGTCGTCCTTCCGGACGAGGACCCGTCGACGGCCACGTCTCGACCGCCGGACTCCCGGTCGGAGCGCACGTCGACCGACGGAGGACCAACGCCATGCTACTGGAACGCCTCAGGACCGCCGGCCGCACCGTTTCCAGCCGTTTGCGGACGCGCGACCCGGCCCTGGTAACCCCGCCGACGACGACGGACGCAGCGGGGCGACAGATCCGGGTCCGGTCGTACGACGACGACCTGGCGTCACTGGTCGCGCTGTACGTCGCCTTCGATCCCGGCCAGCGCGCCCAGGGGACGCCGCCGGTGACGGAGGCGGCGATCCGGGACTGGCTGGAGACCGTCGTCAACGACCTGTCGGTCGTCGCCTGGCACGGCGACCGCGCCGTCGGCCACGTGATGTTCGCTCCCGACGGCGACGGCGGCCACGAACTGGCGATCTTCGTCCACCGGGACTACCAGCGCGCGGGCGTCGGGTCGACCCTCCTGCGGGCAGGTCTCGGCCACGCCCGGGCGCAGGGGGTTACCCGGGTCTGGTTGTCCGTGGAAGCCACGCGCCCGGGACTGCAGAAACTCTACCGCGAGTTCGGGTTCAGGACCGACGTCCCCGGCCGGACGACCCACCGGATGTCCCGGCGGCTCTGACGGCGGGCGAGGGCGACCGTCCCCGCGTGGCTTTTTGTCCCGGCGGCGAGTGCTCCCGTACATGAAAGCGAGCGGGGGCAGCGAGCAGGCGAAGCGCAACGCCGGCGAGCGGGCGGCCGAGTTCGTCGACGACGGGACGGTCGTCGGCCTGGGGACCGGCAGCACCGCCGCCCACGCCATCCGGGCACTCGGCCGCGCGGTCGATTCGGGGCTGGACGTCCGGGGCGTGCCGACCTCCCACCAGTCGCGCGAACTGGCCCGCGAGGCCGGGATTCCGCTGGTCGATCTGGACGAGGCGACCCCCCACGTCGCCATCGACGGGGCGGACCAGGTGGCCGACGGCGACCTCGTCAAGGGCGGCGGCGCCGCCCACGCCCGCGAGAAGTACGTCGACGCCGCGGCCGAGCGGTTCGTCGTCGTCGTCGACCCCTCGAAGGTGGCCGACCGACTGACCCACCCCGTCCCGGTCGCCGTGTTGCCGGACGCCCGGACGGTCGTGGCCGACCGGGTGGACGCCCTGGGTGGCGAGCCGACGCTGCGGGCGGCCGAACGGAAGGACGGGCCCGTCGTGACCGACGACGGGAACCTGGTGCTGGATTGTGAGTTCGGCGCCGTGGAGGACCCGGCCGCGCTGGCCGCGGACCTCTCGGCGGTCCCCGGCGTCGTCGAGCACGGCCTGTTCGTGGGGATGGCCGACGTGGTCGTGGTCGGGACCGGCGAGGGCGCCGAGGTCACGCCGCTGTGATCGACGCCGGACCGATGGCTACGCGGGACCGGCAACTCCGACGAACCGACGGCTAATCGGATAGAGAGCGGAAGGAAAGGGGGTGGTCCTTACAGGTCGCGGGGCTGGACGGTCTTGCGGTCGTTGGCCTCGGCGCGCCGTGCCGCGTCGTCGAGCAGTTCCTCGACGCGGTCGTCGAGAGCGTCGTAGAAGTCCGAAGCGACGTTCTTGTCGTCGAGCGCTTCCTTCACGGCGGCTTTGACGATGAGGTCTGCCATACGCCCTGGAATTGGCCATCCCCATTTATAAGAGTTCCCAAATCCGCCGGCGAGGGGGCCTGAGGCCGCCGGTTGGCGCCGGTCGAGCGGTCGATTTTGCCGGTAGGTCCCGACCCGGTCGGCCGGACGGACCCGGGACTCCGTCGAACGACGCCGTGTACCCCACGAAACCCGACGTTCCGGGGATCGATACCGGGAAACCGCATGCGGGAACCGGGGTCGAAAATTTCTCTGGTCGTTCGCGTGCTTCTCGCACCGGGACTGGGAAAATAGTACCTCGATCCCGAAGAAAAGTTCTCGAATAGCGAAATTGGGTGAGAATCCGGAAAGAGTATTTAAGTATCGGACGCCTAATCTGGAGCACTGGCAGTTCACCCTGCCAGATGGGAACGAATGCCAACCTGCGATCACTGCGGCTCGCACGTTTCGGACCGGTTCGCCCGCGTCTTCTCGGACGCGGACGGGGAGCTACACGCATGTCCGGGCTGTTCGGCGAACGCCGGCATCGCGGAGGTCCACCGGGATCGCGCCCGACGGGCGTGAGCCGACCGAAACCCATACCGAGGCGTCCGCCGAACTGCCCTCCGTGACACACTTCGTGTACGTCCTGGAGTGTGCCGACGGGACCTACTACACCGGCTACACCACCGACGTGAAGCGGCGCGTCCGCGAACACGAGGCCGGCGACGGTGCGAAGTACGTCCGGGGGCGGACGCCCGTGGACGTCGTCCACGTCGAGCGGTTCGACTCGAAGTCCGCCGCGATGGCCCGCGAGTACGAGATCAAGGAGCTATCTCGCCCGCAGAAAGAGCGGCTGGTCGAGTCCGGCCAACCGTCCAGCGAGACGGAGTGACCGTCAATCGTCGGCGGCCGAGTCCTCGCCTGCCGTCCACTCGCCGGCCGCCGGGTGTGGGCCGGTCCGGAGGTTCTCGACGAGTTGCCGGCCCAGTTTCTCGGTGCGCTCCCGGAGGTCGTCGTCGAGGAACCGTCGCTCGACGGGCGTGCCGTCCGAGAGCGTGGCCAGCAGTTCGTCGACGGACTCGAACTGCTGGTAGGCGTTCCTGATGCCGACCTGGTGGGGCAGCACCCAGCCGTGGACGCCACGGACCGTGACCCGCATGTGGTCGAGGGTGCTGGCGAAGGTGCCGCCGCCCGCGACGACCAGCAGGCCGACCACCGTGTCCTCGTACTCGTCGAACCCACAGTAGTCGTGGAAGTTCCGGAACGCGGAGGAGTACGACCCGTGGTACACCGGCGATCCGAGGAGGACCCCGTCGGCCTCCCGGACTTTCCGTTTGAGTTCGACGGCGTCGCCGGCGTCTTCCTCGTCGACGTCGGGGTCGAACAGCGGGAGGTCGTACTCCCGGAGGTCGATCAACTCGGCGGTGGCCCCGGCCTCCTCGGCCGCCGCCAGCGCGTGCGTCAGCGCCGCCCGGGTGTAACTCCCGTCCCGGAGGCTCCCGCTGACGCCGACGACGCTGGGGGTGCCATGCATGCCCGCGGGTAGGCCGCGGCGACCTATAACGGCTTTGTTTACGGTATCGAATTTCGGAATACGGTCGGCGGCGTCGACGTGCGGCCGGGGAAGAACGGCGTCAAAGGCCGGGGAAGAACGACGTCGAAGGCCGGCAGGAGCGACGCGTGGCCGAGAGACGACGGCGATGGAGGTCGGTAGCCTGGCCGACGGCGATGGGACTAAGCGACTCCGGGAGTTACGGACGGCCAGCATGGTCGAGGAGATCACGCCGGTCGAACTCGCCGAACGGCTGGAGGACGGCGAGGAGGTCCAGGTGGTCGACATCCGCGGACCACGGGAGTACGAACGGGGCCACATCCCCGGGGCGATCAACCTGCCGTTCGCCCGCCTGCCCCGGGAGATGGCCGACGTCGACTGGGACGAGGAGATCGTGGTCGCCTGCCCGCTGGGGCAGAGTTCCCGGCAGGCCGCCAGGCTCATCCGGTCCTACGAGGGCGTCGACGACGACGCCCGGGTCCTCAACCTGGAAGGCGGCTACGACGCCTGGGAGCACGACCTCGAAGCGAGCGAGGGGTAAGCGGCAGGGCGGTCGCTCGGCCTTCAGACCTCCCGTTTCTCCTTGTCGACTACCCGAACGTCCTCGATCCGCGTCTCGGGGTACTGCCCGTCGTCGTCCTTCTCGGCGGCTTCGCCGCTCCGTTCCGAGGCGCTTCGCGCCTCGCTTTTCTCGGCGGCCTTCACCATGTCCCAGACGACGTTCAGCCCCGTGGTGACTCCCTCCAGGGCCTCCATCTCGCACCCGGTCTTGCCCGTGGTCTCGACGGCGACTTCGAGGGTGATCCGGTCGTCGTCGACCTCGAAGTCGGTCTCGACGTTGGTGATCGGGATCCCGTGACACATCGGGATCGTCTCCCAGGTGTGCTTGACGGCCTGGACGGCGCCGACCCGGGCCGTGGCGAGGACGTCGCCCTTCTCGATCCCGTCCGCCCGGACCGCGTCGACGGTCGAGGGCTGCAACCGGATCGTCCCCCGGGCGACCGCCCGCCGGCGGGTGTCCGGCTTGTCGCCCACGTCGACCATCTGGACGTCGCCCGCCTCGTCGGTGTGGGTCAGGTCGTCTTCAGACATGGTCCTCACCCCAGGTCGCTTCCGGGATGCGGTCGGGGAGGTCCGTCGCCAGCAGGCCGAACCCGCCGACTTCCTCGCGGGCGAGGTCGCCGGCGCGGCCGTTGACGTACGCGCCCAGGGCCGCGGCGTCCAGCGGATCGAGGACGCACGCGAGCGCCCCCGTCACGCCGGCGAGGACGTCGCCGGTGCCGCCGACGGTCATCCCCGGGTTGCCCGTGCGGTTGACGCGGGTGGTCTCGCCGTCGCTGATCACGTCGTGGCGGCCCTTGACCAGCACGACCGCCCCGAGGTCGGCGGCGAAGTCCTCGACCAGGTCGGCGCGTTCGCGCCAGTCGTCGGCGCTCTCGCCGCCCATCCCTACCAGTTCGCCCTGGTGTGGCGTACAGACGAGGGGGGCGTCGGTGTCGACCCCCGGGACGACCTGTAGGGCGTCGGCGTCCACGACGGCGATGCCGTCGAAGCTATCGAGGAAGGCGGTGGCGGCGTCCAGCGTCTCCGGGGCGTCGCCCAGCCCCGGGCCGAGGACGACGGCGTCGTGGTCGGCCGCCAGATCCAGCGCCGGTTCGACGTCGCCGGGGCCGAACCGCTCGCCGGACAGTTCCCGGACGATCAGCGACTCCTCGTAGCCCTGGACCTCGCGGGCGACCGCCCCGGGGCAGGCGACCCGCACGAGGTCGGCACCGCCGCGGAGCGCGGCCTCGGCGGCCAGCGCGGGCGCCCCGGTGTAGGGACCGCCGCCGATCACCAGCACCTCGCCGTGGTCGCCCTTGTGGCTGTCCGGGTCCCGGCCCAGCGCCATGAGATCCCCGGGACCGACGAACCGCTCGGCCGCCGCGGGGATGCCGACGTCCGCGACGGTCACCTCGGCATCCAGTTCGTCCAGGCCGGGCTTGGTATCGTGGAAGGTGACCACCCGGTCGGGGTCGACGTGCAACTCCGGGAGTTCGCCCGTCGCGGCGTCCAGCCCCGAGGGGACGTCCACCGAGACGACCGTCGCGTCCGCGGCGTTGATCGCGCGGGCGGCCGTCGCCGCGGGTTCCCGGAGCGCGCCCGAGACGCCGGTACCGAGCATCGCGTCGACGACCACGTCGGCGCCCGGCAGGTCGAACCCCGCGGAGTCCCGGACGACCCTGGTGTCGTACTCTCCCTGCTGGAGCGCGTCCCAGTTCTCGCGGGCGATGTCGGTGGAAACGTTCTCGGGTCGGCCCAGCAGCAGGGTCATCACGTCGTACTCGTCCAGGAAGCGCGCGGCGACGAAGGCGTCGCCGCCGTTGTTGCCCCGGCCCGCGACGATCACGACGCGGGCGCCGGGGTCGGCGACCCGCCGGACCTCGCGGGCGACGGCGTTGCCAGAGGACTCCATCAACTGCTTGCGCGGGACGCCCAGCGCCGCCGCGTTGGCGTCCACGCGCGCCATCTCCGAACCCGTGAGCATGCCCGCCGGTTCGGGCGGGGGCGGCCTAACGCTTGCCCCTGGCACCCGGACCGTGCTACCGCCTGATCTCGAAGCCGTCGTGGCCCTCGGGATCGCCGTACTCGGCCTCGACGTCCTCGACGCGGGCGGCGGGGCTGCCCTCGTGGCACCACGCGACCATCGATTCGACGGCGTCTCGTGGCCCCTCGAACACCGCCTCCACGCGGCCGTCGTCGAGGTTGCGGACCCAACCGTCGACGCCGCGGTCGCGGGCCGTATCGCGGGTGTTCGCGCGGTAGTAGACGCCCTGGACCCGGCCGGAGACGAACACGTGCGCGCGCGTGCGGTCGTCCTCGCTCATGGGCGGGCGTTCGCGGGGGCGGGGCCTAAGCGTAACGCCGTCCGGCGGCAAAACAACCCATTCTTCAACCCCTCCCTCCTACCGCCGGCCATGGAATCGAACCGAACGCGACGCGAGTTCGTCAGCCGGGCTGGTGCCGTCGCCGTCACCGGCGCGCTGGCCGGGTGTACCGGCGGGGACGGCGACGACGGCGAGAACGGGAACGGCGGGGACGGCAACACCGTCGTCGCCGGCCCGGGCGGGGACCTGGTCTTCGACCCCGAGTCGATCACGGTCTCGGTCGGGGACACCGTAACCTGGGAGTTCGACAGCCCCAACCACAACGTCTCCGCCAACCCCGACCACGCCGACCAGGCCGAGATGCCGGACGACGCCGAACCGTTCGCCTCCTACGAGGGGGACAACCGGTTCGCGACCGTCTCGGAAGGCCAGACCTACGAGCACACCTTCGAGGTGGCCGGCACCTACACGTACGTCTGCATCCCCCACGCCGGCGCGGGGATGGTCGGCGACGTCGTCGTCGAGGAGTGAGGTCTGCGTTCCCGGAGCGGTTCGTCCGTCTAAGCGCCTGCTGACGGTGGGCGGAACCACGTGGATCCTCAATCCCCGGTGTTCTCCTGATCGCGTACAAAAAGCGAAACCGCTGGTGGTCCGTCCTCGCGGCCTTCGTGGCCGATGGAGTACCCGACGACGACGGCGTCCGGGAAGTTCCCTTCCTCCCAGCCCGCGGGAAGTTCGTCCCACTCGCTGAAATCGAACTTGTCCTTGCGGCGGCCGTCCAGTTGCAACCAGATGACGTACTCACCTGCTTTCTCGGGTAGATCCTCGAAGGTGCCACCACCGACCTCGTAGGGGTCAGACTCGTCTTCGGCGCCCTCGAACGTCCTCGAATCCATGTAAATCGGCGTCTCGTCCTCCATGATGAGCAGATCGACGGTGTGGGACTGCTCGTGGACGATATTGACGTGGACGTGGTCGACTCTGGCCCGATTTGGCGGGTCCGCCGAGGAACCAAAAAGACCGTACCCGGCGGCCGTGGCAGTAGCGCCGAGTCCCGTACCGGCCAGGAGGGTACGTCGTGAGAGTCGAGTCATCCCTGGATTACCATCGTATGCACGGATTGTAGTTCATTCCCGTCAGGTGGCGGTTCTCGCTCGAGATACGGCGGGTGGTCCGCCGCGTTGACCGTCAGTCCCCGGTCTGCTCCGGGTTGGCGGCTCGCACGGTGAGCGAGACGTTCGGCGGTCCTTCTTCGCGGTTCTCGTTGCCGATGGTGTAGCCGACGACGACGGCGTCGGGGAACTCTCCTTCGTCCCAGCCGGCGGGGAGGGTGTCCCACTCGCTGAAGTCGAACTGGTCCCAGCGGCGGCCGTCCAGTTGCAACCAGATGTCGTACTCGCCGGGATCCTCGGGTAACCCCTCGAAGTTGCCGCCCCCCGTGTTGAGGGGATCGGATTCGTCTTCGGCGCCTTCGAAGGTCTTCGAACGCATGTACACCGGCGTCTCGTCCTCCATGATGAGCAGGTCGACGGTGTGGGACCGCTCGTGGACGACAGTGACGTAGACGTAATCGACTCGCGCCCGGTTGGGCGGGTCCTCGGAGAGACCGAGAGCACTACAGCCCGCGAGCGAAACGCTCGTACAGAGACCTGCGCCACACAGAAGCGATCGCCGTGAAAGAGGATCCATCGTTAAATTTTTACCGGGTTCCATTTTATAGTTCTTTCCCCTAGGGATACGTAGCCGGAGGGCTGTTTGAATATTTATGATTTCAGTTAATTACTTATAGTATAGGTCTGGATTACGACCGTATGTTCGACGGACGAAAAAATAAATCAAGACGTAGCGTACTGAAAGCGGTTGGCGCGACGGGATTGGCGACAGCCGGCGTTACGACGTCGGCGATGGTTCTGGGGAACGACAAGGAAGTGCAGCGGGACCTGTACATAACGGGGGACGAAGAGTCGACTAACAAGACCGAAGCGAAACAACAGCACACGTATAGCGTTTCCCAGGACAACTGGTGGCGGCTCGATTCTGCAATCGAGTGCTTTGGCGGACAAGCCATTGATGATCCAGACTGGGACTGGGAGAATCACTTCAGGCTCGTCTCCGGTGCCGCGGCCAGGCGCTTCGATTCGACCAGCGAGGATCCCGGTGACGGGACGAAAATCGACGTGATCGACCTCCACGAACTCAGGTTCGCCAACAGCGGGACGGGGAACGTTATCGTCGACACGGCCGGGGGTGACAACGATCCGATCGGCATCGGCGGGTGGCCCTCCCCCGAGTACACGCACGTCGAAATGGCGGAAAACGGTCTGGAATCGTTGGCGGAAATCGCCGTCGGGGAACTCGTTCCCTATGCTGGTTATCTACTTTCGGCCGATAATTTTTACGATAGCGTATCGAGTAACGACAACCAGACCACGAACTTCGCTGACAATACGTGGACCTGGAACTACGGGGACAGCAGCTTCAGCGACCAGCACTCGGACATCTCCCACGTCGTGAAGTTCGACGTCCGTTTGAACTTCGGCGACAGCACCGACGTCTTCTGGGATACCCTCATGAAGGACGGCGACCTCTCGAACCGGGTGAACTGGAAGGTCAGCACCACTGCGCCGGACTCAGATCCCAACGACACGCCGACCCCGACGGATTCACCCACTCCGACGGATACACCGACACCAACTGACACGCCTACCTCGACCCCGACCGACACGCCAACTGCGACCCCCCCGCCCTGTAACTATAACTGCATCGAACCGTACGAGGTGATCGAACGGATGCCCAAACGGGAGAAGAAACGGTGGGGGATGAGGCGCGTTCCGCTGAAAAAGTTGCAAGAAGCCGGCGTCCCGGCCGCGGACAAGATCCCGACCTATTCGGATGGCACGGCGTGGTACGCCACGTCGCCGCCCGTGTCGCTCAACACGACGACGAAAACGACCGCGAAGGGGACGTAGGCTACTCCCCGGTCCGCAGGTGATGAAACAGGTACGTCTGGGCGTACCCCGCGTATTCGCCGCCCAGTCGCTCGCGGATGGCCCGCGACGTCTCGGCGTAGGAACCGCGGTCGCAGTCGGGGTAGTGCTCCGCGATGGCCGTCCGGATCCAGGTGTCCAGCGGGACCGCCTGCAGGAACCCCAGCGAGAACAGGCAGACGCAGTCCGCGACTTTCTGGCCGACGCCGACGAACTCGGTCAGCGACTCGCGGGCCTCCTCGTAGGGCAATCCGGCGGCGTCGGCGGGGTCGGCCCCGCCCTCGGCGACCATCCGGGCGGTCTCGACGACGTACGGTGCGCGGTAACCCAGACCCAGGTCGCGCAGTTCCGCCTCGGTGGCGGCCGCCAACCGCTCGGGCGTCGGGAACGCGTGGTAGGTCTCGCCGCCGGCCTCGATCCGTTCGCCGTATTCTTCGGCCAGCGCGACCTGCATGTTGTGAATGCGTCGGACCCGCATCTGCGCCGAGCAGATGAACGAGATGAGCGTCCGGAACGGTGGGTCCGCGACCAGCCGCATCCCCCAGTAGGCGTCGTAGGCCGATTCGAGGAGCGGATCGTCGGGCGTGGCCGCCCGGATCGCCGGGAGGTCGTCGTCCAGCCGCAACAGGCGGGTGAGCAGGGGGACGGCGTCGGTCGTCGACTCCCACGCCAGGCCGGCGTCGACCTGCCGGACGCGGACGACCTCGCGGTCGCCGGTTCCCCGGCTTCGCGGGTCGCGTTCACCGTCGACGACGGTCCAGTACCAGCCGTCGCCGGGCGCGTCCTCGTACATTTGCCCGTCGTCGCGGAACCAGCAGTAGCTCTGGCCGCTCTCGACGGTCGCCTGCAGGTCGATCCCGCCCGGGAGGTCCGAGGCGGGGATCGTGCCCCGTTCCACGGTCACCGGAAACGATCCGGCGGGGTTTGCGACTTTCGTTCCCGGGCAGGAGAGCGCGATTTCTACCCCTCGCCCGCGGTCGGAACGCCGTCGAGGGCGTCCTCGACGATCCGGAGCGCGGCCGCGCCGTCGCGCCGGCCGACGACGACGAGCATGACCTCGCCGGCGACTCCGGCCGCCGCGACGTCGACGCCGGCGGCGTCGAGCCGTCCGAGGACGGCCGATAGCGCCGCGGCGTCGACGTCCCCCGCCGCGAGGACGCCGGTCAGGTCGCCGGCGTCCCCGAGGACCGCCGTCCCGCCGACGGAAAGTACCGCCTCGTCCCCCGCTGAAGCGTCCGCGAGATCGAGGCCGCTCTCCATGGTGACCCGGGCGTCGACCGGTCGCGGGTCGCGGTCCGGGAGCTCCGCGGCGTAGCGGCGAAGCGCGGTCGCGACGGCGTCATCGTCGCCCTCGACGTCGAGGAAGCGGGCGGCCGCGGTGTAGTTGACCACGCCGGCGCGCAGGCCGGCGAGCAGGAACGGGTGCCGGCCGACGGCCTCGCGCGCCTCGGCTGCCAGCGACATGGGCGAGCGCTCGCCCCGGAACGGCAAAAGCCGACCGGTCCCGGTGGCCCGCCGTCGGGAATCCGCCGTCGACCCGCCGTCCCGCCACCAGTACCCGACGGCGGCACGTCCCCCGGACGGTCGGCAGGTGATCGAGCAGCGCAGGCCTTTCCCTCTCGCACGCCTAGGACTGTCGTGCCCGGAACGTATCGGTGCAACGACTGTGGTGCGTACTTCGAGGCGACCCGCCGGGAGTGCACGGTGTGTGATCCGGTCGGCACGGAGACGGCCCTCGGGACCTGCCGGAATTGCGGCGCGTCGCTGGTCGACTCCTCGACCCAGCGCTGTCCCGTCTGTGGCTCGACCGACGTCGAGCGCGCGTAAGACGTCGCTCACGCGACGAGCAGGTAGCCGGCCACCGCGACGCCGGCGAGGACGGTCAGCGCCCCGAGGATGACGACGACGCTCGGCGCGACGACGACCGCGACGACCGCCAGCGCGACCGCCAGCGCGGCCAGCCCAACGACCCGGAGCGTCGCCGCGTCCGCCAGGTCAGCGGGGAGGCCCGTCTCCGCCGTCCGGGGCTGCGGGCGGCCGAGCGACTCCCTGACGTCGACGGACCGGCCGTCGTCGGGCCCCGCGACGACGACGTCGACGCCGGTCTCGGTGTTGCCGTAGCCGCTGACGACGGCCAGTTCGCCCCGCACTGCCCGGTCGTCGTCGATCCGGACCCGGACGACCTCGGTGTCGTCGGTGTTCACGAAGTAGTTGGAGTCGGGAAGCGACGCGGCCGCGTCCAGGGAGTCGTCGAGGCGCAGGTGGACGTGGACGGCCTGCCCGTGGTTGCGCAGTTCGACGTCGAACGGGCCGGTCGTCTCGAAGACGTCGGTCTCCGGACGGACCTCGTGGAGCGATCCCCGGTTCAAGTGGACGACCAGCGATCCGGTCACGGCCTGGCGAACGACCGGCGGGGAGAAAAAGGTTCAGGGCCGCGGATAGTCCCGGTCGCGCCGGAGCGGCTAGCGGCCGGAAACGCAGGTAGCAAAACGCCGCGAGCCGCCCGGGGTGTCTCGTGGCCGCTCTCAGGCCTCGGCGCCTTCGCGCATGTCCGGCGGGAGCAGGTTCGGGATGCCGTCCTCGACGGGGTAGGTCTCGCCGCACTCCGTGCAGGTCAGCGTCCCCGCCGTGATCTCCTCGCCGTCGCGCTCGTCGACGTCGAGTTCGAGGTCGTGTTTGTCGAGCGGACAGACGATGACGTCCATGAGCGACTCCTTCATGAATCGGAGTGGGGCTGGCCGGGCCAAAAGCGTACCGGGTCCGTTACCGGGTAGTTGCGCCTCGGTAGTCGGGTAGACGCCCACGTCGCGGGAGTTTTCAACGGGTCCGGAGTAAGCGGGGCAATGACCGACTCGGCGACGATCCCGGGCGACCGCAACCGCGCCCAGGAACACCGTGGGAACGACTGGTACGAGACCGCCCTCGACGTGGCCGGGGACGGCGTCTACCAGCTCGACCTGCAGGGCCGGTTCGTCGCCGTCAACGACGTCGTGCTGGAGGTTTCGGGATACGACGCCGAGGAACTGATCGGCGAACACGTCTCCGTGCTGCTGGACGAAGACGGCGTCCGGGACACCGAACGGCTGATCCGCGCCCTGCTGGCGGGCGACCGCGAGGGGACCGTGACTCACACCGCCACCGTCCGGACGAACGGCGGCGAGGAACTGTCCGTCGAGTTCCGGATGGGCCTGCTGCGCGAGGACGGGGACGTCGCGGGGACCATCGGCGTCGCCCGGGACCTGACGGGCCGATGGGAACGCGAACGGCGTCTCCGGGAGCGGGCCGACCGGATCGAGCGCGAACGCGACGAACTCCGGGCCCGCCTCGAGGAGGTGCTCTCGCGGGTGACCGACGCCGTGTTCGCGCTGGACCGGCGGCGGCGGTTCACCTACGTCAACGAGCGGGCCGCCGAGTACCTCGGCCACGAGGCGTCGGAACTGCTCGGCGGGGCGGTCGAGGACGTCCTCCCCGGCTCGGTCGGCGGGCCGTTCTGGCGGCGCTTCCGGGAGGCGATGGAGACCCAGCAGACGGCGAGCTTCGAGGCGTACTCCGAGCCCCTGGACGCCTGGTTCGAGGCCCACGCCTACCCCTCCGAGACAGGCCTGTCGGTGTACTACCGCGACGTCAGCGAGCGGAAGGCCCGCGAGCGGGAACTCCAGCGCTACGAGACCATCGTCGAGACCGTCGGCGACGGCATCTACGCCGTCGACGGCGACGGCCGGTTCACGATGACCAACGACGCGTTCCTGTCGATGACCGGCTACGACCGCGAGCAACTGCTGGGCGCCCACGCCACCGAGGTGTTCGACGGGACCGCCGTCGACCGCGCCGACGAACTCCAGGCCGACCTCGAACCGGGCGAGGTCGCCCGCCTCCGCGAGGAACTGTTCCCCGCCGACGGCGATCCGTTCCCGGTCGAGAGCCGGTTCGCCGAGTTCGACGGCGACGGCCGCGCCGGCGTCGTCCGCGACGTCTCCGAACGGGTCGAGCGCGAGCGAACGCTGGCGACCCAGCGCGAACGGCTCGCGACGCTGAACGACGTCAACGGCGTGATCCAGGACGTGAGCCACGCCATCGTCGACGCCGACACCCGCGAGGAGGTCGAACGGGTGGTCTGCGAACGGCTGGCGGCCGCCGACCAGTTCGAGTTCGCCTGGTTCGGCGAGGTCGACGCCGAGGACGACGCCGTGCGGATCCGGACCGAGGCAGGGGTCGAGGGATCCCTCGAAGACGTCTACGTCCCCGTCGAAGCGGAGGCGGGCTGTCCGGTCGGCCGGGCCGCCCGGACCCGGACGGTCCAGACCGTCGAGGACGCACTCGCCGATCCCGGATACGAGCAGTGGCGCGAGTACGCCCGGGAGTTCGGCTACCGCTCGTCGGTGGCCGTCCCGGTCACCTACGAGGGCGTGCTCTACGGGGTGTTGAACGTCTTCGCCGCCGAACCGGGCGTCTTCGAGGGCGACGTCGAGGACATCGTCAGCGGACTGGGCCAGGTCGTCGGCCACGCGATCAACGCGCTGGACACGAAGCGGGCGCTGGTCGGCGACGAGATCACGGAACTGGAGTTCCGCATCCCGAACCTCCTGTCGGAGAGAGGCGTCGACGTCGGGGGCGGCCGCGTCGAGTTCGAGAGTTTCCTGTCGACCGGCGACGGCACCTACGCTGCCTACGGGACGGCCTCTCCCGGCGGCGTCGAGACGTTGCGGACCCTCGCGGAGACGGCCGACCACTACGGGGACCTGACCGTCCGCGAAGGCGAAGAAGTGGCGCGGTTCACCGTGGAACTGCACGAACCGCCGCTGGCGTCGCTGATGACCAGGCTCGGCGGGCGGATGATCACGACGGTGCTGGAGGGCGACTCGCTCAGGATGACGATCCACCTTCCCCACGACGCGGACGTCCGGGAGTTCGTCGAGCAGGTCCGGACGGAGTACGCGGACGCCGAGGTGCTGGCCCAGCGACGCGCCAGCAGCCCCGACGGGACCGTCGACGCGTTCGGATCGGTGCTGGACGAGCGGCTCACCGACCGCCAGCGGGTCGCCCTGGAGGCGGCCTA
>CAYTAG010000047.1:0-18612 GCA_964435625.1 uncultured Halobacteriales archaeon | reverse complement strand
CGTGGTAGCCGACCCGGCCCGCGAAGTCGTCCCAGAAGAAGTCGAACTCCGCGAACAGGTCGAGGTCTCTCGCGACGTCGAACTCCGCTTCGGTCATCTCCGCGTCCGCCGCCCACTGCTCGAACGCCTCTTCCCAGGCGCCCTCCCGGAGGAACGCCTCCAGTTCCTCGCGGCGGTAGTCAGCGTCCGCGACCACCTCCACGTCGTCGTACTCCGAGACGTCGGCGCCGCCGAGTTCCGGCGGCGCCGGCGGATCCACGTCCAGGGTCATGCCCCCGCCTACGGGGGGTCGCCGGTTAAGCGTTCGCCAGTTCGGCCAGCGACCGCTGGCCGAACTGGCGGCCACCCGTTCCGGCAGCGACCGGCAGTTCCGCGAGCGGTCACCAGTTCCGGTCGTTGTCGCCCGCTCCGTCAGCGGCCGCGGGCGCCCGCGACGGGCACGTCGCCGGAGACGCCCGTCGACCGCGCCCGACGCTCGCGCCAGCGACGGCCGCGGCACCGAGAACGCCCGACGTTCACCCCGGCGAGGAGCGCGAACTCGGCCGCCGGAACCGCCGCGACGATCCTTTGAAAACTAAAGCATGAAACTTTACTTTCTAAACATTGTTTCTTTAGTTTCTACAGCATTGGGCGCGTCGGCGGTCACCGCCGCCGGGGTCACGCGACCTTCATCATCCGGCGCTCGAACCGGCCGACCCGGACCTTGGTCCACCCGCGCAGGTCCTCGTTCACCGATTCGTCGTCGGTATCCACGCGGAGCACGCCGATCTCGTCCAGTTTCTCCCTGGAGGCGACGACCTCGACCGCTGACTGACGGATTACGTCCGGCGAGATCTGGTGGTTGCCCCGGCCGAACACGAACCCCTGGCCGCCGATGGGCGAAACGACGACGACGACGTTGCGTTCGCCGAGGTGGTCCAGGATTTCGGATTCCCGGGCGTCCGCGACGACCAACTCGCCGCGCCAGCCGTCTCCCCGGCCGGCGTCGGCCGGAGCGCCCTCACCGTCGTCCGTCGCCGCGTCGTCGCCCGCCGCGGCCTCCCCGTCGTCGTCCGCGGGCACGGCCCGCCAGACGTCCACTCCGAGGGGCGACCCCTCGAACCCCAGTTCCCGTTCGATGGCGCCGACGGTGCTGCCCGGGCCGAACACGTAGGTCGTGTCTGGTTCCACGTCGGCGGCGAACCCCGCGGCCAGCGTCTCGACGCTGCCGCCGGCGAGTTGCTTGCTGGACTGCAGCGCCTCCGCGACCGGCACGCGCGCGATGGCCTTCAGTTCCGTCCGGACCTCGCCCTCCTCGCGGTAGGCCTCCTCGTCGATGTCGTTGACCTCGCGGCGCTCGGTCCGCTCGAACTCGGCGGCGACCCGGCCGGCCTCCCGCGGCGTGACCGCGAACACCGAGGAGTACACCTTCACGCCCGCGGGCACGCCCAGCATCGGGACGTCGGCATCCCGTTCGTCCAGGGTCTCGGCGACGTCGACCGCGGTCCCGTCGCCGCCGACGAACAGCACGCGGTCGACCGCCCGGTCCAGGAACGCCCGGACCGCCGCGCGGGTGTCGGCCGCCGTCGTCCGCCCGGGGTCGGCCGGCCGGCCGACGACCTCGGGGTCCAAGCCCGCTTCGCGGGCCGCCTCCGCGCCCATCCCGCCACTGTAGGTCAGCAGGTCCGTCCCCGGCGCGAGTTCGTGCAACCGCGACAGGGCCTCGACGGCCCGCTCGGGCGCGCGCGGCTCCGCACCCCGTTCGCGGGCCTCGTCGACCTTCCCGTCGGTCCCCTTCAGCCCGACGCGGCCGCCCATCCCGGCGATAGGGTTGACCACGACGCCGATCCGTCGCATGGCCGGTCGTAGCCGGCCGGGACCGAAAAGCCATCCGAACCCGCCCCGCGGACGCCAGGTATCAACCGTTAAGGCGACCGGCGGCGATGGCCCGCACATGATCGACGTCGCCGCACTGCCGCTCGCGGAGTCGGTTCCGGCCGACACGACCGGAGCCGTCGTGCTGGTCGCCAGCCTCCTGATCACCGCTGCCTGGCTGTACTACCTATTCGAGTAGCGATCACCCGGGGGACTCGACCCGCTCGCGCAGCCAGTCGGCGGCCGCCTCGACCGTTTTCGGGTCCCCGCCGGCGAGTTTCAGCCGGACCCCCTCACCGGGGTAGCTGCCGACGGTCACGTCGAAGCGCTCGCGGACGCCGTCGATGCGATCCAGCAACGCGCTCTCGGGTTCGGCGGCCCTGACGACGACCACGTGGTCCGACTCGCCGTCGAACTCCTCGGCCACCGCCTCGAACATCGCCTTCATCTCCGTCGGAACGCCCGGGAGCACGTACACCGTCCCCATGACGCAGCCTGGCGCGACGCCGGCCTCGTTGTGCAGCGGCCGGGCCCCCTCGGGAATCTCGATGGTGCCCGCGGCCAGGTCGGCCGCGGCGTAGCCGCCCTCGTCGGTGAGGTGCCGGCGGACCGCCTCGCTCTCGACGAGGTCGCACCCGAACGCCGCGGCGACGCCCTCCATCGTGACGTCGTCGTGGGTCGGTCCGAGACCGCCCGTGACGACCACCGCGTCGTACTCCGCGCGGTACTCGTTGACCACTCTTGCGACGTCGGCGACCCGGTCGGGGACGATGGTGACGCGCTCGACGTCGGCGCCGCGTTCGGTCAACTGTGCGCCGAGCCACGCGGCGTTGGTGTTGATCGTGTCGCCGGCCAGGAGTTCGTCGCCGACGGTGACCACGGCGACTTCCATGCGGCCGGGTTCGGGTTCGGACGGTTTAAACTCGCGGCTCTACCCCATCCCGGGCGGCGGGTCCCGTCCGTCGTCCTCGACGTCGACGTCCAGGCCGGCCTCCTCGCGGCGTCGCTCCAGGCCGCGGACCAGCCGGTAGTAGTAGGCGATCCCCGCCAGCGCCGCCAGGCCGGCGACGGCGACGATGCCGAAGAACAGCGGCACGTCGCGGTCGAGGTAGTACTGGACGGAGATCCGCTGGCCGCCGGCGTCCTCCCACCGGACGTGCACCCGGCCGTCGACCGTCTCGGCGTCGTACCCCGAGGGCTGGACGCTGCCGAAGATGGGGTTGGAGATCTCCCGGTCCGGGGGTAGGATCACCTCGTGGGAGCCGTCGACGAACTGCTGGGTGCCGAACCGCTTCGGCGGCGAATCGGAGGTGTAGGCGAACGTGCCGTTCTCCTCGGGGAACTCGACGATTGTCTCGTGGCGGGTCGTCTCGACGTCGACGTCCTCGCAGTCGTAGACGGTGCCGTTCTCGGCGCGGAACTGCACCGCCGAGATGTCCAGGGGATCGTCGTTGCCGAGTCCGTCCCGGGTGTGTAGTTCCATCGAGGACGTGTCGTTCACCTCGTAGACCGCCCGGTAGGAGCTGTCGTCGGAGACGGTGTACGTGGCTTTGGCGTCGATGTTCCAGTCGTAGTCGGCGTCCTCGCAGAGGCTCTCTTCGGAGATGCCGCCGAAGCCGAGACAGCCCGAGGTCACGATCACCAGCGCGAGCCCCAGGAGCGCCAGGCGTCTCCGGTTCATGGGATCACTGCCAGCAGTTCCGACGGGAGGTACGACCCGATTGCCGCGAGCAGCCCCGGGGGATCCGTCCCTTCCTTGCAGACGACGCTCTGTTCCAGCAGGCCGAGTCGCTCGACCGTAACGACGTCCCTGGCGTGGCCCGCCCGGTTGACCGTCGCCCGGACCTCCGCCCGGGTCGCGCTGTTGACGTTCACCCGCCCCGTCCCGCGGGTCCAGTCGTACAGTCGGTCGCGTTCCTCCTCGGCCAGCCGCGGGGAGTCGCCGTACTCGAACCGCAACGGGACGTGCTGGACGAGGCCGAACCGCTCGCGGACCTGCGTCGGCGTCCCCTGGCCCAGTCCCAGTTCGTCGGCCGGCACGCGGATCGGTTCGCCCGCGTCGAGGACGAACCCCTCGTCGTCCCACCGTTCCAGGGTCCCGACGTAGGTCTCGCCGGTCTCGAAGTTCGGCGTGATCTCGCCCCATTCCCCCCGGAGGACGTTCCGGGCGGCGACGGCGTCGGGACCGTCGACGGTCACGCTGGGGAAGCCGTCGTGGCGGACGCCCACCTCGTACTCGACGTCGAGGTCGCCGACGGCGTTGCCCACCATCGAGGTCAACCCGTCCAGCGCCCGCTGGCGGGCGTCGCCTTCCACGTAGACCTTCGTCGCCAGGACGACCATTATACTTCGACGTCGACTTCCTCGGATTCGATGTTCAGTTCGTCGCGCAGTTCCCCGATGCGCCGGTCCATCGCGTCGACCAGGCGGTCGTTGTCCAGCGACTCCAGCGCGGAGCCACACTCCGGGCACTCGAAGCCGAACTCCATGGCCTCGCCGAACTCGAACCGGATGGAGTCGACCTCACAGAGGTAGAACTCGTGGGTCGCCTCGTACTCGCGGCGCTCGACCAGCGAGTCGTGGAGGCGGTACATCTCCTCCTCGAGGTTCTCCGGGATGTTGTCGTACTGGAACGTCCAGAGGTAGGTCAGCCACCCGGAGTCCTCGTCGCGCAGGCGGCGGTAGCTGGCGAGGTCGTTCTCGTAGAGGATGAACAGCGCGCGCCGCACGTCGTTCAGTTCGAGGTCGAGGTCCTCGGCGAGTTCCTCGTCGGTCACCTCCCCGTCCGGCGGGGCCGCCGCGACCGGCATCCCCTTGGGGCCGACCAGCTCGTGGAGGTACTTCTGTATCACCGGGTCCTCGAGCAGGTCCTCAAAAGCCATTATCCCAAAGGCCGGCCGTCACGCGTTTAAAGCTACCGTTCGTCCCCGACCGGCCCGCCGCCGACCGAACGTTTGAAACTCGGCGCGCGCCTCCTTCCGGACGACCATGCCCGCCGCCAACGCCCACGAGCACGACGTCGACGCGGAGTACCTCTACCCCGCCGACGCCGTCGTGACCGACATCTACCAGACGGACGGACAGCTCTACGTCACGGTGGCCGTCCCGTGCCCGGAGTGCGACGAGGTTCTGGACCTGGACGCCGACGTCGAGACCATCGCGGAGTCCGAGCGGGAGTTCGACCTGCCGCTGGAGGACGCCGACGACGTCTACGACTGACCGCCACTCCAGTTCCCCAGCAAATTTCGCCCGTCGTCAGTGGTCCTCGTCGGCCGTCTCAACCCGCTTTCCCGTCTCCTTCGGCACGACCTGCCGCTCGGCGTCCGTCCACTCCCGCCGTAACTCCCGGCCCTCGAACAGCCGGTCGAGGAACACCGCCAGCGCCGCCACCTCGGAGTGGGGCTGGTTGGTAACCCCGACGTTGTAGTCGGCCGCCTCGTAGACGTCGAACGGCACCTTCTCGGCGCCCACTACGATCAGCAGCGGGTCGTCCCTGTGGGCCGCCCGAATGTCGTCCTCGACCTCCTGGACCGGGAGGCCGTACATCGTCAGGTGGACGACAGTGCCGTCCCAGTCGCGGACGACCCGTTCGCCGCCCTCGACCAGTTCCGCCTCGAACGGCCCGCCGAACCGGTCGGTGATGTCGGCGACGGTTTCTGCGGCCTGGCTGGCCTCGCCGGCCAGCAGCACCCGGTCGGCCCCCAGCGCCCGCGCCGTGAGACCGACGTGGGTCGTCATCCGGTCGTCCCGGCCCGGGCGGTGGCCCAGCCGCAACACCGCGACCTCCGGCTCGTCCTGCATGCGCGGTTGCAGTCGGCCCGGACGGGAAGCCGTTTCGGAACCGGCCGCTTGCCGTCGGGCGACTGCCGGCGGTGGGTGCCGGTGAGGCTTTCGGGGTCGAAGCCCTAGCCCGGCCGTGTCTTACGAACTGGACGACGTCGACCGCGGCATCCTACATGCGCTCCAGCAGGACGCGCGGAACGCGACGATAGAGGAGATGGCCGACCAGGTGGGGGTGTCGCCCAGCACCGTCCGCAACCGCATCCACGACATGGAGGACGCCGGCGTCGTCGAGGGGTATCACCCGCAGGTCAACTACAAGGCAGCCGGGTTCGACCTCCACGCCATCTACCTGTGTCGGGTCCCGACCGAGGACCGTAGCGACCTCGTCGAACGGGTACTGGAGATCAGCAGCGTCGTCGAAGTCATGGAGGTGCTGGACAGCGAACAGAACGTCTTCGTGGAGTCGGTCGCGACCGACCCCGACCACATGGCGGAAACCCACGACGCGCTGATCGAGGCGGGACTGGACGTCATCCAGATGGAACACGTCCGCCGCGCCTACCAGCAACCGTTCGACCACTTCGGCGCCGACGTGATCGACGACTGACCGGTTCGTCGCGGATACCTCTCACCCCAGGAACACTATTCCAAAAATCGCAGAAAATTACCCCTCGTCACCGAAATTTTGCACATGGTAACTACAAAGAAAAAATTGCTTTATACGGACCGACCGTTGTCCCGGGTATGACGAGCCACGACCGGACGTCGGGACGTGTGGATCGGCCCGACCAACTGTTCGACGCGCTCGCTCATCCCCACCGTCGCCAGGTGCTCTCGGCACTCCTCGAGAACGGGGGAGACGGACCGGTGCGGCTCCCCGAGGACGCCGACGTGGCCACCGATGGCGGGAACGATCCGGCGATCCAACTGTACCACGTGCACCTCCCGAAGCTAGCGGACGCCGGCCTCGTCCGCTGGGAGCCCGAGAACCTCGAGGTCGAACCGGGGCCGGCGCTCGACGCGGCCCGGCCGTTGCTGGACGGGCTGGGAACGACCGATTCGGACGACTGACGTGGGCCGGCGAGGTCGAGTGGACGTCGGCGGATTACGCTTCCTGCACTCGAATTCGAGCGCTCCCGTCCACGTCCGCGAGCGCCGAGACGTCCTCGATCTCGGCCACGACGCCGACCGGCCCCGCCGCCAGCGGTTCGTTGCCCTGGCTCGCGGGCGTCGGCCCCCAGAACAGGCAAAGCGCGTTCCCCGCCGGCCAGTAGGCGACGGCCCCCTCGGGTACTTCTTCCCGAGTTTCCGCGGGCGATTCGTCCACAGGAACGTCGAAGTACAGTTCGTCGCCCCAGCGTGCGGCGTCGCCCGAAAGCGGCAGGGCGTCCGCTATGGACGCCCGCGTCCCGGGGTTCGCGTCGACCCAGGTGGCCGCGAGTTCGCGCTCGTCGACGACGATGCGGAGGTCGGTCATGCACGGAGGTTCCCGGCGAGGACACTACGGCGTTTCCGTTCCGGCAACCCCGCCAACAGTAACGATAGTAACGAGGTTACCTTCACCGTCGGGCCACGGCTACGCGTCGACGATGACCGAGGTCACTGCGGACGAGCGAGTCGAGTCGGGACCCGCCCACGCCCGCGCGGTCCTGGAGGCGCTGTTCGTCACGCTGCTGTGGTCGTCGTCGTACGTCCTCGTGAAAATCGGGTTGCAGGACATCCCCGCGCTGACGTTCGCCGGCCTCCGGTACGCGCTCGCGGCGGCAGTGCTGGTCGGGGTGTTCGCCTGGCGGGGCGATCCGCGGTCGCTCAGCGAGCAGTCGCGGTGGGACTGGCTGGAACTGCTCGCCCTCGGCGTACTGCTGTACGCCGTGACCCAGGGCGCGCAGTTCGTCGCGCTGCAGTACATCCGGGCGGCGACGGTCAGCCTCGCGTTGACGTTCACGCCGGCCGTCGTAGCCCTCCTTGCCGTCGTAACGCTGGAGGAGTACCCGGACCGCCGGCAACTGGTCGGCCTCGCGGTCATGTTCGTGGGCGTCGGTGCGTACTTCGCTCCGTTCCGGCTCCCCGCCGCGACGCTGTTCGGCCTCGCCGTGATGGTCGCGGGCCTGCTGGCGAACGCGCTGGCGTCGGTGGTCGGGCGGCGGTTGAACCGCGACCGGGCGCTGTCCCCGCTCGGCGTCACGACGGTCAGCATGGCCGTCGGGTCGGGCCTGCTTCTGACGACCGGGATGGCGGTGCAGGGGCTTCCGCCGCTCGGCCCGACCCACTGGCTGATCGTCGCCTGGCTCGCGGTCGTGAACACGGCGTTCGCGTTTACGCTCTGGAACCGGACCCTCCAGCGGTTGACCGCCGTCGAATCCAGCGCGATCAACAACACGATGATCGTCGAGGTGGCCCTGTTCGGCTGGGTCTTCCTCGGCGAGTCGCTGGCCGGGTTCGACGTCGTCGGCCTGGCGCTGGTCGGCCTCGGTGCGCTCGTCGTCCAGGTCCGGCGGTCGTAACGGCGGTTGCATACCTTCATGACCGTCGGTCCCGTCCGCCAGCACGTGAGCGATCCGCCGGTCCCGATGCGCGTCCACGTCACGCCGCTGGGCTTCGAGTACGCGCGCATCCGCGAACCGATCATGGCCTGGCGCGCCGACAGGGTCGTCGCCGTCGAGCACGCCGACGGGGCCGACGTCCCGTACCTCCGGGAGTTGCTGGCCGAACTGGAGGCCAGCGACCGGATCGAACTGGAGCGCCGCACCTGCGACGTCTTCGACCTCTACGAGGCGCTGGGTACCATCGCCGGCGCGGCCCACGACCACGCCGACGACGAGGTGTACGTCAACCTCTCGGCGGGCAGCAAGATCACGGCGATTGCCGGGATGATCGCCTGCATGGCCACCGGCGCCCGCCCCATCTACGCCCGGCCGGACTACGGCCCCGACGCAGAGCGGGTCCCCGAGGAACCGATCCACGAGGAGGTCGCGGAGGTCTTCGAACTCCCCACCTACCCCATCGAGCGGCCGTCGCGGACCCACGTCGCGTTCATGGCGTACCTCGACGCCGGGACGACCGAGGACGAGCAAGGGCGCTACCGCGGCGTCAGCAAGAAGGAACTGGTCGAGTTCGCCCGCGAGGAGGCGTTCCCGTTCGTCCGGGAGTCCGAGGCGACGACGGAAAAGGGGTACTACCGGCTGCTGGAGTCCCACGTCGTCGGCCCGCTACGGGAGAACGGCTACGTCCAGATCGAACGGGTCGGCCGGAACAAGTACGTTGCGCTCACGGAATCGGGCGAGCGGACGCTCCGGGCGTTCCGGTACCTCGTCGAGTGAGCGCCTCGCCGAGGGTCGTTCGCGCGGCGGTCCCTCGACCGCGGAGTCCGGTCCGACCGGAAGGCACTTGCCGGTTCTGGCCGACCGACTTCCCATGGACCTCCAGGGAAAGCGCCTCCTGGTCACGGGCGGGGCGGGTCTGATCGGCGCCCCGCTGGCCCGCCGGTTGGCCGGGGACAACGACGTCATCGTCGCCGACGACCTCTCGAACGCCGCCCGCGAGGACGTCCCCGACGGCGTCGAGTTCGTCGAGGCCGACCTCACCGATCCCGCGGCCGTCGCCGAAGTCGTCACGCCGGACCTCGACGGCGTGTTCCACCTCGCGGCCGCCGAGAAGTACGTCGACACCGACGAACCGCGCCAGCAGTTCGAGGCCAACAGCGGCATGACACACAACGTCCTCGAACGGATGCGCGAGGTCGGGGTCACGGAACTCGCGTACACCTCCTCTTCGACGGTGTACGGCGAGGCGCCCCGGCCGACCCCCGAGGACTACGCACCGCTCGAACCGATCAGCGTCTACGGCGCCACGAAACTCGCCGAGGAGAGCCTCTGTTCGGTGTTCGCCCACTCCCACGGGTTCGACGTCAGGGTCTTCCGGTTCGCCAACATCGTCGGCCCGCGGTTCGGCGCCGGCGTCGTCCCGGACTTCGTCGAGAAGTTGCGCGAGGACCCCACGACGCTCACCATCCTCGGTAACGGCCGCCAGGAGAAGTCGTTCATGCACGTCTCCGAGTGCGTCGATGCGATGTGTCACGTCGTCGAACGCGCCGACGGCCCGCTGGCCGTCTACAACCTCGGCACCCGGACGACCACCTCCGTCGACCGGATCGCCGACGTCGTCAGCGAGGAGATGGGCCTCGACCCGGACTACGAGTACACCGGCGGCGACCGCGGCTGGACCGGCGACGTCCCGAAGATGCGGCTGTCCATCGAGAAGCTCCGTGCGCTCGGCTGGGAGCCGGAGCTATCCAGCGACGAGTCCGTCCGGACGGCCGTCCGGGAACTCCTCGAACTCACACGCTAAACGTCGCGCGAGCCTCGGCGTCCTGGTTTCTGGCCTCCAGCGTGGCGACGGCCTCGTAGTCGCCCGCCGACGGCGCCTCCCAGACCAGGGTCTCGGTCACTCCGTCGCCGGGGTCGAACGTCTCCTGCTGGATCATCTGGGCGAACATGCGGCCCTCGCTCCAGCGCCAGACCTCCTCGTCGCCGTCGAACACGGCGACGTCGACCGTACAGGCGTTCGGGAACGTCACGTCGACGGGTCCGTCGCCGTCGTTGCGGACGTCGAACGTGAACTCGACCTCGTCGCTGCGCGCCACCACGTCCAGGGAACCGGCCAGGACCATATCCCAACCTGGCACTACGGGACAATAATCCTTGTTGCCTCGGAAAGAAAGGGTGGACCGCTACCGACTCAGCAGTTCGGACCGTCGCCGGTGCCGTCGTCACCGGAGCCGTGTCCGAGCGCGGCGGCCACGTCCAGGAGGCCGCTCCCCTGCTGGTTGCTGCCCAGGCCGATGTTCTCGGCGCTGCTCTTCAGCGTCGAGCGGATGTCCGACCGGGAGTACCCCTGGGCCGCCAGGGCGCCGGCGGCGCCGGCGACGTGCGGGCAGGCCATCGAGGTGCCCGAGAGGGTGGAGTGTCCGCTCGGGACCGTCGAGTAGATGTTCTCGCCGGGCGCCGCGATCTCGATCTCCGGGCCGGTCGAGGAGAAACTCGCCAGGCTGTCGTCACACGAGGTCGCCGAGATGGCGATGACCTCGGGGTAGGCGGCCGGGTACGAGACGCAGTCGGTACAGGGGCCGGAGTTGCCGGCGGCAGCGACGAGCGTCACGCCGTTGTTGGCCGCGTACTGGACGGCGTCCTCGACGGTCGAGGAGGCCGAGCCGCCCAGGCTCATGCTGGCGACGTCGAATCCCTGGTCGGCGGCCCACTCGATGCCGGCCGCGATGTCGGAGAACGACCCGCTGCCCGCGCAGTCCAGCACCTTCGCGGCGTGCAGCGTGATGTCGGGGCCGACGCCGACGACGCCCGCGTCGTTGGCAGCGGCGGCGGCGATGCCGGCGCAGTGGGTGCCGTGGTCGTTGTCGTCGTCCCAGGTCTGGTTACAGGCGTTGTTGTTGCCGAAGAAGTAACAGCCGAAGTACCCGCCGGTGCCACAGTCGACGAACGACCGGCTCTGGCCGAGGAGGTGATCGCCGTTGACGTGGTCGCTGTCGACCCCGGTGTCGATGATAGCGACGTCGCCACCGCTGCCGGTGTCGCCGTTGGCGTGGGCGACGTCGGCGTCGACGCGGTCGATGCCCCAGGGGGTCGTGTCCGCGAACGCCTCCATCGTCCCGTTCTCCTCGACGTACCGGACGTCGTTGCGCCGCTTCAGGTTCTCCGCGGCCTGCTGTGGCACTTCGATGGTGAGGACGTCGATGGAGTTGAACTTCCGGACGACGCTCGCGGCCGCGTTCTCGGCTGCCTTCCGGCCCCTCCGGTTCCGGAAGCCAATGTTCACCTCGACTTTATCGCCGGGGTCCGCGCTAGCGAGTCCGCTCGTCGCCGCGGCTCCCGCCAGACCGCCGGTCGCTTTCAGCGCGTCTCGTCGGGACAGGTCAGTGGATCTGTCTGGCATACTCCGTGAGTAAGGTACATCTTTAAAATAATAAACTTAACTATCTGGATTTAATACATCAACGACGAATAATTATTGTGCAGTCAACAAATGAGTACGTCGTCGTCGAACGTTCGTACTCCGCAAGTATCCCGGAGTTGCTCGGCGGCGACGGACGGCGTCCGGAGCACCTAAGCACGAGCGTCCGGTAGGCCGGCGCGTGCAGGTCGTCGGATACGACGCGGGCGGGTCGGAACCGGCCTTGCTCGTCGGGATTGACGGGACCGTCGAACGGGAGCCGCTGGGTCAGGGTCGGGACCTGGCGTACACCCTGGGCGACCGGCGGTGTGCCGGCGTCGTCGACGGCGACGACCACCTGGCCTGCGACCGGCCGACGGCTCCGTACTGTGACGCCCACCGGAGCAGGTGGCCGTGCGCGCGGTGTACCGGCGACTGTGACCTGCCGCTGGAGAGTTGCCGGGAGGAACACGCGATCTACCTCGCCGCGTTCGCCCCGGACACGTTCAAGGTGGGCGTCACCCGGACCTGGCGGCTGGAGACCCGGTTGCGAGAGCAGGGCGCCGACCGTGCCGCACACGTCCGGACCGTCGCGGACGGCCGGGTCGCCCGGCAGATCGAGGCCGAGCACGCGAGCGAGATTCCCGACCGCGTCCGGGTGCCGGAGAAGGTCCGCGGTCTCCACCGGTCGGTCGAGGAGTCGGCCTGGCGGGACCTGCTGGCCGATTTCGAGGTCCGCGAGACGTTCGCGTTCGACTACGGGATCGACCTCGACGCCCGGCCGGTCGCGGAGACGCTGGCGACCGGGACCGTCCTCGGCACGAAGGGACGGGTGCTGTTGCTGGAGCGCCCCAGCGGCGTCTACGCGGTCGACCTGCGCGACCTCGTGGGTCACGAACTGGTCGCCGGGGCGAGTGACCGCGACCTGCAGTCCAGCCTCGGGTCCTTCGGGGACGCGTGATCGAACGCGTCGGTAAGGCTTGAAAAGCCTTTTCGGGCCGGCGCGGGAACCCAGGGACATGGCCGAGGATCAAGACAACGGTGACGGAGCAGACGGCGAGACCGGCGACGACGAGAAGAGTTTCCGGGAGCGCGTCGAGGAGATCCGCGAGCGACGCGCGGCCGAAGGGGAGGGGGAAGGTGAGGAGGGCGACCGCCGCGAGCGCATGGAGGAGATGATGGGCGGTGGCGGCGGCCCCGGCGGCATGGGGGGCAACCCCTTCGCCCAGATGATGGGTGGCATGATGGGCGGCGGCCCCGGCGGCATGGGCGGTGGCCCCGGCGGCGGCGCCCAGGGCGGCCAGCAGGTCGGCGACGAGGAACTGGTCCGCGAGGTCCGACAGCTCCGGGACGAGGTGCGCGACGTCAACCGGACGCTCGAGCGGATCGCCGAGGCGCTGGAAGACGACTAGCGGAGCGAATCGTAGAGGTCGGCCAGCCGACGGACCGACTGATCGACCGTCAACTCCTCGCGGCGGTCCAGGCACGTCTCCCGCAGGGACTCCTTCTCGGCGAGCGCTCTACGGATCGCGTCCCTGAACGCGTCGGGATCGCCGCTGGGGTAGTTCAAGCCCGTCTCGCCGTGGTCGATGGTGTCCGCGAGTGCGCCCTCGTCACAGCCGACCACCGGCGTCCCGCAGGCGACCGACTCCAGGGCGACCAGTCCCTGGGTTTCGATGGGGCTCGGGAACGCGAACGCGTCCAGCGCCGAGTAGAACGCCGGTAACTCCTCGCGGTCGAGAAAGCCCAAAAAGCGCACGTCGGCGTCGACCGACCTCGCCTGGTCCTTGAGGTCCTCGTGGGCGGGGCCGTCACCGCCCATCAGGACCGTCACGTCCAGTCCGTCGACGGCCGCGAGCAACTCCGAGAGCTGTTTCTCGTAGCCCTGCCGGCCCGTGTAGCCGACGACCGGCCGGCCGCGGTCGACGTCGTACCGGCGGAGGAACCCCTCGGGGTCGACCGGTTCGAAGAAGTCGACGTTCACGCCGTTCGGGATGACCTCGACGCGGCCGTCGACGCCGACCACCTCCGTGAGGTGGCGTTTGGTCGTCTCGCTCGGCGCGACGATGGCCTCCGCCCGCTTGAGGAACCATCGCTCGTAGATGCCGGTCACCCGTTCGAGCCCCGCGGCGATCCGCTCGGTCGGCGCCAGGTACCCGGTGTACTCCCCGGTCGGCGTGTGGTACGAGGCGACGAACGGGACTTTCAGCTTGTTGGCCAGCCGCATCCCCGCGAGGCCGATGCTGAACGGGGTGTGGGCGTGGACCAGGTCCACGTCGTGTACCGCCGACGGGACGCTGGGCGTGCCCAGGCGGAACCCCTCGTAGAACGGAAAGGGGAGGCTACGTACGGGGTGTTCGCCGTCGTCGGGATCGTACCCGTCCGACCCGGGGTACACGACGTCCATCCGGCCCCGGTCGTTCGTCCAGCGGTCCCGCCACGCCTGCACCGTGTAGGACACGCCGTTGACGGTCGGGAGGTACGTATCAGTGAACGCAGCGACCCCCAGGTTCATCGTCCCATCGATTTCGCTGGAACTGTTTAAATGGTTGTGAATTCGACCCGAGACCGGTCGACCGGCGGTAGGAACTTCCTACCCCGGCCCAAACCGACCGTAGGCTCCGGCGTCGACTCCCCGGACGCTCGTCCGTCGTCGCCCAGCAGGTCGGAAACGATCCTCGCGGGCCGTCGTGCGGGTGGGGCACGCGGCCGGTACCGCGGGTCCGGTCGACGCTGCCGGAGGGACGGGCAATCGGCGACGGTCAACATCCGGAAAAGGCGACCGACGACCAAAACATATTTGTTCCGCAAGATGAAAGTAACGAACGGGTCAGGCCGGGAACGGATCTTCCTAGCCCCCTGACCCAACCCCCCACCCCCACCCCTATACCCCACCCACTCCCTCTCTTTCCATGATCGCCCGCGAGCGGATAGACCGACTGCACGACCTCGCCGCGGACGCCGCCGCCGAGTCCGACCAGCAGCGCGCCCGCGAGTACGTCCGCCTGGCGCGCCGCGTGGCCGAGCGCCACCGGCTCGGACTGCCCCACGAGTTCCGCCGGTCGACCTGCGACCGCTGTGACAGTTACCTCCGGCCGGGCGACAACGCCCGGGTGCGGCTCCGGGACGGCCACGTCGTCGTGACCTGCGACTGCGGCGCGCAGGCGCGGTACCCCTATTAGTTCGGCCGCCGGGACAAATCCGAACGCCGGGTCCGGGACCCAACGTTGAAACGCCTGCCCGTCCAACTCGTGTGACATGGCAGACGAGGACCTCCGCAAGCGGGTCCACGACCTCGACGTGACGGTGTGGGTCGGGAAAGGCGGCGTCGACCCCGTGGTGGACGAACTCGACGACCAGCTCGCCGACCGGGACCTGGTGAAGGCGAAGTTCCTGCGGGCAGCCAGGGGGACGACGTCGACCGAGGAACTCGCCGAACGGCTGGCGGACGCGACCGGCGCGGACCTGGTCGAGACGCGGGGGAACACGGCCACGTTCCACCGATGATCCTCCAGACGCCGGCGCCAGAGGAGGCCGGCGGCGTCGTCTCGCGGCTGCTGGCGGAGTTCGGCGTCCCGTTCGCGGCGGCCATCGGCAGCACCATTTCGTTCGCCGTCGCGTTCCTCGCGGCCCTGCTGGTCGGCCGGTACCTGCTCGTGCCGGTCCTCGACCGAGTGATGGCGGCCCGCGAGTTCGACTCGCACGCGAAACGACCGTTGCGCAGGCTCGCCTGGGGCGTCGTCCTGTTCGTCGCCGTCGCCGCCGGGTTCGGGTTCGCCGGGTACGAGAACTTCCTGACCTCGCTAGCGACTATCGCCGCGGCTGCGACGCTGGCGCTCGGCCTCGCGATGCAGGACGTCCTCAAGAACTTCGTCGCCGGGGTGTTCATCTTCACCGAGCAGCCGTTCCGGATCGGCGACTGGATCGAGTGGGACGACAGCGCGGGCGTCGTCGAGGACATCAGCCTCCGGGTCACACGCGTGCGCACGTTCGACAACGAACTGCTGACGGTGCCCAACGCGAACCTCACCGACGACGTCGTCAAGAACCCGGTCGCGTACGACCGACTCCGGCTGACGTTCACCTTCGGCATCGGCTACGACGACGACGTCGACCGCGCGACCGGGATCATCGTCCGGGCGGCCGAGGACCACTCCGACGTCCTCGACGATCCGGCACCGACCGTCCGGTTGACGGAACTGGGCGACAACGACGTCGGCCTGGAGGCGCGATTCTGGATCGGGGACCCGAGCCGCGCGGACGTCGTGCGGATTCGCGGGGAGTTCGTCGGGGCGGTCAAATCGCGGTTCGAGGAGGCCGGCATCGACATCCCGTACCCCCAGCGGGTCCTCCACGGCGGGATCGCCCTCTCGGACGGCGCCGGCACGGAGCCGGTCGTCGGCGAGTCCGGGGTGGGGGAGTGACCGTCACTCGACCACCAGCCCGGACAGGCTGACGAACGTGCCGACCAGGAGGAACGTTCGGAGTTCCGGGACGAATCCGCCGAGGAGCGTGAGCTGGATGCCGACGCCGACCAGTTTCGGGCCGGTCACGCGTTTTCGGCCGCCATCTCGCGGTTTCTCGGCCAATGCACGCTGCAGTTGGGACGTCATCGAGTGCTACGTCGGGGTCCGGCGACAAAAACGGACGCAGTACGAATGGCCGTGACGAGTACGGATGGACGTAGCGAACACGAGTGGCCGCGACCAGTACGAATGGACGCGGCGGGTATGAATGAACGCGGACCCCGAGATTGCCCGGGCGTTCCGGCACGGGGAGGCCCGTTTGCCTCCTCCACCCCGCGACCCTTCGAGCGACGGGTCTCCGACGGTGGGCTGCTCGCTTCCGCGCCTGACCCGATGCCGCCGGTCAACCGCAACGCGTCGCCCCTGCGGGCGAACGAAGCGGACGCCCGTCCCCGAAGGACGAGGCTTCCACGTCGGCTCGCGGGACCCGCACCGGGCGGCCCGGACGCCCCCGGTTTCGGCCCCCGCTGAAGACCGTAGTGCGGGCGTCGGAGCGGGGCCTGACCGCCCAGCCTGGTCCGCTTTCGGAGATACCCCTGGACGGCTTAAGGGCCTTTCGAATCGCCAAACGCGGGCCGGGCGTCGACCGGGGCCTTACCCTGTGGCGGTCGGGTACCGCGTCCGGCCGCCGGATCACCGGGCACCCTCGCGGGTTGCGCCGGATCGCCCGCCGAGGAGGCCCAGCGAACGGGCGTACCAGATCGCGGCGAGCGCGATCAGCGCCGCGGTCGCCGGAACCGACCACCGGTGGGTGCTCAGGAAGTCCGCGGTCGTGGCGCTCTGGCCGACCCGCGCCGGCACCGCCAGCACCCACTGGACCGCCGCCAGCAGGGAGATGGTCCCGACGGCGATCATCAGGCCCGCGACGAGGCTGGGGTCCGAGCGCTCCTTCAGGCCGGCGGCGAACGCGATCACGCCGACCAGCGCCAGGATGCCCATCGCCAGCGGCGTCACCAGGCCGACCCCGTAGTACTGCCCGACGACGCCCGTTTCCGCCTCCGGGACGGCGACGTAGGGCGCCAGCACGGCCATTACTGCGAGCACGCAGGCCGCGATCCCCGCAATCGGCGCCGCGCGTCGATGGTCCATGGTCGGCGGATCGCAACCGGGAGACAAAAACGCGGCGTTCCCGGGTCGCACCTCGGTCGCCGGGCGGCCAAGCGCAAGACCCAACACCCGCCCCGCCGATGGTCGACCCATGGGACTCGGAGGAACCGCAAAGAAGCTCAAGAAGGTCGGCGACCTCGCGGAGAAGCTGTACGCCCAGGTCGGCGAACTCAGGGAGACGGTGACGGAACTCCGCGAACGGGTCGAGACGACGACCGAGCGCGTCGAGCGCCTCGAAGCCGAATCGCGACGCCAGCGCGCGCTCGTCGAGGCGATGGCCGAACAGCAGGGCGTCGACGTGGACGAAGTGCTGTCGGAGGTCGAGGCGGAACTGGACGCCGAAGACGACGCGGAGACAGAAACGGGCACGGCGGAAGTCGACGCGAGCGCCGACGGCGAGGAGCCGGCCGAGGCTTCGGCCGGCCATGACAAGGACTAAAGAACGCGCCGCCGTTCTCCCGCCCAATGACGACCCACGCCGAACCGCTGGAGTCGGTGCTCGACACGGTCGGCCGGACGCCGATGGTCCGCGTCCAGGCATCGCCCGAGGAGGTACCCGTCTACGCGAAAGTGGAGACGTTCAACCCCGGCGCCAGCGTCAAGGACCGCATCGGCAAGTACATGCTCGAACGGATGCTGGAGCGCGGGGAGATCGAGGAAGGCGGGACGGTCGTCGAGCCGACCGCCGGCAACACCGGCATCGGGCTGGCAATCGCGGCCCGCCAACTGGGGCTGGACGCCGTCTTCGTCGTCCCCGAGCGATTCAGCATCGAGAAACAGCAGTTGATGGCCGCGCTCGGGGCCGAGATCATCAACACGCCCACCGAGGAGGGCATGGGCCTGGCCATCGAGCGCGCCCACGAACTCGCCGACGAACTCGGGAACGCGGTCGTCCCCCAGCAGTTCTCGAACCCGCTGAACACCGAGGCCCACTACGAGACGACGGGGCCGGAGATCTACGAGGCGCTGGACGGGGAGGTCGGCGCCGTCGTCATGGGCTGTGGCACCGCCGGGACCCTGATGGGCGTCGCCCGCTACGCCCGCGAGCAAAACCCCGACACCTACGTCGCCGCCGTCGAACCGGAGGGCTCGCTGTACCGGACCTTCCTGGACCGGTCCACCGAGGAAGGCGAGTACAAGATCGAGGGGATCGGCACCCACGACCCCGCGACCAACGAACTGTTCGAATCGGAACTGGTCGACGACGTGATCGCCGTCGCTGACGACGACGCCCACGACGAACTGAAACGCCTCGCCCGCGAGGAGGGCCACCTCGTCGCCTCCTCGGCCGGCGCGGCGAGTTTCGCCGCTCGCGGGGTCGCCGAGCGCATCCGCGACGGCGAAATCGACGCGCCCCACGACACCGTGGTGACGCTGCTGCCGGACTCCAGCGAGCGGT
>CAYTAG010000046.1:5138-18621 GCA_964435625.1 uncultured Halobacteriales archaeon | reverse complement strand
TCGCCGAGGTTCCGGGCGCCGCAGACGAACGGCGCGGTGAACTCGCGCTTGTCGACGTGGTACTCCTCGTCCGCCGGGGTGAGGACTTCGGATTCGTCGACCATGTCGACGCCCACTGCTTCGAGGATCTCGGCCTCCTTGTGGTGGCCGATGCGGGCCTTGCCCATCACCGGGATGGAGACGGCGTCGACGATCTCGGCGACGTCGGCGGGGTCGGCCATGCGGGCGACGCCGCCGCGCTTGCGGATGTCCGCCGGGACCGCCTCCAGCGCCATCACGGCGACGGCGCCGGCGTCCTCGGCGATCCGGGCCTGCTCGGGGTCGACCACGTCCATGATGACCCCGCCTTTCTGCATCCGCGCGAACCCCCGCTTGACCAGGTCCGTACCCCGCTGTAGGTCCTCAAGGTCGGTCTCCTCGGACATGGCTCCGGGTTCCGCCGCGACGGATTAATGCGTACCGGTCCGTCGAGAGGGGGACGCGGCGTCGTACTCTCTCCCTGCCAGGACACGTTTTCCGGTCGTGTACGTGCGCCCGGACACGGTTCAGGTCGCGTCCAACTGCCGGACTGCTAATACCGGACCGTCGATCCACCGCTGGCGCGCGCGAGCAACGCGCGCGAGGTCCCCGCGAACGAATGTGAGCGGGGGCTCGTCAGAGCTTGTCTCTGACGGTGGCCGGGGGTGGGGAGGGCGAGGAAATCCCTAGTCGCCCGGGTGCCGCTCATCGTGATGGGAGGACAGCCGGGGGAGCGACACGCTATCGACACCCGACAACTAGGGATACCACCACCTCCCCAGCCGATTGCGCGTCTCACTCGCTTCGCTCGCTCCGGTGCTCATCCCTCGCGCGCGTTGCTCGCGCGCGCCGTGGTACAAAGTATTTATTGCGAGCAACCAAGCCCCGACAGCGAGCAACAACGTCGAATACGATTGGGACACGTTACCGTGTTCCGACACGGTTTTGCCGTCACGATTCGAGCGGCCGGTATGGGCACGACGCTGGGGCGGCTGACCGACGGGGACGGCCTCCCGCCGCGGGAGGGGCTGCCGCGGTACGTGGCGCCGGTGCCGGCGTGGCTGGAGAACCTCGGCCTCCGTTTCGCGTGGGTCGTCGTCGCCATCAACCTGGCCGGGACGGCCTTCGGATTCTGGTACTACGGGCTACACCCCTTCGAGGCGGCGGGACCGATCACCGGCCAGCTCGCGGTCGAACCCGCCGTGATGTGGCCGCTGGTCCCCGACAGCCCGCTGGCGACGCTGTTTTTCGCGCTGGCGCTGGCCGCCTGGAAACTCGGCCACCAGCGCGAGTGGCTCACCGCGCTGGCCTTCTTCGGCTGCATCAAGACCGGCTTCTGGACGCCGTACGTCCTGCTGGCGTTCAAATCCGACTTCTCGTATCTCCACCCCGCGATGTACAACTTCCTGTTCTGGAGCCACCTCGCCATGGTCGTGCAGGCGCTCGTGCTCCACCGCATCGCCGAGTTCTCGGTGACCGGCGTCGCCGTCGGCCTGCTGTGGCACGGGTTCAACGACCTGGTCGACTACTTCGTCCCCGTCGTCGGGACGCCCCACCACACCTTCGTCCCCGCGGAGCCGTTCGTCGGCGGCGCCCCGCAACACGACGTGGGGGGGACGGCCCTGCTCGGTGCCGGCCCGCACGAACTGGCGGCTGCCGGCGCCGTCGCGCTGACGGTGCTGGCGACGTTCCTGGCGCTGGCGACGCGGATCGAGAAGCTGAAACGCCGGACCCGCGAGGACGTCCCCGACCCGAGGTGAGGCCCCGACGATCCGGGCAGCCGCCGGACCCGACCGCCCAATTCTGTACATTCTAAAGAATTATACTTTAGAAACTAAAGAATTGGTCGCGTCCGGGATCGTCGTCCCGGGGGTCGCTGCGGCCCCGTTCGGCGGGTCGTTTGCCGGGTGTATCGCCGGTCACGCCGGCTGCGCTCACCGGGTACACCGCCGGGCCCGCGGACAGGTAGCCGGTAGCGATCCGCGAGCAAACCCGCAAGTAGCCCAATGCGCGTGGCGGTCCAACACTCCGGTCCATGGCTTCCGCACTGACCCACGCGCCGACGGCCCTGTTGCGGTACGTGCTCCAGGGCGAGGACGGACTCGCGGACGTCGCCGAGCGACTCCACGAGGCGGCCCACGACCGGCCGGGCGGCAAGTTCGGCAAGGACGAGTCGCTGTACCTGCCGCAGTCGCCGTTCCCGCCGCTTCTGTGGCGGCCGAAGTGCGAGCGCTGTCGGTTCTACGAGGACGGCGCCCCCGGCGACCCCGCGATGTGCCACATCGTCGGCCGCGAAGGCGACCGCTGGGGCGGCGAGGCCATCCACCCGCGCGGGTGGTGCGCCTACTACCTGCCCCCGGAGGGCGAACCGGCGTTCGAGTGGTTCCGCGAACGTCTGGACCCCTCCGGCGCGGAGACGGTCCGCGGGGAGTACCGCCCGCCGCTGGGCGAGCGCGGCGTCGACACCACGCCGGAGCGCGGGCGGGAGGTGCCGGTCACCCCCGAGGGCCACTCCGGAGAGGCCGACGGTGGCCGGGTTCGGGAAGGGGAGGATTCCGAACGGGCCGGCGACCACGAGGACGAACGTGCCGGCGACCGGGAGGGCGACGATGGCGAAACGTAGGCGCCGGAAGCCGCCGTCCGTGCTGAAACACTACCCCCGGATGCTGGCGGCGTACCTCCGGCGCGGCGAGGACGGCCTCTCGGAGATCGAGGAGGACCTGCGGTCGCGGGCTAGCGCCCAGCCGCGGGGGAAGTTCACCAAGCGCCAGGCCGCCTACGTCCCGTTCGTGCCGCTGCCGCCGATGGAGTGGCGCCACAAATGTGGCCACTGCCGGTTCTGGGTCGACGAGGGCCCCGGCGAGGCCGGCCAGTGCATGATCGTCGGCACGGAGGACGACGCCTGGGGCGGCAAGGCGATCCACGAGGAGGCGGGCTGTGGGCTGTTCATGCCGCCGGCCGGCGAACCGGCGTTCGAGTGGCTGCGGGAGCAACGGGACCCGACGGGCGCGGACCTCGTGCGCGGCGAGTACCACGCCCCGCGGAGCCGCGGGGTCGAGATCCCGATCACGGAGGAGGGTGAGCAGAGCGACGCCGACGGCCGCCCCGACGCGGACGGCCGGCCCGACGTCGACCGCCGGCCCGACGACGCCCACCGGCGACACGCCTCAACGCCGGAGGTGGGGACGGCCGTCGCGCCCGCCGGCCGGACCGTCCGGCTGGAACGGGTCGCCGGCGGGATGGCCGCGCCCGTCGAACTTGCCGTCGACCCCGCCGGCGATCACGTCTTCGTCGCCGACCAGGCGGGGCTGGTTCACGTCCTGGAGGACGGCGACCGCCGCGACGAGCCCCTCCTGGACCTCCGCGAGCGGACCGTCGACCTGCGGACCCAGTACGACGAGCGCGGGCTGCTCGGACTGGCGCTGCATCCCGACTTTTCGGAGAACGGCCGGCTGTTCGTCCGCTACAGCGCCCCGCCCCGGGAAGGGACGCCCGCCGACTACGACCACACCGAGGTGCTCGCGGAGTTCCGGGTCGACGACGACCGCTCACCGGTCGACCCGGAGGACGAGCGCGCCCTCATGGAGATCCCCCACCCGAAGTTCAATCACAACGCCGGCGCCGTCGAGTTCGGCCCGGACGGCTACCTCTACGTGGCGATGGGCGACGGCGGCGGCGAGGCCGACACCGGCTTCGGGCACGTCGGGAGTGGCAACGGCCAGGACGTCACCCGGAACGTGCTGGGGTCGATCGTGCGCATCGACGTCGACGCGGACGTGGACGAACCCCCCGAGTGGAACGGCGACGAGGCGGACGACCCCCGGGGCGAAGAGCCTTACGGCGTCCCCGGGGACAACCCGCTCGCGGGCGAGGCGGACCTCGACGGCGTCGGCGAGAACGGAATCGACGAACTGTATGTCTGGGGCCTGCGCAACCCCTGGCGGATGAGCTTCGACGTGGAGGGACGGCTGTTCGTCGGCGACGTCGGCCAGCACCTCTTCGAGGAGGTGAACGTCGTCGAGGCCGGCGGCAACTACGGCTGGCCGATCCGGGAGGGATATCACTGCCTGAATCCCGAGGACCCCAGCGACCCGCTCCCGGACTGTCCCGACGAGAGCCGCCGTGGTGAGCCCCTGCTGAACCCGATCCTGGAGTATCCGCACGTCGACGGCGACGAGGTGATCGGCAGCGCCGTCGTCGGCGGGGCCGTCTACGAGGGCGACGCCGTCCCAGACCTCCGGGGCGCGTACGTCTTCGGGGACTGGGCGACCAGCCAGGACAGGCCCTCCGGGCGACTGTTCGCGGCCGAACCGCCGGCCGGGTGGGGCGACTCCCGGTCGGACGGGGAGTGGTCCGTGGAGGAACTGGTCGTCGCCGGCACCGACAACGGCCGCCCCAACCGGAACGTCCTCGGGTTCAGTCGTGGCCCCGACGGCGAACTGTACCTGCTGTCCAGCGAGACCCACGTCCCCGCGGGCGAGACGGGGGCCGTCCACCGGATCGCGCCGCCCGAGTAGCGGCGGGCGAGGGGTCCGCGCCGCACCTGGCGGGGTCGGCGTACTGCGGGCGACGACACCTGTCGAGGCCTGCGTAATGCGGGCGGCGAACGGTCGGCGTAACGCGGGCGGCGAACGTGTTTTTGCGCGCGCGAACGTATCCGGAAACGGATCACGATGAAGCTTCCATCACTGACGTCCGAAACCGGGCGCACGAACACCACGACCGAAGCGCAGATCCGCGAAGCGGTGCGGGAGGGCGTCCGAGAGGCCTTCGAGGAGTACGACGTGGAGTCGTCCCAGCGCCGGTCCGGACGGCGACTCCCGCGGATGCTGCTCGTCGGCCTCGCGCTCGGTGCAGCGGTCTACCTGATGCGGCGGCGGCCCGAATCCGTCGAGGAGGTCGTCGACGACGCCTCCCGGCGGATCGAGGGGGTCGCCGACGAGACCGGCGAGCGGACCGAGGAGGTGAGCGAGGAGACCGCCGACCGCATCAGGGCGGGCGGCCAGGCGGCCAGCGAGATGAGCGAAGAGACCGCCGACCGCGTCGAGGAACGCGGCGAGGACGCCGGCGAGCAGGTCTCGGAGGCCGGCGAGGAAGCGGCCGACCGGATGGAAGACGCCGGGGACGGCTCCGACGAGGAGTAGGTACGGGTCTCCCGTTCGGCGGAACGGTTCGCTGACGCGGGCGGCGCCGCGGCCCGCTCACTCCCGGGTCGGTCCCCAGTCCGAGATTCCCAGCACCACGTCGCACTCCGGGCAGGTCCAGACCTTCGGCGTGCTCGGGGGGTCCGTCGCCGCCTCTATTCGTTCGGCCCACTCGGTCAGGTCCGAGTCGCAGTTCGGACAGACTGCCATGCCAGTACCTACCACGCGAATGTAGTTGTATCTGTGGTCGTCGTCGCGCGGCGGCGTTCGGGTCGAACCGGGACGAATCCCGGACCTCCCTCGCCCCCGGTCGGTCCCTGGAGCCGTTCGCCAGGAACGTCCCGGTAGTACCCGATTTCGGAATAGAGTGTTACTCGGTGATTGATAAACGATTTATCTGAGGGGTTCGTAGAACGATCCATGGCGACGGACGACCTCCGACTCACGATGGAGCGAGTCGGCGAGCGGTTCGACCTCGGCGAGTACGAGATCGACGCCTACCTCACGGTCCTGGAGCACGGACAGTTGACGGCCAGCGAGATCGCCGAGCGGACGGACATCCCCCAGCCCCGCGTCTACGACACGGTCCGCAGCCTGAGCGACCGCGGACTGGTCGAGTTGCGGGAGTCCCGGCCGATGAAGATCGTCGGCGTCGACCCCTCGGACGCGTTCGAGGACGTCAGGGACTCGCTGTCGATGATGATCGACGAACTGGAGTCCCGGTACACGGCGCCGACCCGGGAGACCGAGGCCGTGACGCTCGTGAAGTCCCGTTCGACCATCCTGCGGTACCTGGAGGAGGTCATCGACGAGGCCGCGTACGAACTCACGCTGTCGCTGACGCCGGACCTGCTCGCCCGGTTCGAGGACCGCCTGCGGGCGACCGTCGACGCCGGCGTGACCGTCGAACTGCTGCTGTCGCCGGCCGCCGAGACGCCCCAGGATTACGACTACGGGGGCATCGCCACCGAGGTCCGGTCCCGCCGGGGGATCACCACGCCGGTCATCGCCGTCGCCGACGGCGAGTACTCCATCTACGCGACCCAGGACGCCCTCCGGGAGGACCAGGACCGCTACGGCGTCATCTTCAACCGCTCGGAACTGGGCTTTCTCGTCTCCGGCTTCTTCGGGACCGTCCTGTGGACGACCCCCGAGGAGGTCCTGTTGCCCGACGGCGAGGGGCGGACGCTGCCACACCGGTACGCCTCGATCCGGCGGTGCGTCAAGGACCTGCGGGAGGTCGACGGGACGGTCTACGCCACCGTCGAGGGCCGCGACGTAGAGACCGGCCGCGACAGGGTCGTCCGCGGCGAGGTCGTCTCGCTCACCTTCGAGGAGTCCGAGGAGGTCGCCAGCCTCACCATCGACGCCGACGGCGAGGCGGTCGTCGTCGGCGGCCGGGTCGCCGCCCTGGAGGACGTCGAGGCCCACGAGATCCACGTCGGCCGCGACGGGCCGCCGCAGTGACGCCCGCCCTCGACTGACCGACCTCCCCTTTTATGCCCCGACGCCAATAATTACGCCCCACCATGGCCGGATCGAACGGTCGCAGGCCGGCGGTTCCGGACGGCGGACGCGACGACGAGCGGGACGAGACACCTCAGCGCGAACGGGACGAGAGGCCCCGGCGCGGCAGGGACCAGACGCCCCGGCGCGGCGGGGGCCGCCGGAACGCCGCCGGTCGGACCGCAGGCGGGGATCGCGGGCGGGAAGTCGTCAGGTTCGCGGTCGGCGTCTACCTCCTGTTCGGCTTCGGCGTGGTGGTCACCCAATTGCTCGTGACGGTTCTGTCGCCCGAAAGGATCGGTCTTCCGGGGTTCACTGGCTCCTTCGGCAGGATGGCGTCGCCCCAGGGGACGCCGGAGTTGCTCGGCGCCGTGCTGGCCGGAATGGGATTCACGCTCTCGCTGGCGCTGCTGCTCGGACTGGCCGTCGGACTCGCCGCTGGGGTCACGACCGACGACGACGTCGTCTGGACCAGCGGCGTCGGCAGTGCCCTGGGGCTGTTCGGGACGTGCCTCGTACTGTTCCTCCTCGCCGTGGTGTTAGCCCCCAACGCTAGTGGACTGCTGGACCTCGTGGGCAGACTCCTCGGACCGCTGGTCGGGTTGGCCCTCGGTACCGGGTTGATTGCGGCCGGCGGGGCCTACCTGGCGAATCGACTCTGAAACCTTCGGCACTCACTCCCCGCCGGCCCACTCGTAGCCGCTGCCCGTCTCCCGGAGGGTTCCGTCCGCCAGCCAGCGGTCGACCACTTGCTCCAGTCCATCCTCGAACGTGGGGTGTTCGGGTTCCCAGCCGAATGCCTCGGCGAAGGGGTCGTTGTCGGTCGGGAAGCCGGTCGTGAGAAAGCGAACGAGGTCCCGTCCGAGCAACGGCCGGGCCAGCCACCCCGGAACCCGGGGCGGACGGGGCGCGTCGAGGCGGTCGGCGAACGCCCGGAGGAACGTCGCCAGCCCGACCGGTTCGTCGTCGACGACGTGGTAGGTCCCGTCGTCGCCGCCCTCGCAGGCGTCCGCGAACGCCGTCGCGGCGTCGTCGGCGTGCAACAGCGAGAGGGTGGCGCCCCGGCGGCCCAGCAAGCCACCGCCGACGGCCGGGAACCGGCGTGCGAGCAGCCCCCGGCCCATCCGGCGGGTGTGGTCGGCGTCGGGGGCGTACAGCCACCCCGTCCGGAGGACGACGGGATCGAGGCCGAACTTCCGGGCGGCGCGGGCGCGGCGCTCGGCCTCGACCGCCGAGCGGGTCGTCCGGTCGGGGTTCGGCGGCGTGAACTCGTCGACCCGGCCGCCGCGGTCCCTGCGGACGGCCCAGACGACGCTCGCCTGGACGTAGCGGTGCGCGCCGGCCTCGCCGGCCGCGACGGTGAGGTTGCGCGCGCCGGCCTGGCGCACGCGGTCGTTGTACCGCCAGGCCTCCGCGTCGGGCTTGCGTTCGGTCGGCACCGCGGAGGCGACGTGAACGACCACGTCGGCGTCGCCGACGGCCCACGACAGCGAGTCGGCGTCGAGCACGTCGCCCCGCCGGGGGACCCCGCCCCGTTCGGCGACGAGTTCGTCGCCCTCGCGGTCGCGGGTCAGGCCGACCACGACGTGCCCGCGGTCCGCGAGTTCGTCGACGATCCGGCGGCCGAGCACGCCCGTCGCACCGGCGACGAACACCCTGAGCGTTCCGACCATGCGGGCGGAGCCAGGCGGGTCGGTCGGTTAGGTGTTGTGGACCCGCGTCCGCGAGCGTTCGCGGCGAGGCCCGGCCGGGACCGGCGCCGTCGTCCGGCCGCTTTCCCGGGGTTAGCGAGTGCATAGCTTTGTCGAGCGGTGTCGTATTCGAACGCATGGGGATCCACGGGACCGTCAAGTCGGCCTACCTCGCGCTCACCGAGGCCGCGTCGAACAACCGGCTGCACGACTACAGGGCGTTCGCGGAACAGGAGGTCGACTCCTGGAAGCACTGGGTGTCGATGCCGCCGCGCCGGCGACTGTGGCTGTGGCGCCGGGGGTTCACCAGCCCGGCCGCGAAACTGTACGACTTCGAGACCCACGGACCGGAGGCGTACCTCGGCGAGCGCCAGCGGATCAGGCTGTACCGCGCGCTCAACGGCGGACACCGGTACCTGCTGGACGACAAACTGAGCCAGTACTGGATGATGGCGGACTATCCGGACCACCGGCCCGAGGCCTACGGGTTCGTCGACCGGGGGTACGTCCACGGAGTCGCCGGGACGAAGTACGACGGCGACCCGGTCCCCGTCTCCGAGTGGCTCCCGGAGGCGGTGCGCGAGCACTCGAAACTCGTTTTGAAGCAACTGCGCGGACTCGGCGGCAGCGAGGTGGTCGTCGTCGAGTACGACGACGGGTTCGTCGTCGACGGCGAGTCGGTCCCCGAGCGGGAGATGTGTGAGACGGTGGTGGATCTGTCGGGCTACGTGGTGACCGAGTACGTCCGCCAGCACGACTACGCCGACGACCTCTATCCGCACGCCTCCAACACCGTCAGGCTGCTGACGCTGTGGGACGACGAGGCCGGCGAACTCCACACGCCCGTCGCCATCCACCGGATCGGCACCGAGCGTTCCCGCCCCATCGACAACTGGTCGGCCGGGGGCCTCTCCGCGGAGATCGACCTCGAGACCGGCGAACTCGGCCGGGCCACGCGGAAGCCCCGCTCCGGGGGCCTGCGCTGGTACGACGAGCATCCCGACACCGGCGCCCCCATCGAGGGAACCCGCGTCCCGCGCTGGGAGGCGGTCCGCGAGACCGTCGAGGAGATCGCCAGGGAGAACACGAACATCCCGCTTCTGGGCTGGGACGTCCTGCTGGACGAATCCGGGAACCCGGTCGTGATCGAGGCCAACACCGGGACCGACGTCGACCTGCTGCAGGTCCACCGGCCGCTGCTGGCGGATCCCGCATTCGCCCGGGTGGCCGCCCGGTACCTGCCGGACGTCGAGGAGTCGCCGGCCGACCGGCGGTCGCGGCGCCGGTCCTCGCCGCCGGCGCGGGCGTGATTCCGGCGTCAGTGCGAGGCGACCGTCACGGTTCGGGTTCGCCCCCGTCGGTCGTCCCCGGCACGTCCCCGTCGGTCGTCCCCGGCACGTCCCCGTCGGTCGTCCCCAGTGTGTCCCCGTCCGTCGTCGCGGCGGTCGCCTGCCGGGACGATCCGCTGTCGTAGCTCCTGCTGGGGGTCACGCCCGTCGACAGCGTCTGGCGGACGGCGCTCAGCACCAGCCCCGGGTCGTCGGCGCGGAGGTAGTCGAACCGCGGGTTCGTGACGACCGACTGCGCGACGTCCCAGACCCGCCGGGCGACCGAGGGCCGCTCGACGAACGGCGACTCGTCGCGGAACAGGCTCAGGAGGTGCCCGACCTCGCCGTAGGCGATGTGGGTCGACGCCCCCAGGTCGTAGTCCGCGTCGACCTCGTCGGCACGGCCCTGCGCGGCCAGCCAGTAGTAGTACGGGAAGTCCGCGCCCGCGCGGACGGCCTCCGGCAGCGACTGCCAGACCCGCGGGTTGATCTCCAGGAACGTCCACTCGTCGGTGGTCGCGTCCCGGAGGTACTCGATGCAGGCGAACCCGTGCCAGTCTAGCTCCGAGAGGAGGTCGTAGGCGACGTCCTCGACGTCCTGGGAGTAGGTCGACTCCCGGTAGACGCCGCCGCCGCCCACCCAGGAGTTCTGGCGGATCTGGCGGTGCTGGTAGGTCGCCAGCGGTTCCCCGTCGTCCCACAGCGCACAGTAGAGGATCTTCTCGGCCTGCGGGACGAACTCCTGGACGATGGGTTCGTGGCCCATCTCGTCGACGACCGCCTCGACGTCCGGCCGTTCGCCCGCCGGGAGAAACCGGACGTCCTTGACCTCCCGGAGGCGATCCTCCGGGAACGAGTCGACGTACTCGCCGGCGAGGAGGTTGTACCGGGACTTGACCACCACGTCCCGCTCCCAGTCGTCGACGTCCGAGAGCGCGTGCGTCTCCGCGACCGGGACGTCGGCCTCGGCCGCCGCCTCCGCGAGCCGCAACCGGTCGTGGCCCGCCCGCAACGTCTCCAGGTCCGGGACGGCCAGCGAGACGGTCTCCTCGAACTCGTCGCGGAACTTCGCCAGCACGTAGGCGTCGCACTCCCGGACGGGCATCACCGTCTCGACGTCGGGGCGGCCGGCGACGGCCAGGAGGGCGTCCTTGTACGCGATCACGTCCTCGGGGAACGCGGGGAGGTGGACTCGCTCGTCGCAGAACCGCGAGGCTGCGTGGGGGATCCGGTCGTACTCCGAGGCGACGATGGTGTGGACGCCCCGGCGGTGCAGCGACCGCATGCACCCGTAGCTCTTCATCTTCCGCCCGGTGGGAATCAGCACCGCGTCCTGCCCGGCCTCACCCCGGGAGCGACCGGTGGTCGTCGCGTCCGTTCGGTCGGCCATGCAGTAACGTCGCCGGGAGGTCCTGATAAGAAATAACCCGGTACCGGCCCCCCACCGCCGGTAACCCGGTTCTACCGCCGCGGCGATCCGAGTAACGGGCCCATATCAATGGCCCTGGCACGGATCGGTCGTCGGTACGTCGGTCCACTGGACCGACCCTCGACAATCATGACCGAGACGGACCAGCCACGGACGGCCCGGACGGTCGAGCGCGACGGCACGGCGCCGGACGACCGGACGGCGTTCGAGATGCTCGAACGGACGCTGGCGTACGCGCGTCGGCGCGACTACACGGGGTGGGACTACGGCGACGGGATGGACAGCCGAATCCGGCGGGCGCTGCCCGTCGACTCGAAGTGGCTGAACGTCGCCTTCCAGGAGGCCGCAAAGCGCGCGCCGATCAACGTCCGGCCCCTCCTGCTGGTCGAACCCCGGCGGAACTACCAGGGCGCGGCGCTGTTCTCCATGGCCAACCGGACGATGGCCCGGGTCGCGGACGACCTGGCCGTCGGCCCGCGGCGCGACGTCGACTACGGCGCGGAGGCCCGCCGGTTGGCCGACTGGCTGGTCGAGTACAGCACCGACGGCTACAGCGGCTTCTGCGCCGGCTACCCCCACCCGATCCAGCACCTCGACGGCCGCGGCCACCCCTATCAACCGGACGTCGTGAACACCTCTTTCGGCGTCAAGGCGCTGTTGCGGGCCGCCGAGTTCGACGAGCGGTACCCCGAGGCCGTCCGGAGCGCCGCCGACTTCGCGCTGTCGGACCTGAACTTCCGCCCCGTCGAGTCCGGCCGCGGCGCCGTCGTCGACTACCACACCAAACACCCCGAGGACTACTACACGATCAACGCCGGGGCGCTGTGCGCCCGGATGTTCGTCGACCTCTACGACCACTTCGGCGACGCCGACCTCCGCCGGCGGGCCAGGGACCTGTTCGACCACATCGTGGACCTCCAGACCGACCGCGGCGGCTGGTACTACCGCGACCCGCCGGAGGCCTCGCACCTCTCGATGGACAACCACCACAACGGGTTCGTGATCGAGTGTTTCCAGCGCTACCGGGCCGTCACCGGCGAGGACCGCTACGACGACGTTCTGGCGGACGCGCTGCGGTTCTACCGCGACGAACTGTTCGAGCCGACCGGCGCCCCCAACTTCGACGAGGAGGACGCCTACCCCCGGGACGTCCACGCGAGCACGCAGGGGGCGCTGGTGTTCACGTACGCGGGCGACCTCCGGTTCGCCCGTCGCATCCTGGAGTGGGCCTTCGAGCACTTCTACGCCGGCGACGGCCGCTTTTACTACCGGAAGGGCCGGTTGCACACCAAGCGCGTGACGCTGATGCGGTGGTGCCAGGCCTGGATGGCCTACGCGATCAGCGAGTACCTCGACGCCCGCGTCGACTCCCGGGCCGAGGGCTGACGTCGCGGTCCGTGGGACCCCCGCGGCCGGACGGGCCGTCCGGCCCGCGCGGACTGCCTTCGATTCCTTCAAGTATCCGCCGGGTCATCCTCCGGGCATGAGCCAGTACCAGGGCCGTTCGACGCGCACGCGGTCCGGCGGCCGACGCCGGGCGATCCACAAGAAGCGCAAGCACGAACTCGGCCGCGAGCCGACCGAGACCGAGGTCGGCGACGCACGACTGAAGACCGTCGAGGTCCGCGGCAACGACCACAAGATCCGCGCGCTGTCGACCGACGTCACCAACGTCGCCACCGACGAGGGGTCCGTCCAGACCGAGATCGAGAACGTCGTCGAGAACCCGGCCAACCCCAACTACGTGCGCCGGAACATCCTCACGAAGGGCGCCGTCGTCGAGACCCCCGAAGGCCGCGCCCGCGTGACCTCCCGGCCGGGCCAGACCGGGCAGGTCAACGCCGTCCTGATCGAGGAGTAACGGTCTCTCGCGGCTTCAATCGTCACGGCGTCGGCGCCGCCTTCTGCAGCGCCGTCTCCGCGACGTTGCCGCCGTAGTCGGCGCTGCGCGACAGCGAGTCGACGATCAGGCCCAGTTGCTGGGCCTGGTACGGTTCCATCTCGCGCAGGAGTTCGTCGATGGAGCGGGCGTGTTCGTCGATCTCCAGGATCGAGCCGCGGGCCTCGTTGGCGAGTTCGGTCGCGCGGTCGCCGTCGTCGGCGAACAGCGCGTCCATGGCGCCCTCGATCACCTCGGCGGCGTCGTCGTGCAGTTCCTCCAGGGCGTCGACCACGTCCGACGGCAACTCGGCCAGGTTGCGCGCGAGGTGGGCGATCTTGGTGGCGTGGTCGGCGATCCGCTCCAGCTGGCGGGCGCTGGAGTGGTAGTCGAAACAGACCTCCCTGGGGACCCCGAGTTCGCCGGCGGCCTGGGGGTTCCGCAGCGTCGCCCGGAAGATGCGGCTGACCATCAGGTACAGGCGGTCG
>CAYTAG010000046.1:0-5128 GCA_964435625.1 uncultured Halobacteriales archaeon | reverse complement strand
TCGACGTCGTCGTCGCGCTCGATGACGTCGGCCGCGAGGTCGTCGTCGTCGTCCGCGAGCGCCGTCACCGCGTCCTCCAACATCGACAGCGCGATCAGGCGCATCCGCTCGACGGCGTTGTCGATGGACAGCTCCGAGGAGTCCAGCAGGTTCCGGACGACCACGCGGTCGCCGGTTTCCTCCATCACCTCCAGGCCGACGAGTCCCTGGGTCGCCGTCCGGATTGCCCGCCGCTGGTCGCTGGTGATCCGGCCGGCCTCCAGCGCGATCACGTCGAACCCGCTGACGTACATCGTCATCACCGCCCGCGTCAGCGCCTCGCCGGCCAGCCCCGAGACGTCCAGGGCCCCCTCGGTGCGCTCTTGCTCCCCACGCGGCGTCAACAGCAGGGCGTCGTCCTCGGGGTAGAACTCGACCGTGCTGCCTGCCGCCACGTCGTTGTCCGTCGCCCACTCCTTCGGGATCGACACGGTGTAGGTCGACCCGCCGGTCACCTGCACCTTGCGCGTCTCCATGCCCGGCCGTCGGGCACGGGAGTACATAAACGTAGCCATCTACTATATATCCAGTCCAGCGGTCCCCGGGCTCCCGGTAGACGTTCGACCGGTTCGGAGTTCACGCCCCATCTTCCTCGATCTCTGGAGATCAAAGCTCTCAATAGCGTTCGCGGTCGGCGAGGTAGGCCTGCAATACGACCGTCGCCAAACAGTAACGAACATAGTTCTATATAGGGATAATAGTAGGGTATTTATTCGGCACCGGGCTGGTTCCGGGTGATGGAAGACCCACCGCGGTGGTCCGACGGCGTCGGTCGACGGTCGGTGCTGACGGCCGCGGGATCGATGGTGGCCGCCGGGGTCGCGGGGTGCACCCGGGCGCAGGTCGACGACGGACTGTCCGGGTCCATCGACGTCTCGGGGAGTTCGACGGTGTACCCGGTGACCACGGCGATGCAGGAACTGTTCGCCGACGAGCATCCGGACGTGGACATCTCGGTCTCGCGGGACGGCACCTCCAGCGGGTTCGAGAACGCGTTCGTCCCCGGACGGAGCGACGTCAACAACGCCAGCCGGGAGATCACCGACGAGGAGGTCCAGCAGTGCCAGGCCAACGGGTTCGAACCGGTCGAGTTCCTCGTGGCGCGGGACGCGCTGACCGTGGTCGTGAACAACGACAACGACTGGATCGAGGACGGCTGCCTGTCGGTCGAGGACCTCGCGACGATCTGGTCGCCCGAGACCGCCCCGGAGACGTGGGCCGACGTGAACGACGACTGGCCGGACGAGGAACTGGACCTCTTCGGGCCGGCGACGACCTCGGGCACGTTCGATTACTTCACCGAACACGTCGTCGGCGAGGCCGGCAAGATCCGGTCGGACTTCGAGGGCACCGAGGAGGACGACCTCATCGCCCAGGGCGTCCAGGACAGCCGCTACGCGCTGGGGTATCTCCCGTTCGCCTACTACACCAACAACCCCGAGAAGACCCAGGCGCTGGCGCTGGACGATGGCTCCGGGTGCGTCCAGCCGAGCCTGGAGAACGCCAAGAGCGGCGACTACTCGCTGGCCCGGCCGCTTTTCATCTACGTCAATGGCGAACACCTCCGGGAGAAAGAACACCTCCAGGCGTTCGTGGAGTTCTACGTCGAGAACACCGACCGCGACGACCTGCTGGCCGACCGGATCGGCTACGTGCCGATGGACGAACAGCAGGTCCAGGACAACCTGGCGAAACTACGGGAGTACACCGAACGATGACCGACGAGGACGGACGCACGGGCGGAATCGCAGCGGCCGGAAACACCGACCGGCAGTTCGAACGTGACGGCGCCACCGTCCGCAAGGAACGGGCTTACGGTGCGTTGCTGTTCGCGTGTGCCGGGATCACGGTCGTGGTGACCGTCGGAATCGTCCTCGCACTCCTGGGCGGGACCGTCGACTTCTTCGGGCGGGTCTCGCTCGGCGAGTTCCTGCTCGGGACGCGCTTTCACCCGATCACGGAGGCGGCCTACGGCGTGCTCCCGCTGGTCAGCGGGACGCTGATCGTCACCGTCGGGTCGGCGCTGATCGCGTTGCCGGTCGGGCTCGCGGCGGCCATCTACCTCAGCGAGTACGCCGGCGACCGCGCGCGGGCGGTGCTGAAACCCGCCCTGGAGGTGCTGGCGGGCGTCCCGACGGTCGTGTACGGCTACTTCGCGCTGGTGTACATCACGCCCGCGCTGCAGTCGATCCCACTGTTCCCGTCGCGGACGACCATCGTTCCCGCTGGGACCCCGGTGTTGCCGGAGTTCGTGCTCGTGGTGCCCTCACTGGGCACGTTCAACGCGCTGTCGGCCGCCGTCGTCGTGGGGATCATGATCATTCCGATGGTCTCCTCGATCAGCGAGGACGCGCTGTCGTCGGTGCCGGACTCGTTGCGGCAGGCCGCCTACGGCCTCGGGTCGACGAAGTTCGAGGTGTCGACGAAGGTGGTCGTCCCGTCGGCGCTGTCGGGCATCGTCTCCTCGTACGTGCTGGCGCTGTCCCGCGCCATCGGCGAGACGATGGCCGTCACGATGGCCGCCGGCACGAGCCCCCAGATGCCGTACTTCCCGGACGTGCTCCGGAACCTGACCGACTCCATCCAGACGATGACCGCCGCGATGGTCCAGATCGCACAGGCCGACCAGCTCGGCCAGACCGCCGCCTACGAGGCCATGTTCGCCATCGGCATGACCCTGTTCGTGATGACGTTCGCGCTGAACCTGTTCGCGGAGTTCGTCCGCGCCCGCTTCAGGGAGGTGTACCGCTGATGACTCGCGACCGCACGCTGGCGGTCCGCGCGACCCGCGGCGGCCGCCCCGATCACGTCCGGGAGGTGAGCCGCTGATGGCCGTCGAGGACCTGAACCTGGCGGCCGACCGTCGCTACGAGGACCTCCGCGGCCGCGTGTTCGAGTACCTGCTGGCCGCCGCGACCCTGTTCGGCATCGTCGCCCTGGGGGCGCTGGTCGCGGTCGTGTCCTGGGACGCAATCGAGCCGACCACCGCCGACCCGGGCTGGTACCTCGTCTACCTGGCGACGCTGGTCGCGCCCGGGGCCGCGTTCTGGCGGTACGCCCGGCGGCGGCCGGCCGTCGCCGCCGTGAGCAAGCGGATCCTGTCGGTCCTGGTCGTCGGGGGCGCCCTCGGCCTGGTGGCGCTGGCGGTCCTGTCGGCGCTGGCGCCGACCGACGTGGCCGTCTACGCGCTGGCCGCCGGGGCGCCGACGCTGGCCGTGGCGGCGTACGGCCGGCGCAACCCCGCGGCCACCTGGACCGGGCCGGGCGTCCCGGTCGCGGCGCTGGCCGGCCTCGCCGTCGGGTGGCTGCTGTTCGACCCGATCCACGCGTTCGTCTACTACTGGGCGGACTGGGTGAGCTTCGCCGGCCTGGTCGCGGCCCCGGCGGCGGCGCTGCTGGGCTATCGGGTGGCCGACCGCTACGGCGCCCGGGTCGGGGTCGCCACCGGCGCGTCGACCCTGGGCGGGGCGGCCGTCGTCGCCCTCGCCGGCTTCCCGCTGGGGTACGATCCGCCGCTGGGTGCGGTGCTCGTGCCGACGGTGGTCGCGCCGGGCGCGTACGTCGCCGCCGACGTCCTGCTCCGGCGGGAGGGCCGCGCGGGGCTGTTGGCCCCCGTCGTCCTGGTCGGTGGCGTGCTGGTGGGCGTCGCCGTCACGAACGCGCTGGGCCTGGCCGCCCCCGACGCCTGGCTGAGCGAGACGTTGCTGATGGATTCGTTCTCGACGCTGAGTCCGCGGGACGCCGGCGTCTACCCCCAGATCGTCGGCTCCATCGTGCTGGTGAGCGTGATGGCCCTGCTCGTGTTCCCCGTCGGGGTCGGCGCCGCGGTGTACCTGGAGGAGTACGCCCCCCAGAGCGGGCCGATGGGCCGGGTGACCCGGTTGCTGCAGGTCAACATCGCCAACCTCGCCGGCGTGCCCTCGGTCGTGTACGGCCTGCTGGGGATCGGGCTGTTCCTGAACCTGCTGGCCATGCAGCGGGGGTTGTTGATCGCCGGCGCCGCGACGCTCGGCCTGCTCATCCTGCCCATCGTGATCGTCTCCGCCCAGGAGGCGATCCGGTCGGTGCCGGACTCCCACCGGCAGGCCGCCTACGGGATGGGCGCCAGCCGCTGGCAGGCGGTCCGGGACGTGGTCCTGCCCCAGGCGATGCCGGGCATCCTCACCGGCACCATCCTGGCGCTGGGGCGGGCCATCGGCGAGACCGCGCCGATCCTGCTGGTCGGAGTCGCGACCACGAAGCTGTCGCCGCCCGGCGGGCTGTTCGAGAAGGCGACCGCGCTGCCGCTGCAGGTGTTCGCCTCCCGGGCGCTCCCCCAGGAGGAGTACCGCTACGGCGTGCTGGCCGCCGCCGTCATCGTGCTGCTGGGGCTGCTGTTGGCGATGAACGCCGCCGCAATCGTCCTGCGAAACAGGTATCAACGTGAGGACTGACCTATGACACGAAAGATGACCGACGACACGGGGGCCGGACCCGCCTCGGAGACCGACGCCGCGGCCGCCCCCGACACCGAAGCGACGCCCGCCTCGGAGACCGGTTCCGGGGCCGAAGAAACCAGCGACTACGCCGACGTCGAGCGGGCCACCGACCGGCCCGCCGACTCCGCCGCCGGGGAGCCGGTCGTCGAGACCGACGTGACCGCCGGCCTCGAGAAGGGCGGCGACGACGGCGAGTTCCCCTCCGAGACCGTCGTCGAGGCGCGGGACCTGAGCGTCTACTACGGCGACGAGCAGGCGCTCCGGGACGTCAACATGGCGATTCCCGGGAACCGCGTGACCGCGATCATCGGCCCCTCGGGCTGCGGGAAGTCGACGTTCCTGCGGTGCATCAACCGCATGAACGACCTCGTCGACGCCGCCCGCGTCGAGGGCGAGTTGCTGTTCCGCGGCAAGGACGTCTACGACGACGACGTCGACCCCGTGGCGCTGCGCCGTCGCATCGGCATGGTGTTCCAGCAGCCCAACCCGTTCCCCAAGTCGATCTACGACAACGTCGCCTACGGGCTGCGGGTCCAGAACCGCACCGAGAACCTCGTCGGGAAGGTCGAACAGGCGCTGTAGCGGGCGGCGCTGTGGGACGAGGTCGAGGA
>CAYTAG010000045.1:0-18719 GCA_964435625.1 uncultured Halobacteriales archaeon | reverse complement strand
CGTCGAGTCCGCCACCGAGGCCGCGACGATGATCGCCCGCATCGACGACGTCATCAGCGCGGAGTAACCGGCCGAGCGGTTCAGCGCGAAGCCGTTGTTCGCGCTGATTGGAGTGCCTGGTGATCGGTAGCCGATCCCGATTCCCTTTTTGCACGTTCCCGGACAATATAAGTAGTTTATAGGGTACCACAGGTAGACGGCCGTCTCGGCGGATCCCGGGCTTATAAACTGGGCGACAAATCGGCGCCAATTCGGGACCCGCCGGAGTCCCGGGGCAGAATACGTCCGATACTGATGTTCTACTTCCCGTCGCGCCGGTCCGCTCAGAGTTGCTTCCAATCCAGTCACCGCCTGTTCTCGTATACAATCATAGGTAATAGGACAACTTTTCCAATAGCGAATAACGGTGGATTAGAGGCTCGATCCCGGACCGAAAATTAGATCGTTTTTCGAACCGGGAATGTCGTATTCTGGGAAGAATCCTGCCTCGGTGATTTTCCGTTCCTGTTGATTCACTCCGGCCGGAGCGTCAGAGCTGTCACCAGCTCCCGATTCGCCATCTGGGGTGGGGGATGTAATAGCAGACGGGAGCTCGTCGTCAGCGAAGTCGTTGATTTGCCGTCGGTAAGAGAGGAATAGCTCGTGTGGTTGTGGAAAGTCTCTGTCCGAAGGTGTCTGCAACTGTTGCTCATCAATCTCTTGGAGATCGTCATAACCCGGTGTTTCTGTCTGTGGGACAACATGGACGTGGTAGTCGTCGTTGAGATAGAACCAGTCAGCATCGAATGCCCAGTGGTGGAACCGGCAGAGTGGAAGCAGATTTTCTCGCAAGTAAATGCCGTCGTCTTCTTTCGGTTTGATGTGCGCAATTTCAACCTCAGGTTCGCCATGTGGTGAGAGGCGTTGCGCGCCACAGGCTGCACAGGTGTTTTCGTAGGCCTCGCGCACCTCTTCGCGGACTGCATCTGATTCCTTACCCCTGTTTTCTTCCTCTAGTTCGTGGAACATCGCTTTGATTCTCTCTGCCATATGAGCTGCCGAGTGCTCCTTCCGCGTCTCATCAAACAGTTTATAGGCCCGCCAGAAGGCCTTGGTCGCCGGTCGGAAATTCCCTGCGGCCTGTTCCTTCTCAGCCTCTATTGCTGCTCTCTCTGCTTGGAGACGTTTTCGGAGAGTATCGTCCTTGGAGCGACCATTGCCGAAAATGGCATCAAGGGTATCGAGTGCGTCTTCAACCTCCTCGAATGCCCGGTCGAACTCTTCTGTAGTCGTGAAATGGCGTACCCACATCGAAGCGGCATCACATCGGAATTCTGCCGCTTGGTCGGTGTTGTTATTGAAGGTTGCCGTTGACTCACGTGCAAGGTCACTGGCTTCCTGGTAGTGTTTCGCAGCTTTAATGAATCTCTCCTCCCGTTCCTCCTCTGTCAGGCGATTGTCGTGATGTAACTGCCGTGCCCTCTGTTTGTGGAAGCGTATCTTCGCTTTCCGATGGAACAAAGAAATGTCTGCATGTTCGGGGGAGAACAATCGTGCAGCAGCCCCGAAGAGACGGTGTCCATACTCGGGGCCAAGCTCGGTACTCATAGCCGTCCAGTAGAAATAGTTGGCAAGGACGTATTCAAACTCGTCTAGGCGTTCAGTCGTTGCGAGAGGTACAATGTCTTCCCATGCCTGTGCGCGTTCATTTGCCCCGTTTTCAGAGCCCTCACCCGTCGCTTTCTTTTCGTCGTACTCGTCGTCGTCGAGACGTTCGTGGCGACTCTCAGGAATTAACTCCTCAAGTTGCTTTCTGACTGTCCCGACATCGTTATCGAGGAGTGCAGATGCGACTCGACTTGTCCCGTAGTCAGTTTGGATGAGTGGAACTGACCGATCAAATCCAAACGTTTTGGGCTGGGTCTGTGGTTTGGCATCGGCCTGTACATATCTGAGGTAGTATTCCTCTTGGATGGCATCTCTGTCAACGTGAGGAAGTCCTGGATACTCCGGGGAATTATGGGTCTCGACGATGGTCTCGTAGTCTTCACGGCTGTCGACACACTTCTCCTGTTCAGGCCGTCCGAGAAGACGATTCGCGATGGATTCCTCGGCGCGTATTCCGTAGCTCTGTTTGTACTGTTCAGATACAATACCAAGTTTGTTTATAATGCGCAGTTGCGACCGCGTCGAGACGATGATTCCAGCATCTGATTGGAATTTGAAGAGTTCTTTGTATGGTTTGGATTCGTCGTAGAGTGTATGAATCTTCTCAATCAGGCCGGACGCGGTTTTTTCGGCCGGGTTCTCTTCAAGGAGGTGGTACATGATCGTGATTGGTTGCCCGGCTGGGAGGGGGATATCGAACCTAAAATTGTCATATTGGATCGTGCCGTTTTCGACTGTCTCACGCTCAAACTCACCCGATATGCTACCTCGTGTCTCGTTTGCCGTCTCTCCGATGCCGACTGTGAATGCTCGCTGATCTGGTTGTCGGTCGGTGACCGTGAGAAAATCGGCATCCGGTTCATCGACAACCGCGGACCACGCCTCAGTGTCACCTAATTCGAAATCTAATTCATCATGATTATTGATTCTCTCAGTTGGGTCGGCGGTTATCCGGGCTGTGTAGTGATGGTTCTCTGTTGCCGGTTCCACTGAGAGTTCGTACTTGGACCAGCCATGATGTCTTTGACACTTGAGTTCCCCCATGATGGATAATTATGTTTGTTAAGTATAAAAGCGTATCGTCGCATGTCGAAGATCTGTTCAACAAGAGATATTCTGTGTCGTCTGTTCTAATTTTTGTGAAAATAATAGCTGTCTCCCGCACAATCACGAACTACTACGGGAGCTCATCTTCGAAAAGTCGAGGGAGAATCAACTGCTTAGTAGGCATTCGAATTCGACAGTTGACTAGACCTGCTACTCCGAAAGTTCCACGCTATCTCCGACGCCGATCCCGAACGCCTCGTCCCCGTGGCCCCGATTCACGGCGAGTTCGACGTTGCCGTGGCTGCCGACGGTCACGAGCCGTTCGCCCGGGTCGACGTGGGCGTACGCGGGTTCCACCGGCGCCCGCTCGCCGTTCACTGAGATACCGTCCAGGCCCTCCAGCACCTCGCCGGGGACGTTCGTGATGGCGTTGCCGAAGTCGTCGACGACCAGGATTTCCCCCTCGGCACCGTCGTCCCGGACCTCCGGTTCGGGGAACCGGAGGTCCTCGAACTCCTCGGCCGGCGTCACGCCGTCGAGCGCCTCGAACCCCTCGACGCCGGCCTCGTGGACCGCGGCGGCCGCCGGCGCGAACACGTCCCGGCCGTGGAAGGTGCTGCTAATGGCTCGCGGCTCCGCCGCTCGCATTCCCGAGACGCGTGGCGCCTCGCCGTCCTCGTAGCGCCACTCGAAAACGTCGAAGGTGTCCGCCCCGTCCTCTCGGGCGAGCAGTCGCGCGGCCGGCATGAGGACGCCGTTGTCCGGGCCGACCAGCAGGTGCTCGCCGGCGCGGACGACCACCGCGGCCCTGTCGGTGCCGACGCCGGGATCGACGACGACGAGGTGCGTCGCCGGCGGGAAGTAGGCCAGCACCTCGCGCAGCCAGAAGGCGGCCGAGCGGACGTCCTGGCGCGGCAGGTCGTGGGCGACGTCGACCAGTCGCGCGTCGGTCCGCTGGAGGATCACACCCTTCATCGCCGCGGGGTACGGCGACCCGAAGTCCGAGGTCAGCGTGATCATGCCCACGGATTCGACCCCGGGCCAAAAATAGCCACCGCGAAGCGGTCGCGGACCTTCGACTCGCCGCGCCGTGGCCCGCTCAGCGGTAGTCGTTCAGCCGCCGTTTCAGTCGCTTGGCCGCCTCGCCCGCGGCGTCGAAGAAGTCGCCGCGCGCGTCTCGCGGCGTCGCCGCTCGACTTTCCGAGGCGCGTCGCGTCTCGCTATCTTCCCCGGCGAAGATGATCCCGCGCGAGGAGTTCACGAGGCCGACGCGGACGTCTGTGCCCGGATAGTCGGCGAGGCCGTACTCGACGGCGGCCTCGGCGTCGCCGCCCTGCGCGCCCACGCCCGGGACGAGGAACGGGATCTCGGGGACGCGCTCGCGGACGTCCTCCAGTTCCTCGGGAGCCGTGGCACCGACGACCAGGCCGACGTTGCCGTTGCGGTTCCAGGTGTCCGCCAGCGCCGCGACGCGCTGGTAGAGGCAGTCGCCCGCGGCGAGTTCGAGGTCCTGGAGGTCGGCGCCGCCGGGGTTGGAGGTCCGACAGAGGACGAACACGCCCGCGTCCGCGCGGCCGAGGAACGGCTCCAGGGCGTCCCGACCGAGGTAGGGGTTGACCGTGATGGCGTCGACCAGGTCCAGAATTTCGGCGTACTGGCGGGCGGTGTTGCCGACGTCGCCGCGTTTGGCGTCCAGCAGCACGGGCACGTCCTTGCCGTGGGCGTAGGCGACCGTCTCTTCCAGCGCCCGCCAGCCGTCGGGATCCTCGTAGAAGGCGGCGTTGGGCTTGTAGCAGGCGGCGTGTTCGTGGGTCGCGTCGATCACCCGGCGGTTGAACGCCCACCGCGGCAGGTCGGCGTCCGAGACGGACTCGGGGAGCCGATCCGGGTCTGGGTCCAGCCCGACGGAGACGACGCTGTCGACCGCCGCGATCCGGTCGGCCAGCCGGTCGAAGAAGGTCATACGCGCACCTCGCGCGGGCACGGACTAAGTATTTCCATCCCGCGATGGCGGACTGTGTTCGAATTGGCGAACCGAAGACTGGGCCGGCCCGTCCGGCCGCCTCGGCGCGCGCGAGCAACGCGCGCGAGGTTCCCGCGAGCCGTGCGAGCGGGAACTCGCCGGAGCTTGCCTCCGACGGTGTCTCCGCGAGTGAAACGAGCGGGAAGTCCTCGGAGCTCGTCTCCGACGGAAGTCGAGCACGCGGGGGCTTTCCGGCTGGTGCGGTCGAACTCTCCGTCAGCGTACGCGAATCTTCCGAGCGACGAAATCCCCGGACACGACCAATACTGTAAAATCCAAAGCATAAAACTTCAGTTTCTAAATAATCGGTCCGCGACCGGAATCCGCCGCATTGAAGCGCTCGCCCCCGTAGACCCGTGCGATGCCCGTCCGCGCCGTCGGGTTCGACCTCGACGACACGCTCGCGGTTCCGGAACGCGACCGCGAGTCGATCCTCCGGGAGGCCGCGCGGGCGGCGGACGAGACCCGGACCCCCGACCGCGAGGCGTACCCCCGGGCACACGCCCGCAACGAGGCCGCCGAGACGCGCGAACCCATCTTCGCGGACCTGCTGGCCGACGGCGACCCGGCGGCGGCCACCCGTCGATACCGCGAGGCCACCGCCGAGGCGCTGGTCCCCGTCGACGGTGCTATGGACCTGCTCGACACCCTCCGGGCGGAGTACGCCGTCGGTCTGCTCACCGACGGACCCGCGCGCGCCCAGCGGAGCAAACTCGAATCGCTCGGGTGGGCCGACCGCTTCGACGCCGTGGTGATCACCGGCGACCTCGGGGCGCGCAAGCCCCGCGGGCGGGCGTTCCGGGAACTGCTGGCCGGCCTGGACGCCGACCCGGCGGAGGCGGTCTACGTGGGCGACGACGCCGAGCGGGACGTCGGCGGGGCGAGCGAGGTGGGGATGCGCGCGGTGCAGGTGCTCGGCCCCGGCGAGGACGCCGACCCGCGCGCGGACGCCCACGTCCGCCGCGAAGCGCTCGCGACGGAGTTGCCGGGCGTTCTGCGCTCGTTCGGTTGACCGGCCACGGTCGACGGGACTGCGGTCCCCCTCAGGCCGCTCCCGCGGCCGCGTCGATGGCGTCGACCGCGCGCTTGACTTCCGCACCGCTCTCGACGAACAGCAGCGTCCGCGGTGGGTCGGTCGCCTTCGGCCGGACGCGGAGGCCGGCCTCTGTGGCGGTCTCGGCGGCCGTCTCCAGGCCCGACCGGAGTTCGACGCGGACGCGCTCGGGGTGGACGAACACCTCGCCGAACGGCTCCCCCGAGCGAGCGAGTCGGTAGGCCAGCGCCCCGTCGGCCGACGGGTCGACGTCGGTGTCGGCGTCGACGACCGCGACGCGGTCCAGCGCGCCGTCCTCGCGGCCGTGTAGCTCCGAGGAGAGCAGTTCCGCGATGCGACGGCCGTCGGTGATCCGCTCGTCGACCATGCCGGGAGGTCGACGTGGAGGCCCTTACGCTTCCCGTTCGGTCGTCAGGCGGGGGAAAATCGATCCGATTGGTCAATCTCCATCGTCCAGCGGTGGCGGTCAGGCCGAACCGCTAACGGCACCCGGGCGACTAGGGATGTCCTCGCCCTCCCCAGCCGCGGGGTTGGGCCGGCGACCGACCGCGGAGGTCGCCGGCCCGCCCCCGGCCCTCGCGCGCGTTGCTCGCGCGCGCCGACGTTCCAAGTACGGGTCCACGATACCCGCCTTCGGTCGGTCAGCCGTCGCCGGCTTTCTCGCCGGTCAGTTCGGCCCGGGCGCTGGCCGCGGCGCCGTCGATGTCCAGTCCGTGCTCGCGGGCGTAGACCACCGCGGCGGCCTCGACGGTCACGCCCAGGTCGGCCTGCCGTTCGTTGATCGCGGCGACGGCCTCGCGCTTGTCGGTGCCCGCGGCGACGGCGGCGTCCAGCACCCGCTCGAACGCCGACCGCTCGGTCAGCAGCGACTCGTCGGGCGCGAAGTCCCCGGGAATCTCGACGTCCTCCGGGGCGAACTCCGGGACGAGGTCGCCGTCGTCGCGGGCCAGCAATCCCTGGCCGACCGCCAGGTCGACCAGCCGTTTGGCCTGGTCCGGCGAGAACCAGTCCCGGTCCAGCGACAGGGCGACGACGAACTCGCTCTCGGCGATCCGCTCCGTGCCGCGCCCCTTGAACGGCGCAGCCACCGCCACCTGCAGTCCCATCGAACGTCCTGCGGCCGGACGGGGGGTAAAGGTGCCGGTTCCCCGAACGGCCAGCCATGACCGGACGGTGGCTGGACCGGAAACCCGGGACCCGGACGACGGCGAGGCGAAAAGCGGGACCCGGGCGACAGCGAGGCGAAAAGCGGATCCGGGCGACGGCCGGATCAGAACTCGTGGACGCCCTCGTCTGTGACGACCGCGTCCAGCAGGTCGGTCGGCGTGGCGTCGTAGGCGGGGTTCTCGATTTCGAAGCCCTCGGCGGGTTCGCGCATCACCTCGCTGGACGAGCGGAACTCGTTCTCGAAGACGAACCCCTCCTCGATCACCTTCGCGCCGGAGCCGACGACGGACACCGGGACGCCCACCTCCGCGGCGGTCGCGGCCAGCGGGAACGTGCCGACGCGGTTGTACAGGGTGTCGTCGACGATGCAGTCCATGCCGACGTACACCTCGTCGACCCGCGGCAGGACCGTCCCCCAGGCGCTGTCGACGATCAGGTGGACGTCCACGGGGTCGTAGGCGGCCAGCGTCCTGGCGGTCTTGCGGCCCAGGTACCGCGGTCGGGCCTCGGAGACGTAGACGGTGAACCGTTTGCCGTCCGCGACCGCGACGTCGATGGCCTCCAGCACCGTCGAGGAGTAGTCGTGGGTCAGGATCGTCGCGCCGTCGGCAAGCCGTTCGGCGGCCCGCTCGGCCGCCCGGCGCTTGCCCCGCTCGATCCGCTCGACGACCTCGTCGATGGCCTCGCGGGTCGCCGCCTGGGCGGCCTCGACCGTCTCCGGGTCCGCCTCCTCGACGGCGTCGACCACCTCGCGGGTGGCGTTCTGCAGCGAGGCGTGCGAGGGGTTGGCCCGCCGCAGCGCCGAGGCGTTCCGGTCGAGCGACCGGCGGAACTCCTCGACGGTGGCGAACTCCCGCCCGGCCAGTTCCCCCAGGGCCCCGGCCGCCTTCACCGCCACCGCCGACGAGGAGTGGGTCTGCATCTCCCTGATCTCCTCGATGGTCTCGTCGATCATACTACGACAGTGCCGCGAGCCGGCAAAAGACCTTCCGGGATCGAGCGTGCGGCCGACGCCGACGGACTGGCCCACGACCGGTGGCCGCCACGAGTGCCAACGTATTTACTTCAGCCACGGGTCCCTCCGGTATGCACGTCGAAGTCGAGATTCCGGACAAGTACGCCGACAAGCTGGGGGAGATCGAGGAGGTCGACCCGACGTTCCGCGAGCAGATCGAGATCGAGGTGCTCCCGCAGGTCCTCCGGCTCATCAACGAGGGCCACCGGCAGGTCGAGGAGTCGGCGCAAGGAGCGGTCGACCCGCGGGACGCCAACGCCCCGGAGGACTAGGGGGCGCCGGCCTCGAACTCGCCGTCCCCGGTCCCGCCGACGGCGACGACGCGGTCGTACCGCTGGAACGACAGCAGGTGACCGTCGACCGCCGGCCGGTCGCCGAGGCCCACGTGGAGCGTCCGCGTGGCGTCGTCGTGGACGACCGCCACCACGTAGAGCTTCGCGCCCGGCTCGACCGGCTCCGGGACCACGACGGTCCCGAGCACGTCCCCGCCGGCGATCACCGTCAGTTCGGTCTCGGCCGGGATCGTGGTCTCGCCCCGGTTGGTCAGCACCAGCGCGGTCCCGTTCTCGCCGAAGTCGGCCCCGACCTGCGGGGCCTCGGCGGTCCACGCCGGCCGTTCCAGCGCGGCGTCGTCGACCTGGCCGACCTCGTACCGGAAGCCGTCGGTGACGGTCTCGCCGGCGTCGGTCTCGACGGTCACCGCCAGGTCCGCCACGGCGATGCGGCCCTCGGGCGTGATCAGCACGCGCCCGGAGAGGTCGACGACCTGCCCGCCGTCGACGAGCTGCCAGGGGCTGGCTTCCAGCGCGGCGGCGTCGATCCCCGTGGCCTGGAGCTTCAGGAACCGCCCGTCCTCGCGCTCGACCATCCCGAGCGCCTCGAACTCGCCATACCTGACGTACGGGTCGACGGCCGTCTCCGTCCGCCCGGACTGGTCGAGCAGGTCGTCGAGCGCCCCGCTGTGGCCCGTGGCGTAGGTGACCGCGCCCGATCCGTCGTCGACCGCGACGGCCCGGTCCTCGGCGGATGCCCAGTACGTCGTGGTGCCGTCGGCTGTTTCCCGGACGAGTCGCGTGCGTGACTGGCCCCGGTCCAGCACCATCGTCCCGCCCTCGGCGTCGGCCACCGCGACCGGATCTAGTTGCACCCGGTAGTTTTCGGCCAGTGCCACCGAGCGGTGGGCGTCCAGCAGCCGCGTCGCGTTGACGACGCCGCTCTCGTCGACGCCAGGCGGCAGGTCGCCCTCCTCGACCGGCTGGAGTTCGGGCGTCGCCGTCTCGCCGGCGAGCCCCTGCTCGCCGGGGGCCGTACCGAGGCCCTCTCCGCCGAGACAGCCCGAGAGCACGACGAGGAGGCCGACGACGGCGACGGCGAGCGTCCGGCGGTTCGCGGTCGAGGAGTCCGCAGCGGACCCCCTCATGGGAACACCTCGAAGCGGAGGTCGGTCCAGTTCTTCCGCGTCGCCTTCTTGAACGTCTTTTCGAGGTCGCCGTGTTTCGTCCATCTGGTCGTCCACGTCAGTTCGCCGTTGATCGTGAAGTCGATCCGCCGGAGCGCCCAGAACCCCGGGTTGTTGGCCCGGATCGTCGCGTTCCGGAGCTGCCACAGCATGAGCCGGTCGGTGTCCCAGCGGTTCTCCGGCAGGAAGAACTTGCGGTCGTTGGACACGTCGTTCTCGTCGCCGTAGCTCGTCGAACTCCAGGAGATGTCCCAGCCCTGGGAATCGTCTTTGACGTTGTCCTCCTTGTAGCTGCGATCTTCCTCGTAGTTGGTGTTGACCGTCCCGTTCATCTGGCGGCCGGCCATCGGATCGATGTTGACCTCGGTGACGATCAGGTCGTCGTCGGGGAAGCGGTCGCGGCCATCTTTTCCGGAATGGCGGTCGAACTGGGGCGTGTCCTTGGCGTTCTTGTCGGACTCGTAGTCGATCCGGAAGGTCTCCATGTTACCGTTCCGGCTGGGTTCGATCTCCAGGTAGAGGTCGACACCGGCGGCGAGATGCTTGGTTCGCCACATTCGCTGCCACCGGTTGGCGTGCCAGAACTCGGTGCCCCGGTAGAACCGCAGCTGGATGCTGTCGACGTACCGATGCGAGAGGGCGTTCAGCACGCTGCCGGTGTCGGGATCCCCGAAGCTGTTCGGAATGAGGTCGTACGACGACAGCGAGTCCTTGAGGCTCCGCGGTCGCTGGCTCGCGGGCTCGTTTCGGTCGATCTTCCCGGCCGTCTCCCCGACCGAGAGGTTCCCACGGTCACGGTAGCGGTCGACGATGGCAGCCGCAGTTTTCTTCGACCCCTTTCGGTTGGGGTGGCCGATGGCCGCCGACAGCATCTTCGGCTTGAGTTCCGGGAGGCCGAGGTCGGTCTTCGGCTCGACCAGGTCGAGCACGAAGTGCTCGCGGCGGTCGTAGGTGTCGTCGTTGGACTGCCCCCAGCCCCACGGCGCCGGACCTTCGAACGCGTTGATGACGCCGAACCCCCGCGAGACGTACATGACGCCCGGGTGGCCTTCCCTGGCCTCGATCTGGGAGCGCTCTGCGACCGCCTTGCGCATGTAGTGCTGGTGAGCGCGGGCGAACACCAGCCCGCCGTCGACGACCCGCTCGATGAGCAGGTACGTCTTGAGCCTGCCGACCAGCTGCTTGGCGAAGTCGTACCGGAACGCCTTGAGGTACTGCCTGGCCTTCGGGTAGGAGGTCCACTCGCTGAGGAAGATGGGGTAACCCACCAGCACGACGAGGGCGTTCGGGAACCGCTCGCGGGTCTTCTCCAGGAGGTGTTTCTGGTGGCGGTAGCAGTACTTCTCGATGGCATCGACGACGTCGTTGTAGGCGTGCTTCGAGAAGTCCATCAGCCAGCCGAGGTCGATGTCGTTGGTGCCGCCGTTGAGCAACACGATGTCGACGTCCTCGGCGTCCGGCGGGGTGGTCTCGGGCTTCTTGAGGAACGAGTTCCCGTCGTCGTCGTAGAAGCGGACCTTCCGGTTGCCCTGCCACGGGACGTCCAGCGACGTCGCGCCGGGGGCGAACTGGTCGAGTTGCTCCAGCACCGTCGGGTGACGCTTGCCGATGTCCCGGACGATGCTCCACTTGATCTCGTTGACGTCGTGCTCGTCGACGTCGGACTGGTTCAGCGCCTCCGTGTTCAGCGTATCGTACTCGTTGCCGTACTCGTGGACGTACTGATCGTCCTCGGGGTCGAAGCTGCCGTCGAAGGTCGTCGAACTCTCGTCTTTGCCGATGAAGGAACCGCCGCGGGCGCGGAACTGCACCGGCGGGATCGGGTCGCCGGTCAGTTCCTTGTGGACGAGGTTCGGGGTCTTGTACCGGTAGGCCGTCCCCGTGGTCCACATCGCGGAGTCGCCCAGGGCGACGATGGTAGGCTCACTCGCCACGCGTCGTCCCCCCGTCACCGGTGTCGTCGGCCGGGTCGATCAGCGCGTCCGTGCTGACGTCCAGTTCGCGGACGAACGCATCCCCGCGGCGCTCGATTTCGGCCGAGTGGACGCCGTCGGCGTCCGCGAGGTCGTCGAGGTACCCCGCGGCCAGTCGGTCGTCCTCGCCGTCCGGCACCACCACCGTCAGGACCGTCGACTGCTCAGGGCCGTGCTCGACCCGCTCGCCGACCGCGGCGACGCCGGGGGCCGGCGCCCGGTCGACCGACAGGTGCCGGGCGGGAAGCAGCCGCCCGAGCACGTCCTCGATGGCGGGATCGCGGGCCGCAGTCACGCCGTCGGTGCCCGCGACGGCCATCGCGGCCTCGGTTGCGGGGTCGGCGGCCGGGCCGGTGGCGGTAACGACGCCCTCGTCGTCGATGGCGACCGCGCGATGACGGGTGCCCCACTCGCGGCCGAACAGGTCCGGGCGGCCGGCCACGCGGTCGTAGCCCTCCCGTTGCAGTCTGCGTCGCGCCGTGTCGGGATCGGCCCCGACCGCCACGGAGACGGACGCGTGGCCACCCAGCACCGAGACCTGGCGGTCGCCCGCCTCGACGGCCGGGACCGCCCTGTCCGGCTTGATCCGGGCGGTCGAGGCGCCGAACGAGAAGCTCTCGTTTCCCTTGACCAGGCCCGGGGGCAGCCAGTCCAGAAACCAGTGGTCTCCCGGGACCGCCGGCGGCCCGGATCGACCGGCCGCGGTCCCCCCCAGCGCGACCATCCCCGCGGCGAAGCCGGCGGTTCGCAGGAGTTCGCGTCGTTGCATCGTCGCCACCGTCACAGGGACCCCTCGTGGATGGGGCCGGCGGTGTGGATCTCGCCGTTCGTGTCGATGAGCAGGGCCGGATCGTCGTTGGCGTCGTAGAGCATCAGGCCATCCCGGTGGGACCTGATGGCGCCGCGTGGTTGGGGGTCCTCTTCGCTCCTGTACCCGAAGTAAATCTCGGGCACGTGTTTGCCGTTGCCGCCGTGGGTAGGGCTTTCGGCACGTGCTGTTAGCAAAAAGTCGCCCTCCGTATCGCGGAGCCCGATGCTCCCCTCGGCCGGATCGCCTCCGTTTTCCTGTGGCCCACGGCCGAGTTCCGCCGTCGCGCTCGGGCCGTCGATGAAGATCCGCGGGCGGTGGCCCCTGCCGTGCCCGTAGTCGGCAGCTATATCCCCGGAGATGTGCACACGGGTGTCGACGGCCCCGCCGCCGGCGGCAGAGAGGACGAGTTCGCCGCCGCCGATCCGGTCTTCCCCTTCCTCGTAATCGGGTTGATCCGGCTGGCCCCTGAGTTCGATGGCGGCGTCGTCGCCGTGCATGAAGCAGGTCTGCATGCCCTCCTCGTCGTTGAGCACGATCTCCCCGCCGTCGTCGCCGGCCTCGACCGTGACCTGGAGCTGATCCTGTTCGTCCCAGAGGAAGATGTTGCCACGCCCGTCGTCGGTGTCCAGTCTCACCGTCTGGTTCCCCTCACTCCCATCCATGGTGATGGTCCCGCCATCGCCCGCACCCATCCCCACCTTGCCCGCCGAGTCCGGGTCGAACACCCAGGCGTTGCCGCCATTGTTGGCGCTCAACCAGATGACGGGGGTGTCGTCGGGGTTCCGGGCCTCAATCGACCCGATGGAGGTACCGGAATCCGTGCCACCGCCACCGACCGATATCGTCGCCCCACCCGGATCGAGCGTCACGTTCGGATCCGCGTTCGGCCCCACCGCGACGTCGACGTCGTTGACCACCCTGGTGCCGTCCTGTTCGAGTACGATGTCTGCCTGGTTCGCCATAGAATATCAAATAGCCAATCCTATTAAAAAAATCTAGCACTACACAGTTAGTATGTGGTCGGGTCGGCGGGGCGTCGCCACCGTGGTCGAACGGCGGGTCGCCGGGTCGTCCGCGACCGGAGCCGTCACGAGTGCCAACGTATTTACTTCAGCCACGGGACCCTCCGGTATGCACGTCGAAGTCGAGATTCCGGACAAGTACGCCGACAAGCTCGGGGAGATCGAGGAGGTCGACCCGACGTTCCGCGAGCAGATCGAGATCGAGGTGCTCCCGCAGGTCCTCCGGCTCATCAACGAGGGCCACCGACAACTCGACGAGCAGCGGTCCGCGACGGTCGACGCCCGGGACGCGGGCGACGCCGCGGACGAATCGGACGACTAACTATCCCGACTGCCGGCCCCGACTGCCGGCCGATTAGCCGGCCCCGGTGCCGGCTTCGAACCGACCGTCATCGGCGTACCCCACGGCGACGACGCCGTCGTACCGGCCGAGCGAGACCCGGTGTCCCTCGACCGACGGCGGTTCGCCCACGCCGACGTGGACGGTCGTCGTGGCGTCGTCCCCGGTGACGACCACGGCGTACAGTCGCCCGTCCGGTTCGACGCGCTCGGGGACGGTCGCGGTGCCGAGGACCTCCCCGTCGGCGACCAGCCGCAGTTCGGTCCCCTCGGGGATCGCGGCACCGCCGCGGTTGGTGAGCGCCAGCGCGGTCCCGTCCTCGTGGAGCGAGGCCTCGACGTGCGGGGTCTCCTCGGTCCAGTCCGGCCGCTCCAGCGCGGCCTCCTCGACCCCGCCGACCTCGTACCTGAAGACGTCGGTGACGGTCTCGCCGTCGCCGGTCTCGACGGTCACCTCCAGTTCCGCCAGCCCGATCACCCCGGCGGACGTGACCAGTACCTGCCCGGCGATTTCGAGGACCTGGCCGTCGCCGGCGATCCGCGAGGGACCGTCCGACAGCGCCGCGGCGTCGATCCCGGTCGCCTCGAGCTTCAGGAACTGCCCGTCCTCGCGCTCGACGACCCCGACCGCGTCGAACTCGCCGTACCTGACGTACGGATCGACGGCCGTCTCCGTCCGGCTCGACTGCGCGAGCAGGTCCCCGGCCGCCCCGCTTGCCCCCGTAGCGTAGGTGACCGTGCTCGAGGGGTCCCGGACCGCGACGGCGCGGCCCTCGCCGGAGGCCCAGTACGTCGTGATGCCGTCGGCCGTCTCGCGGACGAGTCGCGCCCTGGCCGGGCCCCGGTCCAGGACGACGGCCTCGCCCTCGCCGTCGGCCGCGACCGGTTCGTGACGCACCCGGTAGCCGTCGGACAGCCCCTGCGAGCGGTGGGCGTCGAGCAGCCGCGTCGCGTTGACGACGCCGGACTCGTCGACCCCCGGCGGCAGGTCTCCGTCCTCGATGGACCGGACCTCGGACGCCCCGTCGGCCAGGTCCCCCTGGTCCGCGGGCGACGGGGTCCGGTCCCCGACGGCACCCAGACAGCCCGAGAGTACGACGAGGAGGCCGACGACGGCGACGGCGACCGTCCGGCGGTTCGCGGTCGAGGGGTCCGTCGCGGACCCCCTCATGGGAACACCTCGAAGCGGAGGTCGTTCCAGCCGTTCCTCGTCGCCTTCTTGAACGTCCGTTCGAGGTCGCCGTGTTTCGTCCGTCTGGTCGTCCACGTCAGCTCACCGTTGATGGTGAAGTCGATCCGGCGGAGCGTCCAGAATCCCGGGTTGTTGGCCCGGATCGTCGCGTTCCGGAGCTGCCACAGCATGAGCCGGTCGGTGTCCCAGCGGTTGTCCGCCCGGAAGTCCTCGCGGTCGTTGGGGACGTCGTTCTCGGTGCCGTAGAACGTCGAACTCCAGGAGATGTCCCAGTCCTGGGAATCGTCTTTGACGTTGTCCTCCTTGTAGCTGCGGTCCTTGCCGTAGTTGGTGTTGACAGTCCCGTTCATCTGGCGGCCGGCCATCGGGTCGATGTTCACCTCGGTGACGACGCGGTTGTTGTTGGGTTCCCGGTCGCGGCCGCTGTTGTCCGAGTGACGGTCGAACTGGGGGGTGTCTTTGGCGTTCTTGTCGGACTCGTAGTCGATCCGGAACGTCTCCTTGTTGCCGTTGCGGCCCGGTTCGATCTCCAGATAGAGGTCGACGCCGGCGTTGAGGAACTTGGTCCGCCAGAACCGCTGCCACCGGTTGGCGTGCCTGAAGCCCGTCCCGCGGTAGAACTTCAGCTGGATGCTGTCGACGTACCGATGCGAGAGGGCGTTCAGCACGCTGCCGGTGTCGGGATCCCCGAAGCTGTTCGGAATGAGGTCGTACGACGACAGCGAGTCCTTGAGGCTCCGCGGTCGCTGGCTCGCGGGCTCGTTTCGGTCGATCTTCCCGGCCGTCTCCCCGACCGAGAGGTTCCCACGGTCACGGTAGCGGTCGACGATGGCAGCCGCAGTTTTCTTCGACCCCTTTCGGTTGGGGTGGCCGATGGCCGCCGACAGCATCTTCGGCTTGAGTTCCGGGAGGCCGAGGTCGGTCTTCGGCTCGACCAGGTCGAGCACGAAGTGCCTGCGGCGGTCGAAGGTGTCGTCGTTGGTCTGGCCCCACGCCCACGGGGCCGGCCCTTCGAAGGCGTTGATGACGCCGAACCCCCTGGAGACGTACATCACCCCCGGATGACCCTCCCTGGCCTCGGCGTGGGCGCGCTCTGCGACCGCCTTGCGCATGTAGTGCTGGTGGGCGCGGGCGAACACCATCCCGCCGTCGATGACCCGCTCGATGAGCAGGTGCGTCGGCAGGGATCCGACCATCTGCTTGGCGAAGTCGTACTGGAACGCCTTGAGGTACTGCTTGCCCTTCGGGTAGGAGGTCCACTCGCTGAGGAAGATGGGGTAGCCCACCAGCGCGATGAAGGCGTTGGGGAACCGGTCGCGGGTCTTCTCCAGGAGGTATTTCTGGTGGCGGTAGCAGTACTTCTCGACGGCCTCGATGACGTCGTAGTAGGAGTGGGAACTGAAGTTCATCAGCCAGCCGAGGCCGATGTCGTTGGTGCCGCCGTTGAGCAACACGACGTCGACGTCCTCGGTGTCCGGCGGCCTGGTCTCGGGTTTCCTGGTGAAGGAGTTGCCGTTGGCGTCGTAAAACCGGATCGGCCGAGTGCCCTGCCACGGGACGGTCAGCGTCCCCGACCCTGGAGCGAACTGGTCGAGTTGCTCCAGCACCGTCGGCTGGTAGTTGCCGATGTCGCGTGCGATGCTCCACTTCAGTTCGTTGACGTCCTTTGCGTCGACGTCCGACCGGTTTCTCGCCTCCTGGTTCAGCGTCTGGAACTCGCTGTCGTAGTCGTGGATGTACTCGTCGTCTTCCGTGTCGAAACTGCCGTCGGCGGTCGTCGAGCCCGCGTCCTTGCCGATGGTGGCGCCGCCGCGGGCCCGGAACTGCACCGGCGGGATCGGGTCGCCGGTCAGTTCCTTGTGCACGAGGTTCGGGGTCTTGTACCGGTAGTCCGTTCCCGTCGTCCACATCGCGGAGTCGCCCAGGGCGACGATGGTCGGATCACCCGGCACGGCTCTTCCCCCCGTCGGTCGTTCCGTCCGGCGGGTCCGTCAGTGCGTCCGTGCTGACGTCCAGTTCGCGGACGAACGCTCCCGCGCGCCGCTGGATTTCGGTCGAGTGGACGCCGTCGACGTCCGCGAGGTCGTCGAGGTACCCCGCGGCCAGTCGGTCGTCCTCGCCGTCCGGCACCACCACCGTCAGGACCGTCGACTGCTCAGGGCCGTGCTCGACCCGCTCGCCGACCGCGGCGACGCCGGGGGCCGGCGCCCGGTCGACCGACAGGTGCCGGGCCGGGAGCAACCGCCCGAGCACGTCCTCGATGGCGGGATCGCGTGCCGCAGTCACGCCGTCGGTTCCCGCGACGGCCAGCGCGGCCTCGGTTGCAGGTTCCGCGGCCGGGCCGGTGGCGGTGACGACGCCGTCCCGGTCCAGCGCCGTCGCGCGATGACGATTGCCCCACTCGCGGCCGAACAGGTCCGACCGGCCGTTCACGCGGTCGTAGCCCTCCCGGCGCAGCCGCCGGCGCGTCTCGTCGGGATCGGCTCCGACCGCGACGGACACGGAGGCGTGGCCGGCGAGCACCGAGACCTGGCGGTCGCCCGCCTCGACGGCGGGGAGCGCGTCGCTGGCCGCCGGCCCGGCGGTCGAGGCGCCGAACGAGAAGCTCTCGTTCCCGTCGACCAGGCCCGGCGGGAGCCAGTCCAGAAACCAGTGGTCGCCCGGGGCCGACGGCGATCCGGATCGGCCGGCAGCAGTCCCGCCGAGCGGGACGATCCCGGCCGCGAAGCCGGCGGTCCGGAGGATGTCACGTCGTCGCATGGTTGTCCCGCTACAGGCCCCCCTCGTCGATGGGGCCCCGCGTGATGATCTTCCCGTTGGTGGTGATCAACAGCGCGGGCTGGTCCTGGCTGTCGTAGAACATCAGCCCCTCCTCGTGCGACCGGATGGCGCCGCGGGGAACGTGATCCTCCCCGACGGCGTGACTGAAGAGGAGCTCGGAGGCGTGCTGATCGTCCCGGCTGTGGGTCCGGCTCTCGGCGTTGGCCCGCAGCAGCGGGTTCCCGAACGTGTCCCGGAGGACGACGCTCCCGGCGACGGGGTCGTTCACCCCGGCCTGTTCGCCGCGTCCGAGTTCGGCCGTCGCGTCCGGGCCGTCGAGGTAGATCCGCGGGCGGTGGCCCGCGCCGAGTCCGTAGTCGCTGTCGCGCTCGCCGGAGACGTGGACGAGCGTGTCGCCGGGATCGCCCCAGGCCTTGAGGACGAGTTCGCCGCCCCCGTACTGCTGTCTGGGTTCTTCGTCCCCCGGCCCGGACTCGGGGCGGCCCATCAGTTCCAGCGCGGCGTCGTTGCCATGTAACCTGACCGTCGGCGTGCCGTCCGCGTCGGCGAGGGAGATGTAGCCGCCGTACCGACCGGACTCCATCGAGGCATGTCGCTCCTCGTTATCGTCTTGGAGGAAGAACCTGGCGCCGTGGCTGAGGTTCCGGACCTTGGCCGTGGTGGTGTCGTCGGGGTTTTTGACCGTGATCTCCCCATCGCCGTTGATGCCCGACATCGAGACACCACCGTCGCCCGAAGGGCCGAAGAGCCGGACCATTCCGCCTTGCTCGAATGTGTCGATCGCCACCTTGGTCGTCCCGGCGTCGTCCATGACGTTGATCTCGCCGTCGGCGCTGCCGTCCGGAACGTCGCCGCCCCCGACTTCGATCTCGGGATCTGAGGTCCGGATCCTCACGGTCGGTTCGTAATCGGGCCCCTCGGCGAGGTCGAGGTCGTCGATCACACGGGTCCCGTTCCGTTCGAGTACGATGTCTGCTCGCTTCGCCATGTCGTTTCACACAGGCTACACGTTGATAGTACACCTCGCTACGCACGTAGCGTCGGCGCGGCGTCGACGGGGGTGACCCGGGGATCGACGTGTTCCGAGGTCGGTGTGCTGCAGGGATGGAGACGGCCGGCCGGGGCGTCACGGCCGACGCGGAGCAACGGTGTTCCAGGTGGCAACTCCGGGGCAGTGTTCAGATAAGCC
>CAYTAG010000044.1:2273-18727 GCA_964435625.1 uncultured Halobacteriales archaeon | reverse complement strand
GCCCGGAGAACACCGTCATCGAGACGGTATGACAGACGAGGGGCGCGCGACCCGGCTCTGTGTCACCAACGCCAAAGGTGGCACCGGCAAGACGACGGTCGCCATCAACATCGCCGGGGCGCTGAACGACCGCGGGCACGACGTGCTGTTCGTCGACACCGACCCGCTGGGCAACGCCACCGAGGGGCTGGGCTTCCTGGAGGACTACTACGCCGAACCGCCGACGGTCTTCGACGCACTGACCGACCACCGGCGACGCGACGCCGTCAACGACGTCATCGTCCCCCACGAGGAGATGGACGTGTTGCCCGCCGCGGTCGACATGCAGGATGCCGAGCGCGAGTTGACCATCGCGGACCTGATGGCCCGGCTGGCCGAGACCCCCGGTGCCGACCCCGACGCGCTGACGCCCCACGCCGTGAACATGACGCCGGAGGCCATCTCCGCGCCCCACGCCAAGGACCAGCTCTCGAAGGTGCTCGACGCCGTCGAGCGCCCCTACGACTACGTCGTCGTCGACTCGCCGCCGTACTTCGGTGAACTGCTGGATTCGAGCATCTACGCCGCGGGCAACATCGTCGTGCCGGCGCTGACCGAGTCCGCCAGCCAGGGCGGCATCGAGATGCTGTTCGACCGGGTAGACGCCCTGGGCCGGGAGACGGGCGCGACCATCCGCGTGGTCGGCGCCGTCGCCAACCGCATCGAGACGACCAACGAGGACCAGCGGATGCTGGCGTGGCTCCAGGAGGCGTTCGAGGGCGTCCCCGTATGGGAGGTCCGCAAGCGGGTCGTCCTCCAGCGGGCGTTCGCCCGGGGGTGCTCGGTGTTCAAGTACAGCGCGGGCAGCGATGCGACCCGGTGGTTCGACGCCATCGCCGCCGACGTCGAGCGGCAACTCGGACCGGAGGCCAGATCATGACCGAACCGACCGACGAGGAGATCGAACGCGCCGAACGGATCAAGCGACTCCGGGCCGGCGAGGCCGTCCCTCGGCGGGGACGCCGCCGCCCGGACCCGCCCGACGACGTCGAGACGCCGGAGGACGGCGCCAGAGAGGCGGACGACGAGGCTGATGCCGACGGGGCCGGCGACGACGAGGTGGTCGACGACCACGAGGGGGCCGACGGCGATCCGGACCCCGACCACGACGGGCCGCTCGACCCCGACGGTTTGGAACTGCCCGCGGACGCCCCGGGGGACCTGACGGTCGCGTCGCTGTACCTCACCGAGGACCTCAGGGAGCGGCTGCTCGAGCTGGAAGCGCACCTCGACGCGCTGCTCGGGCGGAACTTCGACGGCGACGTGGACGGCCCGCGCCACGTCCGGCCGCTGGCGCTGTACCTGGGCGTTCGCCAGATCGAGAAGCTCGAAGCCGCGGAGATCGTGGCCCTGTTCGAGAGCATCGACGAAATCGAATCGCCGTAGGGAGGGGTTCGGTTCACGTATTGCGTCTGGCGCGCGCGTTGCTCGCGCGCGCCACAGTACCATTGATTAATCTGCAACTAGCGTCCACTGCACGGACGCCCATCAGGGAAAACCATTACCCCCACTCCGCGACGTAGTCCTCGACGGTCTCGACGGCGTGGTGGATGGCGTAGGTCGCGTCCTCGTACTCCTCGTAGACGTGCAGCGGCGCCGGTTCGGGGGCCTCGCCCTGGAAGCGGGGGTCCTGCTCCCGAGGGATGCTCCCGGTGGTCATCCCCACCACGTCGCCCTCCAGCGTGAGGACGGGCGAGCCGCTGTTGCCCTGCATCGCCGGGAGGGTCGACAGCAGGCGGTCGCTGGGGTGGTCGCCGACGAACCGGCCGACGGCGACGACCCAGTTGCCCACGGCGAAGGGGTGACCGACGTGAACCAGCGGCTGGCCGTCCGACAGGGCGCCGCTATCGCCGGACGAGAGCGCCGGGCCGCCGTCGTCGACTTCGAGGACCGCGACGTCGTCGCCCTGGATGCCACCGCCCTCCGAGCGCCCGAGCACCGTCGCGTCGGTCGACTCGCCGTCGACCGTCCAGGCCGTGACCGAATCGACCCCGGCGACGCCGTGGGCCGTCGTCGCCAGCACGGACGGTTCGACGAACCACCCCGCGCCGGTGGCGGCCGCCGATCCCGGGCGGTCGGCCTCCGCGAGGACGACCGACTCGCGGGCCGCCTCGCCGACCTCGCGGGCCCGCTCGCGGACGTCCTCGGAGAACTGTGGATCTTCGGGGGGCGTGGGGGTGGACCCACTGTCGTCGAGCAACCCACCGTCGGGGTCCTGGATCTGGACGCAGCCGGCCGCGAGTCCGGCGCCGGCCGCGGCGGCCCCGTGGAGGAACCGTCGTCGGTTCATGGCCCGGTTTACGGGGTCGGCGACCGTAGGGCGTTCGGTAGTCCGCTGATCCGCCCCAGCGGGACGGATCGTCACGATAGCGGGGCGGTCCTCGGCGCCGGCCGTGGCCACCCGGGGGGCGCGTCGTCGTCCGATCCCCGGCCGGTCCCGCTGGACGAACGCAATCCCCCTCGCGGGGAATCCGAGTTCGTTCCGGAACCCGGCCCGGCGGTCGAACGGACCGCGGTAAAATCGGTGCTCATAATACTAGTAATTTATCACGAAGGCGGTTGATTCTGGATGCCATGCGAACGATTGCTGGACGTGATCGGTGTGAACCCCGTGGAGACTACTCCTGCCGGCAGGGTGGGGGAGACGTCGGCCCCGCGTCGGCCGACGGCGCGGGCGGCGACGATCCGCTGTCCTCCGGGGCGAGATACGGATGAGCCGGGACGACTCGGGGTATCGGACGCCGGTCTACGTCCGGGACGGGAGTCCGGTTTCGGTCCGCAAGCGCGACCTCGCGGGCGCGAAGGACCTCTGCCCGACGACGGTCAGCCACCAGGGGGAGGCCCTCCAGTTCACCGCGCGCCGTAGCGAGGCAGATTCCGGGCTCTACTACGAGTACTACGAGGGGACCTGGTACGACTATCCGGACTTCGACGGCATGACCCCCGACCGGACGGGACGGACCGATTCCGTGAGCCTCGCCCGCATCCCGAACAGGCAGGAGGACTTCGCGGTCAGGTTGACCGGCTACCTCGACGTGCTGACTGCGGGTCGGTACGACTTCTCCGTCAGCGGCGACGACGACGGGCGGATCGTGATCGACGGCCAGACCGTGGTGTCGGCCCACTACGACGACGGCTGGAACACCGGCAGCATCGAACTCGCCCCCGGTCGCCACCCGGTTGCGTTCGAGGTGTACCAGCGCGCCGGCAAGTCCCGCCTCCAGGGCGCCTGGCGTGGCCCCGGGTTCGGCTGGCAGGAGTTGCCGAGCGGGGTGCTGTCGCCGCGGCGTCCGGACGAGCGGTCCGGCCAGGTACTCGACGTCGGCGTCGACGACGTCCCCGACGTCACCCAGGGGCTCGATTACGAGGTGTACGACAGGACGTTCGACAAGGTCGACCGGGCGACCACTCCGGACCGGACCGGATCGGTCCCAGCGATGGAGGTGAGCCGAATCGGGGCGCGGTCCGACGCGGACGGAGTGCGGACGGTCCAGTACTGCGGGTTCGTCGACGTGGTGCAGTCGGGGACGTACGACTTCGGGACGGCCGATGGAACGACCGGCAAGTACGAGTTGCTCGTCGACGGCGAGACGGTCGACGCGAGCGACGGCACCCACGAGCGGGTCGAACTCGACGTCGGACTCCACGCGTTCCGGTTCCGCTACGCCTGGCAGGTCGACCAGGCGAACGAGGGCGCACCGACCCTGACCTGGAAGCGGGACGGTGAGAGCCGGACCCGGGTGCAGTCCGACCGATACCACCGCGTCGCCCCCGAGGTGTCGCTGGACCACGGGATCGATTACGAGTTCTTCGACATCGCCGAGGATCCGCCGACGCCCGACGACTGGGTGTCGAAAGCGAGGACGGTCACCCGGAAGAACGAACCAGCGAGGACCGGAATCACCACCGAGTTGTCGCCCGCACAGCTCGACGGGTTCCGGCCGGACACGCTCGTCCGGTACCAGGCCTACCTCTACGTCCCCGCGCCGGACGAGTACACGTTCGAGTTCGATTCCGTCGACGACGGCGCGGCCCTGTGGATCGACGGCGAGCAGATCGCCAAGCATTGGCTCAATCAGGGGGGCGACCGGAAGGGCTCCATCGAACTCGCGCGTGGCTTCCACCGTTTCGAGGTGTACTACGTGAACACCGTGCGGTCCGGGGACGTGAACCTCCGGTGGAAGTCCAACAGCGGCGACGGCGGGTACGAGCCGGTCGGCCGCGACCTCTACCGGAACACGACCGGCAGCGGGTTCGAGTACTACTACAGGGCCCTCCGGACGGAAGACGACGACCGCCAGGTGACCGAACGCGGCCCGGGGCCGGACGTGAGCGTCGGGGCCGAACAGGTCACCGCCGAGGAGTGGGGCCGCTACCGGGAACTCCCGATCCCGGATGCGGTGCGGCCGGCGGGCGGAAGCCTGGTCCGAACGACCGAGTCGCCGCCGACCGAACCCGGTGTGAGGGTGGTCTCCGACGGCGATCACCTGTACGTGTTGCGGGCCGGCGACGACAGCATCTACGCCAGCAAGTACGCGATGCGGGTGACCGAAAGCGAGTCGGGGGGCGACAGCGAGCGCACCGAACCGCGAACTCAGTACGAACTGGTACCGGCCCGGCAGGTACGGTACGAGCACAGCGGGAGTCCCAACGTGCCGGCCGACGACGAGGACGGGGTCAGCAGCAAAACCCCCGACGGCCGGCCGTTCCGGTATCCGGTGGTGGAACTTCCCCTCGGCGGAACCCTGGACGTGCCGCTCGGGACCCAGCCGGAGTTCGCGGCCGAGCTGGTCGACGCGAAAGGCGACGAGCGCAAGCGGTGGCTGCTGTTCGTCGCCGACCCCGGCAGCCCCCGACTGTTTTGCTACTCGTTCCCACAGGCGAACGACGGGCTGTTCGACTTGCGGGGGATGGTCGACGGCGACGGCGGCTACCTCGAACCCGACCGGGTGCTGACGCTGTCTGCCGGCGACGACGGCGGACACTACCGGTACGGCACCGTCACGTACGACCGGGGCAAGCGGGCGTGGAGTCACCGTTCGACGTTCCTCGACCGGATCGGATCGATCCAGGGCACGCCGGAGACGACCGACCGGGCGAACGAGGTGGTTGAGGCTGCGTCGGGCAACGAGGGGATCGTGTTCGAGTCGGTGCTTGACGCCCCAGGACGCGGGACCTACGAGTTCGAGGTGGGCGCAGACGACTGCTGTCGGTTGCTGATCGACGGCCAGGAGGTCGCCTCGTCGCTGGGCGTCGGTACCCCCGACAGCACCGGATCGGTACACCTCGAAGCGGGCCAACACCACGTGGCGCTCCAGTACGCCAACACTATCGAGGGAAGTGATAGCGTTCACGTCGACTGGAAGAAGCCGGGGAGCGAGACGTTCGAGGGCTGGGACGTCGACGCGCTGTCGCCGAACGTCCTCCGGCCGGCCGGCCCGCCGTCGACCGCGGTCTATCACGACCGCTCGGAAGCCACTACCGGGGACGGCGAGGCCCTCGACGTGAAAGGCGGCTCCCGGCTGAAGCTGATGGTTCCGGTCGCGGGGGCCAGACAAGGGACCGTCGACCTCGACTTCGCCCTCGGCGCCGACGGCGTGCCCGCGTGCCTGGGGCCGCCGGCGTCGGTTCGCCCCGGGTCCGGACACGACGTCTACGAGGCGGTTCGTGCCGACCGGATCGTCCCGCCGAACCGCTGTGTCGAACTCACGGAGTCCGGGACAGTGACGATCCAGAATAGGACGCCACGGGGGCCGGCGACCGACGGCGAGGGGCAAGGCGACGCCGCCGGGTCCACGGACGTCAATCCCGAGGGGATCGTCTACGAAATCGAGATGCACGTCCACGGAACGCCGGACGAGGAGGGCTACCTCTGGGGGCAACCGGCCGCCTCCGGTACCGGCGAGGAACACCACGGGCCATTTATCGAGATGGACCGCGATGGCGGACTGACGGTCGGGTTCCGGGCGGACGGGCGCTACTCGTTCGCGGTTCCCGTCGTGAGCGCGAACCGGAGCGTCTGGAACGACCTCGTCGTCGGGTACCGGATCGACGGCGACGAGGGGCGGTTCTACGTGAAGGTCAACGGCAGGGAAACGACGATCAGCAGCGACGACGCGACGATGCCGGCGACGCCGATCCCCGAGCAGATCGGGCGCGGCTTCGACGGCAAGATGCGCGACGTCGTGTACAAGACCGCCGCCGACGAGAACAGCGAGCTGAAAAAGCGGGCCCACTGGCCGATGAGCGGCGGGTACACGGAGACGAAAGTCGAGGACACCGTCGACGGCCACACGGGGAAACTCGTCGGCGGGCGCTGGGCACCGTACGGCGGGCCGGAAAGCGGGTCACCCCCGAGGACCTACCTCGGGGATCGCGGATTGACGATGCGGGCCGGACTGCTGGAGCCCGGCGCCGGCAACTATGGCGAGTTCGGCAACGTCGCGCCGGGGTCCCGCATCGACCTGCTCGACGGGGCGGACGCGACCGTCCACGCGTACTACCGCACGCCCGACGATGTATTCATGGACGCCGGGTACGACCCGAAGATCCAGCGGGACGTCTACGAGGTCCCCTGGACGACCGAATCGGACGACCAGCAGGGCAGTGTCTACCTCGTGAGCAACCAGCCGATGCCCGGCCGTGACGGCGGGGTCGACGTCTCGAAGGGATCCGGTGACGGACTCCTCGACGTGACGCTCCGGAACGGCCACGGGGACGGCCATTCCGGGATCACCGAGAAGTGGCGGGACGTCCCCGAGCGGCTGTCGGACCTCCGGGCGGTCCTCTCCGGGGACGCGATCAGCGACCCGACCGCGCCGGAACTCCGCGAGGAGGACGCGGTGTTTTACGACTACTCGGGGCGGCTCCGCGTCGGGCGGGTCGACGTCGGCACCGGGGACGGCGGCCTCGTGTTCGGAGCCAAGGCCGCGTCGGCGAACGCCGACCGGGGGCACCTCCGCCCGACGCACGTCCGGAATCGGCGCTCCGACGGGCTGGGAACGGTGACGATTACGTTCGAACGCGGATCCTCGCAGTCGGCCCGGAACGGGAAGTCCCCGAGGATCGAACTGGAACTCGACGGCGTCCCGGCGTCGCCCGGGGCCGTCACCGGGTCGAAACCCTCGGCTGCGGCCCGGCGACGAGCGATCGACGCGTTCGTCGAGACCGTCAACGGCCGAGCGGACCAGGGCGTCTACGACTACGCCGGCAGCGGTGCAGGATCGCAGGGTGCGTCGATCACGACGGGCGACCTCTACGAACTCCCCGCCGGTACCAACCGACTCCCGGTCGCGGTGCTGGACGAGGGGTCCGTGACGACGAAGAAGCTCGCGGTTACCGGTGACGATCTCGCGACGTGTACGTTCGCCGTCGAGATCGAGGCCGATGGCGGGACGCTGTCGTACAGCGGTGGCGGCCACTCGCGGCGACCCGCCCAGTTCGTGCGCGACGTCGAGGCGGCCATCGAAGACGAGAGCCCCGAACTGCTGGATCACCTCGTGTTCGGGGAGCCCACGATCCAGGACCCCGACGAGCCCCGGCCGCGGCTGGAGAACGGGTCGCTGTCGGCATCGACGGTGACGGCGGCGAGCGCGCGCACGCTGACTGACTTCGTCGAGTGCATCGACCAGACCGACACCATCGAGTCCGAGCCCCCGGCCTCGCCGCTGGTCGGGGACTTCGACGTCTCGCTGGGCCCGAACCAGGGCGTGACGGTTTCCAACGCCGATTACTGGCTGTACAGCCGACCCGAGGCGTCGTCGGTCGACGTGTTGCGGGCGACGGGGTCGGAGCTGTACACGCCGGCGTTCCGGTCCGGCCCGGAGGGGGAAGCCGAGGCGGTCGTCGACGCCGCGGCCACGCCGGAAGCGGTCGTCGACGCCGCGGCCGGCCGCTGGCGCCCGGAGCCGACGACGGCGTCGCTGGACTTCCGGAACGCGGCGGAGGGACTGCGTGTGCCCGACGCCAACACTGAACTCACGGCGGGTGGCGACGTGACCGTCGAGGCCTGGATGTCCCCGCAGGACATTTCCGAGCCACAGCGGAACTCCTACCCCCTGCTCTTCGCGAACCCCGACGAGGGGGGACTACGCCGCAACGACGTCGAGTTCCACGTCGAGGCGATCGATCCCATCGACGACTCCGGTTCCACGCTCGCCGTGGCGTCTGTCAACGGGATGACGTTCTGCCTGCTCGACCCGCCGTTCAGAACGGACGCGTGGAACCACCTGGCCGCGGTTTACGACAGTTGCTACGGCGTCTCGCTGAGCGGGTACCAGATCGCCACCGCGGGTGGCGAGGACGACCTGACGTTCGGCGACGCCATGACGATTAGCGCCCGAACGGTGATGAAAGCGGACCGGTTGCCCGACGGCGTGGTGGCTTCGAAGCAACTGTCGGACGACGGCCCTGGCTACGAACTGCGCGTAACCACCGACGAGGACCCGCTCGAACTCGGCGTCACGCTCACGTTGACGTTCGAACTCGAAGACCAGGAAGACGAGTCCACGGAGACGGTCCCGAAGGAGATCACCCAGAAACACGACCTGGAGACCGGCTGGCTAGAACCGCGATTCGGGCAGCCGATGACCATCATCGCGCAGGTCGACGTCGACGAACAGTCGGGGGCCGTAACGGGAGGGGAAGGCAAGAAGGGAACGGCCGAAGTCGACGTGTCCCTCTGGACGATCCCGGGGGAGGGCCACCCGGAGGAGAAACACGAGCACTACTCCTGGGAGGGAAAGAACGCCCAGCTCCTGTCCAGCGACCTGCCGCTGACCCTGGGTGGTCGGCGGACGAACCCCCCGGGGATGGACGCGGGCGTGCCCGACACCGAAGCACGGTTCCGGGGGATCCTCTCCGACATCGCGCTCTGGAACACCACGTTGTCCGACGACGGGTGGGAGGCGACCGGCGGGGGACGAATGGACGACGTCGACGAGACGCCGGTCGCTGCCTGGCGGTTCGAGGAACAATCCGGCTCGATCGCCGCCGACAGCGAGGGCGACAACGACGCCAAGTTCGCCAGAACGGGCCACGGAGAACTGCAGGAAGACGGGTTGTGGACCCCGTTTCCCGGAAACGTGTCGATCTACCTCAACGGGCGACGCCGACCGGCGTGGTTCGAGGGGACGTCGCCCCTCAGCCTGGCGGCCCTGGGTACCACCTCGGCACCGCCGGGCGAAGCGCGGCTCGGAACGAACGGGGGCGATGCCGTCCTCTCCGGAGCACTCGGCGAGGTACGGGTGTGGAACGAGGCCCGCACGGCCCAGCAGCTGGCGGCCGGTCGGTTCAAGCGGCTCACGGGCGGGGAGGCGAACCTCGCGGCCAACTGGCGGCTCGACCAGGTGAGCGGCGACGCTGTCGACGAGACCGGCAACGGCAACGACGCCCTGTTGCCCACCTCCGTCGGAGAGAAGCGACGCCCCCGGTGGTCTACGGAGAGCCCGCCGCTGGGACCCGACCCGGACGCCGTCGGTAACGCGCTCGGCGACGAGAGCGGCGCGTCGGTCGACCAGTCGCCGGCCGTCGTCGAGTACACGGACGCCCTGCGGACGGAAACGGGGGCGGTCACCGGCACCATCGCTCGTGCATACGTCCGTTCGTCGAAGGACGTTCTGGAGAGCCGCCCCGGGACCCCCGTCGGGACGCTCGAATCGAAGTACCTCGGCCAGGTCCAGACGGACCCGACGCTCGTCGGGTTCATCGAGGGGCCGCCGCCGTTGCCCAGCGAGAACCTCACCCGCCCGTTCTACCGCCATCCCACCGGCGGGCCGTACCTGAGCTACTTGGGCAGTTCGTCGCTTGACTTCGTCGAGGCCGACTCGAAGACGGTGGCGCTGTCCGGCCAGAGCAGCGAGGGCCACTCGCTCAGCGCGAGCCTCGGGGGCGGGCTGGCCTGGAGCATCGAGTCCAAGGCGGGGATGGGCCTGCTGAACACGCTGTGGAAGACGGAGGGGAACGTCACGGTTTCGGGCGGTGCCCAGGTCGAGACCGACACGACCGACGGGCGGGAACTGTCGACCAGCCGCGGGAGGACGCGGACGAACCACTTCTACAACGGTGGCGACTGGGAGCGGGGCCAACCGCTGCTCGACGACGGGAGTAGTTCCCTGGACCCCCAGCAGAGCCCGCGCCGCCGGTTCGTCCCCGGCAACGCGGGATACGCGGTCGTCAAGTCCCGGACCGCCGACCTCTTCGGCCTGTATCTCCGGGAAACCGGGTCGATGGTCGCCGAACGGATCGCCCCCTCGGACGCGTCCGAGGACGTCAACCTGATCTACTTCCCGATGGACCCGACGTACGTGAAAAACGGGACGCTCGACGGCCGCGTGGGCCCGGAACCCGACCCCGACTACGCCGAGTCGGACGCGGAACGCGGCAGCTACTACAAGCCGACCGAAGCCTACGAACTGGAGGAGAAAGTCGAGACCGAAAACGAGTACCTCCGGAGCTACTACGCCGACGCCTTCGGCGGGTCGCCGGGGCGGATTAGCGCGACGTCGGAGCTGTACGGCGGGTTCTCGGACACCGAGCGCCCGACGGTCGACGAAAGCGGCAGTCCCTACTACGACTGGGCGGCCGACCGCGCGACCCGGAGCATCGTCGACACGCACGTCTGGACGACCGCGGGGGGGCTGTACACCGAAGCGCAGAACTTCAGCACCCAGCGCGAGGAGTCCTTCGGCGTGACGACGTCGTTCGACGTGGGCGCATCGCTGGACATGGAGGCGAAGTTCCTGTTCACCGGCGGGATGGGCCCGGCCATACAGGGGTCGGCGACGTACGGCTGGCAGCACTCCGCGACGCTGACGAAGTCGACGACCGACGACGCCGGCTTCGGGCTGGACGTCGACGCCGACCCGGACGGCTACCTCTCGGAGTACGAACCCGACGACGACTACTGGCGGAACGGCGACGCCTCCAGCGACGCGGTGCCGTACACGACGTCCTCGGCGCCGGGGAAGGTCGACTCCTACCGGTTCAAGTCGTTCTACCTGGCGCCCGAGGAGGAACACGGCGAGGCGTTTTTCGACCGCATCGTCGACGCCGACTGGCTGCGAAACAGCTCCAGCCCGCGGGCGAGCGCGCTCCGGGAGGCCCGAAGCGTCTCGGAGGGCGAACCCGTCTGGCGGGTGCTCCACCGGACGACCTACGTCAGCCGGGTCCCGGCCACCCCGGAGGGTCTCGGCGACGAGGCCAAATCGAGCGGTGTCACCGAGCCGAAAAACCAGGTTCACAACGAACTGTTGCTGGAGTTGATCGAGTCGAGACTCCCCGACGACGTCGGATTGCCCTCTAGACGTGACCTCACGGTCGCGGTCGAGGGCGTCCTCGAAGAGGACCTCCGGCGGCTCCTGCCCGACTGGAACCGCCGCCTCGAACTGGCAGCCACGGGGACCGGCCGGTCCGGATCGCAACTCGACGAGATCCGGACGGAGATCCGGACGTACCTCCGGAACCTCTACCGGGCCAGGACCGAAAAGACCAAACGAGGTGGCGAAGAGGCCCAGCGCCGGGACTGAGCCACGCCCGGCGATCGACACGCCCATGCGCGTCCCGACCGCGTAGACAAAGCCTTTAACGCGCTCGCTGCCTACTCGCTCTCAAATGGTACTCGACGATCTGGGGAGTTCGCTGCGGGGCACGCTCGACCGACTCCGCGGGAAGTCCCGCATCAGCGAGGAGGACGTCGAGGAGGTCGTCAAGGAGATCCAGCGGTCGCTGTTGCAGGCCGACGCCGAGGTCTCGCTGGTGATGGACCTCTCCGACAGCATCAAGGAGCGCTCGCTGGAGGAGGAACCTCCGGCGGGCACGACTGCCCGCGACCACGTCCTCCGGATCGTCTACGAGGAACTGGTCGACCTGGTGGGCGACTCCACCGAGATCCCCCTCGAAGAGCAGACAATCCTGTTGGCCGGCCTCCAGGGGTCCGGCAAGACCACCACCGCGGCGAAGATGGCGTGGTGGTTCAGCAAGAAGGGCCTGCGGCCCGCCGTGATCCAGACGGACACCTTCCGGCCGGGCGCCTACGACCAGGCCAAAGAGATGGCCGAGCGCGCCGAGGTCGACTTCTACGGCGACCCCGATTCCGAGGACCCCGTGCAGATCGCCCGCGACGGCCTGGAAGCGACCGAGGACGCCGAGGTCCACATCGTCGACACCGCCGGCCGACACGCGCTGGAGGGGGAGTTGATCGACGAGATCGAGGAGATCGAGGGGGCGGCCGATCCGGACCTGAACCTGCTGGTGCTGGACGCAGCCATCGGCCAGAACGCCAAAGAGCAGGCCCGCGAGTTCGACGAGGCCATCGGCATCGAGGGGGTCGCCATCACCAAGCTCGACGGGACGGCGAAGGGTGGTGGCGCCCTGACGGCGGTCGAGGAGACGGGCGCGACCATCGCCTTCCTCGGGACCGGCGAGGAGGTCAAGGACGTCGAGCGGTTCGAGCCCAGCGGCTTCATCTCGCGGCTGCTGGGGATGGGCGACCTCAAGCAGTTGACCGAGCGCGTCGAGCGCGCGATGGCCGAGACCGACGAGGAAGAGGAGGACTGGGACCCCGAGGACATCATGCAGGGGTCGTTCACCCTGAAGGACCTCCGCAACCAGATGCGCGCGATGAACAAGATGGGGCCGCTGGACCAGGTGATGGACATGATTCCCGGGCTGGGGGGTAGCATGATGGACCAGTTGCCCGACGACGCCATGGACGTCACCCAGGACCGGATGCGGACCTTCGAGGTCGTCATCGATTCGATGACCGAGGAGGAACTGGAGAACCCCCGTAGCATCGGCGCCAGCCGGATCGAGCGCATCGCAAGGGGCAGCGGCACCGACGAGGACGCCGTCCGCGAACTCCTCGAACAGCACCGCGTGATGGAGCAGGCGATCCAGCAGTTCCAGGGCATGGGCGACGCCGACATGCAGCGGATGATGAAGCAGATGCAGCAGGGCGGTGGCGGCGGTATGGGCGGCATGGGCGGCGGTGGCGGCCCGTTCGGATAGGCCACCACGTTTTATCTTCTCGCGGTCGAACGCGTCCTCGATGGCCGACGGCGAGCGGTCGATGGAGGCTCGTATCGAGCAACTGGTCGAACTGGAGCAGGAACTGACCAGCAGCGAGTCGGCCGCGCGAGGCTCCGGCGAGGCTACTGGCGACCGCATCTACGCGGACGGCACCATCGCTGGCGCGACGAAGATTCCTGTCACGGACGTGCCCGACGACTACCCCGTTCCCATCGATTCCGAGCGGGCGCTCCGGATCGACGTCGAGACGGAGGGCGGCGTCGTCGAGACGTACCTGGAGTGGGACGTCGACGGGACGGGCCAGGGCCACGTCGAGCAACTGCTCGACGTGCTGGACCGCGATCCGGGCGAGTTCGCGGACGTGTTCGGCGACCGCGTGGCGCTGGACTACCGCGACGGCTACCACGGCATCGATCCCGAGGGGACCGAACGGTTGCAGTCCCGGTCGGGGTCCGGGGGCAGCCTGGACCTCGACCTTCCCGTCGACCTCCCGTACTCGGGGGCCGTCGTCGCCGTCCTCCTGGCGGCTACCGCGGTGACCGACCAGTTGTTCGTCCTCGGGGGGTCGTCCACGACGGTCGCGCTGTCGGGCCTCCTGCTGGTGGCGCTCCCGCTGGCGGTGGCCTACGACTGCCGCCGGACGCGCGAGCGGACGGAGTGGGACCCGCTCACCCTGGCGTGGGCCGTCGGCGCGTTCGTCCCCTTCTTCAACGTCCCGATCACGACCGCGTACCTGCTGCGGCGCCGCGCGAAATTGCGGTCCCGGCCGGGAACGGCCCCGACGGAGTGGCGCTACGCCGTCGGGGTCGCGGGCCTGGCGTCGCTCGGGGTCCCGGTGGGGATGACGCTGGCGACCCCGGAGCCGGTCGTTCCGCTGTACGCCTTCGTGACCGTCCTGCTGCCGCTTTCGGTCTACTTCGACTTCGAGTCCGCCGACGGCGACCGGACCGCGGCCCGGATCGGGTGGACGGTGGGGGCCGCGGCGCTCTCGCTGGTCTTCGCGGGGTTCGTCGCCGCGGGGGCGTACCTCTACGCGCGGTCCAGGTGAATGGCCGTCGAAGCGCCGCCCGCTCGCTGCTGGCGCGGCGCTACTCCCCGTCGACGGGTTCGCGCTTCACCTTGGCGGACTCCGGTAGCTCGTCGATCACCACGACGGCTTCGCCCTCGATGACGGGTTCGCCGTCCCCGCGGTGGACGTCCGTCGACAGCACGTAGCGGTTCCGGCCCAGGTCCTCGACCACCCTGCAGGTGGCCGTGAGCCGGTCGCCGACGTCGACGGGGTTCTGGAACGAGAGGTCCTGGCTGAGGTAGATGGTGAGCCCCGGCAGTCTCGCGAGGGCGGCGCTGATCAGGCTCCCGACGAGGGTCCCGTGGACGATGCGCCGGCCGAACCGCGTCGCCGCGGCGAACTCGTCGTCCAGATGCAGGCGGTTGGTGTCGCCGCTGGCCTCCGCGAACGTCCGGACGTCCTCGTCGTCGACGGTCTTCGAGAACTCCACGCGGTCCCCGACCTGGATGCCCTCCTCGGCGCCGGTCACGGTCTCGAACTCCCAGTCGTCGCGCTCGTAGGTGGTTTCGGGCCGGACCCGGTAGCGGGGTTCGTCGCCGGAACCGCGCTCGTCGAGCCACTGGCGGTGGACCACCTGCGGGATGTAGTGGCCGAGGTCGGTCGTCGTGACGACGCCGACGAGTTCGCCGTCGGCCAGCACGGGCAGTTTCGGGACGTCGTGTTCCCGGAGGCGTTCGACCGCCGTCACCACCGACGCGTCCGGCTCGACGGTGTACAGCGGCGAGGACATCACGTCCACGACCGTCGTCGTCTCCGGATCGACGCCGTCCGCAATCACGCCGACGAGGTCGACGTCGGTGACGATCCCCATCGGCTCGCCGTCCTCGACCACGACGAGCGACCCGATCCCGCCCTCCCGCAGGCGCTCGGCGACCTCCCGGACCGACGCGTCCGACGTGACGGTCTCGGCTGGCTCGCTCATCACCTCCGCGACCCTGATTCCGAGTGGCATTCGCCCGAACCTTCGGACGCCCGGCCTATGAACCCTTGCCGCCGTTTGCCCGCCGGACCCGACCAGCTAAACCCGTTCGACCCCAAGGGCGGCCGTGTCACGCCGCGAGGTCCTCCCGGCCGCCGCCGTCGACTGGGGCATCCTGGTCGCGGTGCTGGCCGCCCTGGCGACCGGGCTGGTCGGTCTGGTCGTCGGCCGCCCGAGCGGCGCGTGGGTGTTCGTCCTCCACGGCCTCGCCGGCCTGGCGCTGGTGCCGCTGCTGGTGCTGAAACTCGCCCGCGTCGCGCCGCGGCTCCGCCCCGGCCGGCTCACCGCCGGCCGGGCGGCGTCGGTCCTGCTGGTTCTCGTCGCGGTGGCGACCCTGGGGACCGGCGTCGCCTGGGTCCACGGCGCGACGGTCCCGCTGTCGTTCTGGCGGCTGCTGAACGTCCACGTCCTGTTCGGGCTACTGCTGGTCCCGCTGGCGGCCTGGCACCTGCGCTCGCGGTGGCGCTCGCCCGACGAGGTGACCCGCACGAGCGACCGCCGAACCGCCCTGCGGTACGGCGCCCTCGTGGTGGGTGGCGCGGTGACCTGGCGGCTCCAGGGGGCCGTCAACGCAGTGCTCGATGCCCCTCAGCGGCGGTTCACCGGCTCCCGCGAGGACGGCAGCGACGAGGGCAACGCTTTCCCGATCACCTCGTGGGTCGCGGACGACCCCGACCCCGTCGACGCCGGTGACTGGACGCTGTCGGTCGCCGGGCTGGTCGAGCGGCCGCTGGAACTGGGGTACGGCGAGGTGGTTCCGGACGAATCTTCTGGTTCCGGCGCGGCGCAAGAGCGCGCCACGCTGGACTGCACGAGCGGCTGGTACGCCGTCCACGACTGGCGGGGCGTGCGCGTGGGTGACCTGCTCGATGCCGCGGGCGCGGGCGAGGACGCCGCCTGGGTGCAGTTCCGCTCGGTGACGGGCTACCGCTGGAGTCTGCCCGCTGCCGAGGCCCGCGACGCCTTGCTGGCCACCCACGTCGACGACGAACGGTTGAGCCACGGCCACGGCTTCCCGCTCCGGCTGGTGGCTCCGGGCCGGCGGGGCTTCCAGTGGGTCAAGTGGGTCGAGTCGGTGGAGGTTCGGCGCTCCCGGGAGCTGGGAGAGTGGATCGCCATCTTCGTCAGCGGGTTCGACGACGAGTGACGACCTGGAAGCGGGACGACGGGCCACCGACACTACGAGCACGTCCACTGTCCGGCCAGCGTCCCGCGGCACCCGGGCGACTAGGGGTCAACCTCACGCCTCCCCAACCGCGGGACTCGGCCCGGCGGGCGGCCGCTGGCCCGCCGGGCCTCCTCCGGGCCCTCGCGCGCGTTGCTCGCGCGCGCCACCGCAGT
>CAYTAG010000044.1:0-2173 GCA_964435625.1 uncultured Halobacteriales archaeon | reverse complement strand
GACTCGATGTTCGTCCACGTCTTCGCCGCCGACGGGGTCGACGGCGAACCGACCGCCACCGAGGAGGCGGTCCCCGAGTGGCACCCCGTCGACGACCTGCCCTACGACGAGATGTGGGTCGACGACCGCGTGTGGCTGCCACACCTCCTGGCCGGCGAGATCTTCCGCGGGGAGTTCGTGCTCACCGACGACGGCGAGGCGATGCACCGCTACGAGGTGGAACTGGGCGTCGCGTTCGAGTGATCGGATCGCCGTCGGAACGCCGGGAGTGCTGGGAACGGGGGAATTTTACGGCTCACCGTGGTACTGGCCGTAATAATGGAACCGTCTTCGCCGACCGATTCTCAGCTCCACGCCCGGATTCACCAGCAGGAGGTCGTCGCCGACCTCGGTCAGCGGGCGCTGGAGGCCGACGACCTCGACCGGTTGATGCACGACGCGTCGGTGACCGTCGCCGAGACGCTGGACACGGAGTACTGCAAGGTGCTCGAACTCCTGCCGGGCGGGGAAGAGGTCTTGCTGCGGCAGGGCGTCGGCTGGCGCGAGGGCCTGGTCGGTAACGCGACGGTGCCCACGGACCGGGACTCCCAGGCGGGGTACACGCTGCTCACCGAGGAACCGGTGATCGTCGAGGACCTGCACACCGAAGAGCGGTTCTCCGGCCCCGAGTTGCTCACGAGCCACGACGTCGTCAGCGGCGTCAGCGTCGTGATCGGCTCGGTCGACGATCCGTGGGGCGTGCTCGGAACCCACACGACCGAACGGCGGGAGTTCACCGACCACGACGCCAACTTCGTCCGCAGCGTCGCGAACGTCCTCGCGGCGGCAATCGACCGCGCGGAGAAGGAACGACGCCTGCGCGAGCACGAGGCACAGCTCGAACGGTACAGGGCGTACACCGACGAGATCCTCGACGCGGTCGACGACGTGTTCTACGTCGTCGACGAGGCGGGGAACTTCCAGCGGTGGAACGAGACCCTGACCGAAGTCACGGGCTACTCGGACGCGGAGATCGAGTCGATGCAGCCGATGGAGCTGGTCGCCGAGGAGGATCGAGACGCGCTCGCCGACGGCATCGCGGATATATTCGAGACCGGGAGTTTGCGGGTCGAGGTGGACGTCCTGACCGAGGACGGCGAGCGGATCCCCTACGAGTTCGTCGCGGCGAGACTCGAGAACCCCGACGGCGAGCGCGTCCTGGCGGGTATCGGCCGGGACGTCAGCAAGCAGAAAGAGCACGAGCGAGAACTGATCAAGTACGAGACGATAGTGGAGACGATCAACGACGGCATCTACGTGAAAGACGAGGCGGGGCGGTTCACGATGGTCAACTCCGCGTACGCGGAGTTGACCGGCTACGACCGCGAGGAACTGGTCGGCGAACACGCCTCCCTCGTCGTCGACGAGGCCGCGATCCAGCAGTCCAGGGAGGTACTGGCTGCCCACGAGGACGGGGACAACGCGGCCGTGGAAGCGGAAATACTGACCGCAGACGGCGACCGCGTTCCCGCGGAGGGGACCTTCGCGACGATTGAGACCGGGGACGGCGCCTGGGAGGAGGTCGGCGTGGTCCGGGACGTCACCGGGCGGAAACGGCGCGAGCGCCAGTTGGAGGAGTCCGAGCGGCGCTACCGGACGCTGGCCGAACACTTCCCCAACGGCGCGGTCGGCGTCTACGACCACGACCTCCGGTTCACCTTGACCGAGGGCGCCGTCCTCGGCGAAACTTTGCCCGGGGCTGACTGCCTGGAGGGCAACCGGATGCCGGACCTCTTCCCCGAGGAGTCGATCGCCGACCTGGAGCCACTGTTCCGGGCCGCCGTCGAGGACGGCGAGACCGGTAGCACCACCACCGAGTTCGGCGGCCGGTACTGGCGGGTATGGGCGACGCCGCTGCGGGACGCCGACGGCGAGGTCTTCGCCGGGCTGAGCTTCGCCCAGGACATCACCGAGCAGGTCGAACGCGAACGGCGGCTCGAAGAACTGATCGACAAGCTAGAGGAGTCCAACGAGCGCCTGGAGCAGTTCGCCTACGCCGCCTCCCACGACCTCCAGGAACCGTTGCGGATGGTCTCCAGTTACCTGCAGTTGATCGACCGGCGGTACGCCGAGGAACTGGACGAGGACGGCCGGGAGTTCATCGAGTTCGCGGTCGACGGCGCCGACCGGATGC
>CAYTAG010000043.1:0-18812 GCA_964435625.1 uncultured Halobacteriales archaeon | reverse complement strand
GCACTCGTCGGCGCACCACTCGCAGGCCTGGGCGGCTTCCAGGCAGTTGTCGATGCATTCGGCCATCTCGTCGTCCTGGCTGACGCGGTCGATCTGTGTCAGTGCCATCGTCCACCTGGTCGGCGTCCAGGCATTTCGTTATGCGACGGCCAGACGACGGTAACCAGATTCGAGCGGGAACGCCGCTGGCGGCGGACCACCAAAAGCCGCCCTTACCGGACTTCAGTCGCCGGCCGCCTCGGCCTCGACCTTGTCGTCGGTGGTCTCGTCGATCAGTTCCTGGGGGTCCCGGTCGGTCGGTTCGCCGGTCAGCAGGACGTCGATGGGGAGCGTCGGTGCACCGTCGACCAGGTTCTCCAGGACGACGAGTCGCTCGCGGGCGCGAGACATGCCGACGTAGAAGACCCGGCGCTCGTTGTCGGTGAGGGTGGGTACGGGGTCGGTCGTCTTGGTGAACTCGTCGACGCTGGGGACGTCGATGTCCTTCTGGCGGACGGTCGCGGCCATCTGCTCGACGACCTTCTCGGTGAGGTCGGTCGCGACGAACACGTGGTCGGCCTCCCGACCCTTCGCGGAGTGGATGGTGCCGATCCGGACCTGGCCGCGGGGCATCTCGCGGTACTCGCCGGCGAAGTACGCCTTCATGCTCTTTTTCTGGAAGCTGGTGACCTTCCGGATCATCTCCGACGCGGAGACCGGGTCGGGCATGAACGGCGCGCGTTCGGTGACGAAGTCGGGCTCGAAGGTGAGTTCGGTGAGGTCCTCGACGTCCTCGGCTTCCTTGCGCTGTTCGATGGCGTCGAACATCTCGTCGCGCTCGTTGGTGCCGAACGCCGAGTCCGCCAGCATGTTCGCCAGCCGCTGGGCCTGCAGGCCGTCGATGGGATCCTCGGCGTCGACCGCCTCGACGGCGTCGACGAACTGCGCCAGGCGGTCGGTCCACATCCGCTGGTCGGTCATCACCTGGAACGGCATCCCTTCGGTGATGAACTCGTCGATGAACCGGAACATCTGGTAGCGCGCGCGGAACAGCACCATCACGGAGCCGTCGGGGTCCTCGTCGACGGTCGCGCGGACGTTCCGGACGAGGTCCAGCATCGAGGGGCTCCGGACGGCCTCGACGGCGCCGCCCTCCTTGCGCGGCGAGAGGTTCTTCTCCTGGCGCTCGTCGATGTGCCTGACCTCACGCTGGACGACCTGCAGGATCTGCGAGGGCAGGCGGTGGGAGGTATCGAGGATGACGCTGTTGCCGCCCTCCTCGAGCAGCAGTTGCGGGTCGGCGCCCTGCCAGGCGTACACGACCTGGTCGTCGTCGCCGGCGACCAGCACCTTCTCGACGTGGGGTTTCCAGGAGTCGTAGACGTCGTACTGCAACGTGGTGATGTCCTGGAACTCGTCGATGACGAGGTAGTCGACGTCCGGGACCAGCGCTCGCTGTTCGACCCGTTCCAGCATGTCCGCGAAGCCGACGAGGTCGTGTTCGCCCTTGTAGGTCCGCCAGGCGCGGATCGCCTCCGGCACGTCGAACCGGTCGTCGTCGCTGGGCCAGGTCGGGGTGTACTTGTTGCCCTCCTGGGCGTTGGGGTCGATGTCCGGCGGCAGCCGCACCTTCTCGACGTTCCACTGGAAGGGGACGTCGTACCAGTCGGTGACGTCGCGGCTGGTCCGCTGGAGCCACTGGCTCGTGGCGATCACCTTGTTGCCCAGCGTGGTCGAACGGGCGGTCCGGCGGGCCGCGCCCTCGTACTCGTCCTCGTAGGGGAGGCCGTACTCCTCGCAAAAGTCCGTCTTGTCGGACTCGTCGACGACGTCGCCCCGCGAGAGGTCCAGCAGGTCGTAGGCCTTCGCGTGCATCGTACAGACGTTGCCACGGAGCGCCCGCGGCGACACGTCGAGGCGTTCGGCCAGTCGCTCGCGGACCTCGGCGGCCGCTGCCCGCGTGTACGAAACCAGCAACACGTCGTCGACCACGACGTCGTCCCGGTCCATGATGGCCTCGACCCGGTCGAGCAGCGCCGTCGTCTTCCCGCTGCCCGGCCCACCGAACAGTCGAGTGACTCGTTGCTCCGAATCGGTCATTGGACCGAGACAAGGGCCGGGGACCTATAAGCGTCTTGGAATTCGTCCGGGCGGAACTGGCGGGGAGGTCCCGCCGTCGAGGAGGAGAACGCAGGGGGAGACTAGTTGTTCCGCGGGGAACGAGCTTCCCGGACCTCGCTCCCGTCGCGGATCTTGTCCTCGCACTCGGGACAGACGCGAGGGTTCTCTACACCACGGGGGGTGAACACTCTGGCGTAGGCGTCGGTGACGAAGGACCCGCAGTTCTGACACTCTGGCATTCTATCTCCTGCGGTAGTTAGAAATTATCTCTAATAGTTCTATCGAAAGGACGGCGGAATCCATGCGGGTTCGATTCGCCTCGTTCCGGCCGGGGCCACGCCGTCAGTTCGGCGCCCAGTCGCAGACCGAACAGCGCGACGCCGACAGTTCGTGGAGGCCGCTGCACTCCGGACACTGCTTTTTGTTGTGGTCCCGTTCCCACGCTACGTCCTCCGTGTCGTGACCGCGACGCGTGAGGAACTCGTCGAACAGTTCGTCGCTTCCGGAGTCCGGTGCGGACGCCATACGTGTTATGCTATGTCACACCACGCCTTAAAGGTACGGGCAGCGGTGAAGTCGCGTCGGGTTAGTCGATGTCGTCTACTTCGTCACCGCGACGGCCCGGAACGTCCCGGCCGGTTCGACTCCCGCGGCTCGCTGCGGTCCTCGGCCTGCGGTCCTTGCGTCGCCGGAGTTCGCCGAACCGGCCGTCCCTTTTCAGTCTCACCCACACCGGCTGTGCCGGCCACCGTGGCCTCACTAAACACGACCGCGGTGGACCGCCCGCCCCGTCGGGCCGGGGTGACCGGCACGGCCGCCGCAGACGCGACGCCGGGCCGTCGCCACGTTCCGTGTGGGGACTGCCGTCGCTGTCGGTGGGACGGCTACGCTCGTCGCGGGACGAACCGGGAGAAACGTCCGCGCTCAGGCGTCAACGTCGTGGTCGGGGTCGTCCTCGACGGCGCGTTTCATGGAATCGCGGCGGGCCTTCGCGTCCCGGCCCGTCGCCTCCAGCAGGAAGTCGTTCTTGTTGTCGACGGCCTCCTCGGCCGCCTGGAGTTCGTCGGCGGATAGTTCCGTCGGGTCGCGTTCCTCGAACGCGACGCCGAGTTTGTCCTTCTTGCCGTCGTACTCGACGGTGCCGGCGACGATGTGTTCGAACACCGGGTTCGAGGGCTCCTCGACGACGTACAGGTCGCTTCCCTTGTACTCCTCGGTGTCCGTGATGGGCCCGAAGTACTCCTCGACGGTCGCTTCCATGTCCGGCACCCGCTCGTCGAGGTACTCGCCTCGTCGCATCTTGTACTCCTTCATTGGAGGGGCATTCGACAGGATCGGATTTACGACTTTCGTACTACGCCTGGTCCTCCCGCTCCTCGAGGTAGCTCGTGCGACACGCCGGACAGCTGTCGCCGCCCCGCAGCGACGGCGTGGGACGCTCGTCGACGAACTCGCAGTTCGGACAGAACACCTCGACGTCCTCCAGGGGGAGTTCCTCCCCGGCGTCGCCGTCGTCGGGATCGCGGTCCTGCTCGCTGGCGGCCTCCGAGAGGAACTCCGCCGGATCGACCGGCTCGCCCCCGCCCTCCGGGCGGTCGCCGGTCGGCTCCACGGTCTCGAAGGTGTCCGGCTCGCGGGGGCCCTGGGGCTCGGGGTCCGGCGGTTCCGCGTTCGGCCACGGCCGGGGTTCGTACTCGACGTCCTCGTCGTCCGGCAGTCCCGGGTCCGGCCACTCCGCCGAATCCCGGTCGACCTCTTCGTCCGCGTCGAGGATCACGCCGTCGTCCTCGTCCGCCGGCCGGCCGTCGCCTTCCGCTTGCTCCTCAGCTTCCGGCCGTTCGTGGGCGTGCCCGGTGTCGTCGACGCGTCCGGAGGCCCCGTCGGCGCCCCCGTCGTCGATGATCTCGGCGTCGTCGTCGATCTCCCCGCTGGTCGCGTCCGCGCCATCGTCGGTGCTGGCCGGGGAGTCGTCGCCGATTCCCTTGACGGCGGCCTCGCTCCCGTCGGCGGGGACCTCGTCGGCGGGTTTCACCTCCGTGACCTCGCCGAGGACGTCGCGGTCGCCACAGCGCTTGCAGGTCCGGAACTCCCGGACGGTGACGACGGCCTCCGACCCCCGCGCCTCGTGCTCCCGTTCGACCTCGGGATCGGCCCACGCGTGCCCGAGCACCGAACACCTCAGCGCCATGTACCCGAGATACCCCACGGTTGGGTAAAAGGCTACGGGTCCGGCGGTCGGCAGTGTTCGAGGGTCCCGCCACGCCCACGTCGAAAGCTCCGTGCAGGACTCCCGCGACCGCTCCAATTGCCCGACACGACGGCGAACTGTCAGGGGAAACGGTAAAGGTGTGCCGCGTGTATTCACCGGCGATGACCATCGGGCAGGACTACCGGGACCGCGACGACGTGGAGGTGGAGGTGCTCGACGCGCTCGTCGACCGCCGGGACGACGGGATGACGGTCTTCGAACTCCGGACCCACGTCGGCGTCGACATCGACGAGATCGAGGCGGCGCTGTCGCGGCTCGACGAGGACGGCCTCATCACCGTCGAGAAGGAAGCCGAGCGCACGGTCATCTTGCCCGACGAGCGCGTGATCCCCGACCCCGAGGGGGACGACGACCACGACCGCTCGCTGGTCGAGGAGATCCGGGACCGCCTCCCGTTCTGAGGGCCGCCGGACCCGGCCTCCGTTCCGGGGGCGCGGAACCGACGTCCGCCGGAGTCGGCCATCGGTCCGCCGGAGTGGGCCATCGGCCGTACCGCGGGCGAGCGCATCGCTTTTCACGTCGCCGCTCCATCCCCCGGCATGACCGTTCTGGAATCCGTCCACGAGGACCACGGCGCGACCTTCCGCGAGCGCGGCGGCCGCCGGGTGGTCGACCACTACGGTCGCCCCGAACGGACCCACCGCGCCGTCCGCAACGGCGTCGGCGTCGTCGAGCGAGGGGTCGGCGTCGTCGTCGTCGAAGGGGACGACCGCGTCGACTTCGTCGACAACGCCGTCTCCAACCGCGTCCCCGGCGCCGGCGCGGCCGACCCCGCCGACGGCGACGGCCGGGGCTGTTACGCGCTCCTGCTCGATCCGCAGGGCCGCGTGGAGACGGAGATGTACGTCTTCAACGCCGGCGAGCGCCTGCTGGTGTTCACGCCGCCCGAGCGGGCCGGCCCGCTTGTCGAGGACTGGCGCGGCAAGACGTTCATCCAGGACGTCGACCTCCGGGAGGCGACCGACGAGTTCGCCGTCTTCGGCGTCCACGGCCCCTCGGCGACCGAGAAGGTGGCCAGCGTCCTCCACGGCGCCAGCGCCCCGGAACCGGCACTGACGTTCGTCCGCGGCGAACTCGGGGACGCCGGCGCGACCGTGATCGCCGGCGACGGCCTGGCCGGCGAGGACGGGTACGGGGTCGTCTGCGGCGCCGACGACGCCGAGGCGGTCTTCGATACCCTGGTCAACCGCGGGCTGAACGCCGTCCCCTTCGGCTCCCGCACCTGGGGGACGCTCACCCTGGAGGCCGGGACGCCCCTGTTCGGGACCGAGATCGAGGGCGCGATCCCGAACGAACTCGGCCTGCGGACGGCGCTGGACTTCGAGAAGGGCTGTTACGTCGGCCAGGAGGTCGTCTCCCGGATCGAGAACCGCGGCAGTCCCGGCAAGCGCCTCGTGGGACTGCGCCCAGAGGCGGTCCCGGAGCAGGGGGCGGCCGTCCACGCCGGGGACGCCCACGTCGGCGAGATCACCCGCGCCGCCGAGTGCCCTACGCTGGAGGCGCCGGCCACCCTCGCGCTGGTCGACGCCGACCTGCCGGGGACGGACCCGTCCGTGCGCGTCGACGGCGAGGACGTCCCTGCGACGGTCGCGGAGTTGCCGTTCGTCGAGGGGTCCGCCACGTCGGCGCGGTTGCCGCGGTACGAGTAGCCGGGGCGACCGCGGCGGACCTCGACGACCGCGCGGCGTTACATCGACCGGAGGCGCTCGATCCGCCTTTCGATGGAGGGGTGCGTCGACAGCAGCGTGGCGAGCACGCCGTCGTCGACGGAGGCGATGCAGAGCGCGCTCACGTTCGCGGGGACGGTCGCCGCGCTCGCGTCGAACCGGTCGATCTTCCGGAGGGCGCGGGCGAGCGGGTCGCCGGACCGCAGGACCGCGGCGGCGTCGCGGTCGGCGGCGTACTCGCGGTACCGCGACAGCGCGAGGACGAACAGGGTGACGAGGAACTTCGCCACCAGCCCCAGCAGGTACGCGATGACGTCGAGCACGAAGCTGTCGCTGGCGCCCAGCACGAGCATCACGGTCAGGCCGACGATGGTCGAGACGCTCTCGCCGACGACCATGAGGACGGAATCGCGGTTGTTCAGGTGGGCGAGTTCGTGGGTGACGACGGCGCCGGCCTCCTCGAAGTCCAGCAGTTCGAGCAACTCCGCGGAGACGACGACGGTCCCGTTGCCCTTGCGGCCGACGGCGAAGGCGTTGGGCACGCCCATCTCGGCGACCATCAACTCGGGCGGGTCGCCGAAGCCCATCTCCGCGGCCGCCCGCTCGTACTCCTCGACGAACGCCGCGAAGTCGTCCTCGGGCAGCGGCACCGCCCCGACCTGTCGGACCACGCCCCTGGTCCCGATCCAGTACTGGACGGCCACGAACAGCACTAGCCCGCCGACGATGGTCGGCAACCCGAGGCCGACGGCCATCCCGGCCCGCACCAGCAGCAGGTAGAAGCCGAAGAGGACGGTGCTGACGACCGCCATCCGGGCCAGCAGGTTCGTATCGTTCATGTGCCAGTGGTGATCGATAGCTGTCTTATAGTTTTCGTCGCCGTAATTTAAGTCGGGCGAACGACAACCGGGGAGCGATGACGAACGCCTGCTTCCGGTGCAAGGAACCCATCGAGTCCGGCCGGACGTTCTGTGGGGCGTGCCGCGAGGGGGTCTCGCTGGAGTTCTCGTACACGAGGGAGTCCCGCGCCTGGCTGCTCGTCGCGGTCGGGGCGGCCCTGCAGGTGCTGCTGATCGTCGGGTCCACGGCGGCGACGGTGTACTCGAATCCCGGCGGGCCGCTCGCGGAGGTCCTCGGGGTCGGCCTCGCGGCCGGGAGTGCGATGGCCTTCCTTGTGTCCCCGGTCGTGGCGTACGGCCTCCTCAAGGACGCCCAACACGTCGAGGCGCGGGCGGACGCCGACTGGAACCCCTCGAACTGGGCGTACTACGCCTTCGCGGCCCTGTCGATGTTCGTCCTGCCGTCGCCGTTCGTCGCCGCCTACCACCTCCGCAAGCGACGGGCGGCAATCGGCCTGCGGGTGCGTCGATACGAGGAGTGACGCCTCCTACGACGGGTCCACCGCGTCCCGGAGGGCGTCCCCGAGGACGTTGAACGCGACGACCGTGCAGGCGAGCGCGACCACCGGCAGCACGGAGATCCACCAGTTGACGGGGAACCACTGGTTCATGCCGCGGGAGATGATCTCGCCCCAGGAGCCGACGCCCGTCTCGCCGAGTTCCATGTACGCCAGTGCCGCCTCGATCAACACGAGCATCGAGGCCTGCCGGCTCGCGACCGTGAGCACCGGCCCCGAGACGTTCGGCAACAGCACCCGCCGGACGACGTACAGCGGCCCGGCGCCGGCCACCGTCGCGGCCTGGACGTACGCGGCGTCCCGGCGCTGGCGAACCTCCCCACGGACCAGTCGCGCGACCTCGCCCCAGCCGAGCAGCCCGAACACCACCACAAGCAGGGACAGGCTCCGCCCGAGGACGAACAGCAACACGAGGTACACGAGGAACGCCGGCACCGCCGACTGGACGTCGACGTACCGCATCAACACCTGGTCGGTCAACCCGCCGCGGTAGCCGGCGACCAGTCCCACGGCGGTCCCGATGGGCACCAGCAGCGCCGAGGCGACCAGCGCAACCTGGGCGGCGACGTGGCTCCCCCGGACAAGCACCCGGAGCATGTCCTCGCCCTGGCCGTTGGTCCCCAGGGGGTACCGCAGCGTCCCCTGGCACTGGAGGTCCGCGACCTGGCCGAGACACTCCGCCGGGAGCGACTCGGGGACGCTGGCGAACGCCGGGGGCTGATAGCTGTGTGCGAGGTTCGTCGTCGACGGTCCCACCAGCCAGGGGCCGACCGTGCCGACCACGAGGAGGGCGACGACGTACCCCAGGCTCGCCACGGCCAGCCTGTTGCCGGCCAGCGCCTCCCGGTAGCGGGCCGCGGCCGCGCGGTTGACGACCACCGGCGCGACGACGTATCCAAGCAGGACGACCAGCGAGGCCACGTACAGCCAGTCGAGGACGCGCCAGCCGGGGCCGGCCCCCCTGGCGTCGGCGACGGCGGCGACCGCCACGAGGCCGAGGGTGGCGACGACGACCCGCGGCCGCCAGCGCAGGAACGTCGTCCGCGCCACCGGCCCGGCCCACTCGTACTCGCCGGCGCTCTCCTGGCCGTGGGCGGGCCCGTCCGTTCGTGGAGGGGCGTCGTTCGCGGTCATCGCTGGTCACGGGTCCCGTCGCGGGCGTCCGCCGGGCGCGCCCGGCGGACGCGGCCGGACGCTATCGGGGGACGCGAACGGGGTCGAACGGGGAACCCCGGCGTACAGGAAGGGGCAGTTCGTTCGCGCACGTCCGTGCGTGCCAGCCCGGGCAACTAAAATCCCACAGTCGAGCGGCTACTTTCTTGTCGGTCGCGCCGAAACGGGCCGGTAGCGATGTCCCCGCACGGCGTCCACGGTGCGTCCGGACGACCGCCGAGACGGCATATACGACCGCCGAGATGGTCTCCCTGGCCGCCGAGACGGTGCCTCGACCCGCCGCAGTGGCCACGGTCGCGGCGACCCCCGCGACCGGCCGCCGGAGGTGGTCGGCCGTGAGTGCCGACCGGACGGTCAGTCCGACCCGGCGGATCGCGCGCCGGGTCGTCTTCGCGGTCCTGTCGCTGTACGTCGTGGTGACCGTCGCGTTCGCGTTCGTCGCGCTCACGCCGGACCCGAACGTCGCCGAGGTCCAGTACACGGCGGCGCTGGAACACCGGTACGCCCCACCCGAGGAACGGCTGGCGCTCATCCAGCAGGAGGTCGAGGCCTACCGGGAGGCCCGGAACCTCGACGAACCGGTGCTCTCCCGGTACACCAGGTGGCTCGTCGACGTCTCCACCTTCGACTGGGGGCTTTCGACGACGATAAACCTCCCCGTGATCACGTTGATCGCCCGGCAACTCCCGTACACGCTGGCGTACGTCGTCCCGTCGATGCTGCTGTCGGCCGTCGGCGGGATCGCCCTCGGCGCGTACCTGGCGCTCCGGGACGGTTCGCGGCTCGACCGGGGCGGGACCGTCCTCGCGTACGTCGGGTTCGGCATTCCGACCTTCTGGCTCGCGGCCGCGCTGATCCACCTGACGACCCAGCCCATCGCGCTGGGTGGGGGCTACTACTTCCAGCTAGATGCGGACGTCTACACTGCAGTCCCGCCGTGGGCGCCCGAGAACCTCCTGGGCATCGGCCTGGCCACGTTCGTCCTGTCGACGACGCTGTTCGCCAGCCAGCTCCGGCACGCCCGCATGGAGACCCTGGAGCACCTGGGCGCCGAGTTCGTCCGGCTGGTCCGCGCGAAGGGGCTCGGCCCGCTCGGCGTCCTCCGGCACGCCCTGCGGGTCGCGGCGGTTCCGCTGCTTTCGTTGCTGTTCGTGGACCTGTTCGGGGTTCTGGTGGTGAGCGTGTTCGTCGTCGAGTACGTCTTCGGCATCCCCGGGTTCGGCACGCTGACCTACGATGCCATCATGGCGCGGGACGTGCCCCTGGTGCTGGGCACGACCATGGTCGTCGCGTTCGTCGGCATCTTCGGAACCCTGCTGAAGGACGTCGCGGCCGTCCTGCTGGACCCCCGGATCGACGAGTGGTGAGGGGATCAGGACAGCCACTTCCGGAGGTGGTCCCGCGAGAAGAACGACGTGGGTCGGTCCATGTGGACGCCGACCTCGCCGGAGAACAGCCGCAGGCCGACCCGCTGGACCGGCTCCGGGAGTTCGTACGCCCGCCGTAGCCAGTGGCCCAGCCGGATCTCCCGCGAGAGGTCCTCGCGCCAGGCGCGCTCGTAGTTGGCCAGCGTAGCGGGGTCGTCCGGGTCGATGGTGCGGGCGGCGTGGTCGGCCGCGGTCATCCCGTAGAGAATGCCCCCGCCGGTGAACGGCTTGGTCTGGCCCGCCGCGTCGCCGATCAGGAAGCCGCGGTGGCCCGTGACCGAATCCGGCGGGCCGATGGGGATGGCGCCCGAGCAGAAGTGCTCGGTGTCGACGTCGTAGCCCGCCGTCAGTTCGTCGAACAGTTCGCGGGCGCCCCGGTCCTCGTCGGGCGGGGCCGCGAGGCCGTACTCGACGCCGGCCTCGCCCCGGGGGATGCGCCACGCGAAAAAGGACGGTGCCGTCAGGTGGACGTCCACCCGGTCGCCGTGATCGGGGTCGGGATCGAACGCCAGCACGCCGTGTAGCAACTCGCCGGGCTCGGGGAGGTCCAGCGCCTGCCGCACCCGCGAGGTCGGCCCGTCGCAGCCGGCCACCATCTTCGCCTCGACCGTCTCCGTCTCGCCGCCGCTTTTTACTTCGAGTTCGACCCGGTCGGCGCGCTCCTCGACGTCGGTGACGGTGTGGCCCGCGCGGACCTCGGCGCCCGCGTCGCGGGCCGCCTCCGCGAGCAGTTCGTCCAGTCCCACGCGGTCGATGACGTTCGAGACCGCCTCCCGCTTGTAGAAGGTGTACGCCCGGCTGTCCGGTCCGCCGACGTGGAAGTGCGCGCCCGTGATCTCGTTCTGGCGGAGTCGCTCGCGCGCTCCGTCGGGCGCGTACTCCCACAGGTCGAGGCTGACGTGGCCCGAACAGGCCAGCGGCTTCCCCACCTCCCCGCGTTCGAACGCGACGACGTCGTACCCGGCCTCGGCGGCCCGGCGGGCGAACCGCGACCCCGCCGGCCCCGCGCCGACGACCGCGAAGTCGTACATGCACCGAGGTACCGGCGTGACGGATAAATACCTTCGCGGTCGCCGGCGCTCGTCCCGTGGCTGCCGGGGCCGCGACCGGCGATGCCGCTTCCTGGGGCGTCGCGTCGCAAAAAGTCGGTGTGTTCCCGTACGGGTCTCCCGGCCGCGCGAGTGGCGGCTCAGACCCGGGTCAGGTTCTCCGCGCGGGGACCCTTCTGTCCCTGCGTGATCTCGAATTCGACTTCCTGTCCCTCGTCGAGGTCCGGCCCGCCGACGTCCTCCATGTGGAAGAACACGTCGTCGTCCGAATCGTCCGTCTCGATGAATCCGTAGCCCTTCTGGTCGTGGAAGAAGGACACCGTACCAGTTGCCATTACGAAACTCCGTCCGGGGTGAGGCGACGACTGCGTATATAGTTGGCGGTCCGGCCACTACGGGAGAAACAGGTCCGCGCCGTCGAAGGTGGCGCCACACTCCCGGCACTCGTAGGCCGTCCCGCCGGTGTTTTCGACGAGGCCACCGCACTCCGGACATCGCTTGCCGGCCATACCGTCCGCCCGGGCGGACGGCCTTTAGGGGTTTCGGCCCGCTTCGGGGAAGCGCTCACAGGTCCGTGCGCATCTCGACGACGGTCCCCTCGACGCCGGTCGACAGGGCTGCCGAGAACTCGTGGTCGTACGCCCGCACGCGCTCGTACCCGCGGTCCTCGTAGAACGCCACCGCGTTCAGCGACGCCGAGAGGCCGAGCGCTCCGACGCCTTCGGCGCGTGCCCGCCGCTCCAGATCGGACAGGACCGCAGTCCCGACGCCCTGGCGGGCCACCCCGGAGTGGACGTACACCCCGGTCACCTCGGCGTCGACGTCGGCCTCGTAGTCCTCGGGCGCCGACAGCGAGAGCGACCCGAACGCGACGATGGCGGGGGCGTCGTCGCCGTGGTCGTCGCGCCCCTCGTCGTCAGGGCCGTTGTCCTCGCCGTCGCGTTCGGCCACGACGAAGTGGGCGTCGTCGTCGGTGATCGCCGCCTCGTAGTCGGCGTCCTCGACGCCCCGTGCCCAGGCCTCGACCTGCTCGTCGCTGTAGGCGGCCGGGCCGAGGCCGGTGATCGACTCGTGGTGGACCGTCCTGACCGCCTCGGCGTCGGCGGTCGTCGCCTCGCGGACGTGCACGCGACGCTCTCGGGGCGGAGGGCTGAAAACGACGGCCGTCCTGCAGTCGCTACTGCAGGGCCGCGTCGGCCTCTTCGGGGTCCTCGACGACCTCGACGCCGCGGTTGTTGACGGCGTTGGGGTCCAGCCCGACCTCTTCGAGGAACTGGCGGTACTCCCGCTCGCAGGTCTCGGCGTCCTTCTGCTTGTCGCTGGCGCGGTCGCACAGCGCCGCGAGGTCGGCGGGCACGTCGTTCTCGTGGACGATCCAGTGGTTCACCAGGTCCGACAACCGCCGGATGGGGCTGGTGAAGTGGCCGTAGATCTCGAAGTTCAGCGCGTGGTGGCCGCCGAAGGGGTCGTTCATGTACTTCGCGCGCGGCATCACCTTCATCACCGCCCACTGGATCTTGTCCAGTTGCCGGGGCGGCGCCTCCTCCAGGGTGGCGTTGACCGCCTTACGGGGGTCCTCCCAGGAGTCGCCGGGGATCGAAACGCCCTCCAGTTCCTGGATCTCGCGCAGCGCCTCGTCCCACTCGTCCGGGCTCGGCTGGGGGTGGACCCGGTACATCGCCTCGACGCCGCGGTCCCACATCAGCACGTGGGTCACCGCCTTGTTGGCCTTCAGCATGCACTCCTCGATGATGGTGTGTGCGCGGTCCCGCCGCGGGTTGAGGACGAGCGAACCGTCCTCCTTGCGCTGTTCGTGCATCCGGTCGGCCAGTTCCCACACGAGCTGGTTCTTCTCCGCGAGGTCGACGTCGGGGTCCTCCAGGAACTCCTCGGCGGCGTCGGGGTCGTCGAGGACGTTCTCGCACTGCGTGTAGGTGAGGCGGGCGTCGCTGCGGACGACCGACTTGTAGATGTCGATGGTCTCGTAAGAAAGGGTCTCCTTGTCGAGGTGCATCTCGACGGTGTGGGCAAGCCGGTCCTCGTGGGGCACCAGCGAGCAGACCGTCTCCGCGAGCACCGGCGGCAGCATGTGGATGGTGTACCCCGGCAGGTAGACGGTGTTGCCCCGGTTCTTGGCTTCCTCCCACATCGCCGTGTCGGGGTTCACGTAGTGGGTCACGTCGGCGATGTGGACCCACAGGACGTATTCGTCGTCGCGCTCCTCGACCGAGAGCGCGTCGTCGAAGTCCTGGGCGTCGACGGGGTCGGTCGTCCAGGTCGTCATGTCCCGGAGGTCCTCGCGCTCGTCGACCTTCGCCTCGATCTCGGCCTGGATGTCCTCGGTTCGGGCCTCGGCCTCCTCGATCACTTCGGGGGGAAACGCGTCCGGAATCTCGAACTTCTCGAGGAGGTCGTCGCGGCCGTTCTCGACGTGGCGGGCCAGTTCCTCGTCGATCCGAACCGGCCCCTGGCCTTCGGCGGTTCCCGCCGCGGCCTGCGCGTCCGTGTCGGTCATGGGCGTCCGTATGCGGGACCGGTAGTTAGTCGTGTCGCCTGCGCCGACCGCGGCTCCCGGGGATCGACCGGCGCGAAAAGGCCGAACCGGGACGTTTCGGTCCCGGACGACGAGGGGATTCGGTACGGAAGGCCCGTACCGAGGTGGATGAGCGCATCGGAGCGTTCCAGAGGGTATCGTCCCAACCGGCGGATCGCTCCGTTTCCCCGTCGGGGCCGGGGGAACCTAAAAGGTGGACGGCGTTCTCTCCCCGAGAGAATCCGTTGGTCGGTTTATGGTTCCCCGGGAAACAGGTAGTGGCAATGGAACTCGTAGATACCATCCTTGCGCGGGACCACGGTGCGGACGACGGCTTCGACCTCCCGCTCGCGGTCACGGTCACCCTCGGCGTGCTCGCGGCGTTGCTCGTCGGGCTCTCGGTGGCGAGTACCCTCCGTGCGGGCCTGACGGCGGTCGCCGTCGGCTTCGTCCTGGCGGTGGGGGTGGTCCTCGCGACGGTCGTCGTGTTCGAACTCGGTCGCCGTCTCGGGGCGGCCTGAATCGGAGCGAGAACGTCCGGGGATCGACGGCGGTCGCGGACGGCCGTCCACGGGCGCCAGTCGGCGAGGCGGTCGAGCGTCCGCCGGCGCGAGCGACGACCGTCCGCCGGCGGGACGGTCGAGCGCCTCCCGGCGTGGTCGGTGCGTTCGTCAGTTCTCCTCCAGCGGTCCGTAGCGCTCCTCGACGAGCGCGCAGTACCACTCCAGGAACTCGTCGCTGTCCTGGTCGCCGGCGTCGATCTCGACCAGCAAGCCCTCCAGTTCGGCGCGGGGCTGGTGACAGAGTTCGGCGTGACAGGCCTTGCAGAGGTACTCGAAGGTCTTTTCGTTGCGGTCCCAGCGGTCGCCGTACTTGTCGTATTCGCGGGCCGACGACCGGGCGAGCGAACTCCCGCAGGCGATGCAGGTGACCGTCTCTCCGTCCCGGCCGGACCGGGAACGCCACATGATCCCCAGTTCGAACCGGTCGCACTTAGCGTTTGCCGGGCGGTCGCAGGGAAAGCGTCGGCGATGGCGCGGCGACGGACCTTCGACGTCGTTCCGCCAGCCCATCGTCGGACGTCGGCGCGCGCGAGGAACGTGCGCGAGGTTCCCGCGAGCGTGCGAGCGGGAGCACGTCGGAGCTTGCTCCGACGGTGGGCGAGTAACGCAGGCGCGACCGAGCGAAGCGAGGGAGCGACGAGTAACGCAGTCGGCTGGGGAGGGTGTGGCCATCCCTAGTTGCCGTGTGCCGCGTCACGGTCGTTCCGACGATCCACCGACTACAGTTACAACTGAAGGCTGTCCGACCGCCAACGACCCCCTCCGAGGCCGCGCCCATTGCGGCCGTGCCGGCCACCTTTGCACGACCGGGCACCACCGTAGCAGGGCACCAGCCCCGGCGTGCGACGCGACCGGGCCGGCCGCCGAAGCTTTACTTTCTAAAGTATAATACTTTAGAATCCAAACAGTATACTTTAGAAAGTGAAGCGTTGGTCGCGGCCCGGTTCGGGACTCCGCCGATCACGCTCCCGTTCGGTCTACCAGGTCCACACCCTCGGCGTCGAGGCTCGATTCGACGCCGAGCAGACCCGCGACCGTCGGGGTGACCGCCCGCGCATCGACCGCCTCCGGTAAGTCGACCGCAGGCGCCGCCGGGCCGCCCCAACCGAAAACCCCGAACGTCGATTCGTCGACGCGGCCGTGCGACCCGCCGACCTGCGAGGGGTCCAGCGACACCATCCCGGACTCCCCGAAGAACAGTTCGCAGGGGTCGAAGCCGGGCTTGGCGTGGATGTCCATCTCCTCGGCGTACGGTGTGGCGTCCGCGGGATCGGTCCACCAGTAGTACTGGAACCAGGTGTCGGGATCGGCGACGAGTACGAGGTCGCCGCTGTTGGGGTGGTCGATGCCGCGCTCGGCCTTCCCCTCGTCGTCCAGCACCTCGGCCACGCCGTCGAGGTCCGCCAGCGCGGCCCGCGCGTCGCCGAGCGCGGCCTCCTCGGCGTAGACGTGCGCGACCTGGTGGTCGACCATGGCGAAGGCGTCGGAGGCCGGGACGTCGACGTCGCCGTCCGCGGCCGTTTCGAGCAGGCCGGCGTCACGCAGCGCACGGTTCGGGAAGACCGGCCGGTCGACCGCGTGGAAGCCGTACTCGCTGACGACGGTGACGGCGGTCTCGTCCCAGCGGTCGTCCCGGAGGACGTCGAGGAACTCGCCCACGAGGTCGTCGACGACCCCGATCTGCTCGCGCAACTGTTCGCCCGGTCCGTGCCGGAGACCGGCGTAGTCGAGGTGGGGTACGTACACCCACAGCAGGTCGGGGTCGAACCGCTCGACGGCGTCGGCGGCCGCGGTGAGGATCCACTCGCTGCTCTCCTCGCTGGCGCCGGGTCCCCAGTAGGCGTGTAGCGGGAAGTGGCCGTGGGCCGCCTGCAACTCGTCGTACCAGCCGTCGGGGTTCGTCCAGCAGTTCATCTCGATCAGGTCGTTGTTCTCGTCCTCGATGGGCGAGGGCGTGATCGCCGCGTCGGCGGTCGTGCCGATCAGGTGCTGGAAGAACAGGGCTCCCGTCGTCAGTCCCGCGTCGCTGGCGGTCTCCCAGAGGCGGTCGCGGTCGTCGCGGTCGCGTTCCCAGAACGCGACCGCGTCGCGCTCGCGGTCGTACTCGCCGCTGGCGATGTCGCCGTGGGCACCCGGTGAACGGCCCGTGGCCAGCGTCGTCTGCGCCGGGACCGTCAGCGCGGGAAACGCCGGTTCGAGGTGGGTCGACGCCCCGAGCAGTTCGGCCAGGTTCGGCGCCAGCCCCGCCGTCAAGTGGTCGGACTGCAACCCGATCACGTCGAGGACGACGACCCGCCCGGCGGACGATTCGCTCATTCTACTCGCCCCCGTCGGTGGAGACGTCCGTCCGCGAGCGGCGGTCGTCGCTCGCCGGTCCGTCCCCGTCGGTCGGATCGCCGTCCTCGTCGTCCGGCGAATCGCCCTCTGACTCGTCGGTCGGATCGCCCTCGGACTCCTCGTCGGGGAACTCCCCGACGTGTCTCACGACGTACTCCGAGAGCGCGTCGAACTGCCGGGAGAGGTCGTGTTCGTCGACGCCGAGCGGCGCCTTGAAGAACGATGCGAGGTGGTGCTGGAGGCCCCCTTCGCCGTGCTCGTCCGCGTGTGCGAGCAACCGCGCCAGGTCCAGCACGAGCGGGGCGGCCAGCGCCGAGTCCGACCCCTCCCAGGTGAACTGCATGGTCATCTCGGTTTCGAGGAAGCCCTCGAAGTGGACGTAGTCCCAGGCCGTCTTCCAGTCGTTCAGCGAGGGGGTGTAGTCGATCCGGACGTGGTTGTGCTCGATCTCGGGGAGGATCCCGTCGAGGACGCCGCCCTTGCTCTCCAGTTTGCCGGCCTCGTTGGCCTCGTCCTCCAGGACGCGCCCGTCCTCGTTGCCGAGGACGTTGTGTCCCTCCCAGGACAGCACCCGGAGGTTGCGGCCGGCGAACATCGGCGCCAGCGCGGACTTCACCAGCGTCTCCCCGGTCTTGCCGTCCTTGCCCATGTGCGGGACGCTCTCTTCACGGGCCAGTTCCCGAAGGCCACCGGGGTCGCTGCCCGTACTGGGCGTGAAGTTGACGTAGGGGTGGCCCTCGACCAGGGCCGCGTAGGCGTACAGCGCGCTCGCCGGGAGGTCCGGGTCGTCGGCGTCGAGCGCCCGCTCGACCGCCTCGCGGGTGTCGTATCGCCCGGGGTCGGCCAGCGGCGGTTCCGTCGAGGCGACGTTGACGACTACCACGCGGTCGAGGTCCTGGTCCGCCCGGAAGGCCTCGTAGTCTTCCCGCAACGCCGCGACGGCCCCTCGCAGCGAGTCGACCGTCCGGAGTTCGTCCGCGCCGTCCTCGACGGCCTGACCGGCGTTGACCGCGACTCCCGGCCGGACCCGCTCGTCGACCGCGGCCAGGTCCGGTTCGACCGCGTCCAGCACGTCCCGGTCGGGGACGCCGTTGCGCTCGCAGTGCCGGCGCGCCGAGGCGACGAGGCTGCCGCTGTGGACGTCGTGGCCGCCGAAGACGAGGTCCCCGACTGCCGGCAGGTCCAGCCGTGCCACCGGGTCGCGGGCGGTCACCATCCCGGTCGTCGACGTGAGCCCCCGGGCCACCGCCCGGGCGCCGGCCACCGCCATCGTCGCCACGTTGCCGCGCGCGCCGATCAACCAGACGCCCGTCCGCGTCATTCTCTCCCTGCGGCCGGTTGACGGCCGCTCGTCCCCCTGGCGATCCGCTCCACCGTTCGTGCCAAAGCGTGCCACATGGACGAAATACGTCGGGGACGGCGACGTTTATGGCTTGTTCCGTAACCGTGGCCTTCGTGGGGAGTTGGCCGGGCGTACATCCGGTAATCGTCGGACGCTGCGGCCGTCCATCGAGGTCGACCGAGCTTACCGCTCCGGTTGGCAATTTATAACTAAGGCCCTGTTCCCGACGGGTTTACGCGATGCGGATCATCGACCCCCACATGCACATGGTGTCGCGCTCGACGGACGACTACGAGCGCGCACGGCTGGCGGGCATCGAGTGCTGTATCGAGCCGGCGTTCTGGAGCGGCACCGACAAGCAGCACGCGGGCGCGTTCTTCGACTACTTCGAGCAGATCATCGAACACGAGACCGAGCGGGCCGAGCGGGTCGCGGGCATCGACCACTACGTGACCATCGCCCTCGAACCGAAGGAGGCCAACTACCCCGAGATGGCCCGGGAGGTGCTGGACCGCGTGCCGGAGTACCTCGACCGCGACCCGGTCGTCGGCGTCGGCGAGATCGGCCTCGACCAGGACACCGAGGAGGAGCGCGACGCCCTCCGCGAGCAACTGTGGATGGCCGAGGAGCGCGAACTGCCCGTCATCGTCCACACGCCCCACACCGACAAGCGCGCGGGCACCGAGACCATCGTGGACGTGATCGAGGACGAGGGCGTCACCCAGGAACGGATAATCATCGACCACAACACCGAGAACACCATCGACGTCGCCACGGGGACGGACTGCTGGGTCGGGTTCACGCTGTACCCCGGCAAGATCGAGCAGGGGGCGGCCATCGACCTGCTTGAGGAGCACGGCACCGACCGGATGATCCTCAACAGCGCCGCCGACTGGGACCCCTCGGACCCCCTGGCGGTGCCGAAGGCCCGCGAC